>JAPPKG010000302.1:0-5195 GCA_026914085.1 Caldilineaceae bacterium | reverse complement strand
CCCATCATCGTTTCCCAGCGGGAAGCGGCGGTCGGGTTGCTCAGGAGGACGAGGGCGACATAGGTGGGTTCAAAGGGACGCCGGATCAGCGTCATGCCGGCTTCGCGGGGGCTCATGCCACCCTTTTTGCAGTTGCAGCGCTTGCAGGCGGTCGCCAGATTAGTCCAGCTATGGTCGCCGCCGCGACAGCGGGGGATCACATGGTCCACGGTCAGTGCGTGTTTGCCCGGGGTGTCGCCGCAGTACTGGCAGGTGTAAGCGTCTCTGAGGATTACGGCGCTGCGGGTGGGCGGGACGGAGCGATGGGGCAGTCGGACGTAACGGACAAGACGAATCACCAGCGGCTCGGGCAGGGCCTGGTTGGCGCTGTGCAGCATGCGTTCGGTCGCCTCGACCAACTCGGCTTTGTCGCGCAGCAGCAGAACGACTGCCCGCCGCACAGAGACGAGACTCAAGGGCTCGAAGGTTGCATTCAGTACCAGCACGGAACGGGACATGGTCTTGGCGATGGTGTCTCGATGACTGTATTGAAGATTGCGCTTGGCGTTCAGGCCGGCTCTGTAATGCTGTTGAACACAGCCAGGGCCAAGGTGTCGGACAGGACTGGCTCTGGGAGCAGATTATAACAGCGCTACGACACGGGCGCGAATGACGACCTCCATCAGAAAGAAGCAGACGATTGCGAAAAGAATTGTCTTTACGTTTTCATCCTGCAGGCGGCTCAGATAGAGATAGGCTGCCGGCAGGGTGATGACAGCTACGGTAGCGTAGAGAATGTGTACAAAGGCGCGAGACAGGTTTCCGCTCAGCCCCTGACCGTAAAGCACCCACCCCAGGATAAACTCCACGATCATGAGCAGTTCACCGATTACTGCGGCGCCGTACCAGCTGCCGTCGAGCGGGCGGGAGCGAATGCGGAGCCAGATGGCCCACACGCCCAGCGCAATAAAGAAATAGATGCCGGTTTGGGCCAGACCGCGATGGATTTCGCTCAGAGAGTTCACCGTAACGGAAGATGGTCGTTAGGTTGCGAGTCTCAGTCGGCGGTTGTCTGGAGCGGGCCCGCCGGATCTGAGGAGAGCCGAAGCGGCTAGCGCTGCGGATGGACGCTCAGGTACTGGTGCAGCACCGACTCCACGTGCCCGCCGATCTCATAAGATTCCCAGCCGGGGCTGGCAGCCAAGGCGAAGATACAGCCGCCTATCACATAGGCGTCCTGTTGCATTGCCTGATCATACCAGACAAGCTGCTCCACGTATGCACCCGGTCCCCAGGAACCGAAGCCGTGCTGTGCCCAGTATTCCTGGAAGTGCTGCCAGCCTTTGGCGTCTTGCGGGCCTGGACGATTGGTGACGAGGCCATCTACGCCCAGTTCGGTCATGACCAGCGGAATTGCGCGGCCGGCGGGCTTGAGGATCTGATTGTAGAGCTGGCGGTAGCGCAGCGTCAGCCAGCCGGTGTCATGCGGCGCCACGCCCGGGTATCGGCCCTGGCCGTCACGTGTGCTGGCATAGTAGATGGTCGGAGCGGAATACTCGTGCAATCCCAGCCAACCATCGTGGGCCTGTGCTTCGGCGACAGCGGGCAGGAAATGCTCCCACATTTCGGGAGCGGGCTGGCCGGTGCCGAAGTTGCCGATCACGCTACGGAGACCTCCCTGGGCGAGGAGTCGTGTCCGTTCGACTTCGAACTCGGTCAGACGTTTGAATTCGTCCAGGTTACCGGCCACCGGTTCGTTGTAGGCTTCCCAACCGTCGTAGAAGAGACGGCGCTCGGGATGGTCGGCGATGGGCCAGAGACGGTTGACGAAGTCCTGGGCAGCGGCCTTGGCGTTGAGATTCTGCAGCTGCAGTTGGGGCAGGTCGATGCGCCCGATCAGGCGGGTCGTAGGCGCGGCTTCTTTGATCTGGCGGGCGAAACGAAAGTCCAGTTCCAGTGTTTTGACGACGGCGACGCCACCGCTGCGGAGAACGTTGAAGACGCTGGGATGGTTGCGGGTGATGAAGATACCCAGCTTGCTCGGCGGACCGGGTGGAAACGGGGTCACAGTCGGCGTCGGCGTGTAGGTGGGCGTCGGCGGGACTGTTGTATTGGTCGGGACTGGCGTGTCGGTTGGGAATGGTGTCAGGGTCGCTTTAGGCGGTGTCGGCGTGAAAACGGGCACCGCGGCGGGGCGCAGACCGCGCATTTGGACCCAGGGTAGATACCCCTTGTACGATCCGGGGGTCGAAGAGGTTGCAGACAGGGAGGCGGCGTCCAGGGATGGTTCACCGTTGCTGCAGGCGCCGACAAGAACGCCAAGCCCAGCGGCTGCGGCCGCCAAGAAGCGGCGCCGCGACCAGGTGCGTTGCCTATCCGGAGGAGCAGAGTTAGCCTGTTGGGGCGGGACCGGGCTTGGGGACGACTCGGGATTCGGATCGAGTCTGTCGTTTTCGTCCTTGCCTGATGGTTCAGGCGTTGTCTCAGTGTGCATAAAAACACTATAGCACCGAGTTAGCAGCGGTTCAAAGTGAAGCGCACACTTGTCCGTGCCGGACGTGCCGGGGGAACCGAGATTGGGTGACATTTTGGGCAGGTCCTGCCCTCGCTTAGGTAGGCTGAACTGTGGCTGGTGGAAGCGTTTATCGGGGACAGGTCGGAGAGATATTTCCAGGTTCGAGGCATTGGGACTGTTGCTTGTTGTTATCTGGCAGTCAGCTCTGAGGAATATCAAGCACTTGTTGAGTTCTGCCCTTTCTGCAACAATTGACGAATGTCTACCAATAGAGTTGCTTACAGCCGACTACAGAATCTGTACGTATTTCGGCAAGGGCAACCTTGTGCCTGTGCAGGACAGGAGGAAGAGTTTCGAATTCATATCGGGCCGTTTGTCTGACCTGGAATCTGCAGGCCCATGATGTTGTCAGTCCATGAGAGATACGGAGATTCACGAAACGCCTTCCAGAGTGGGGCAACCACGAGGGCACCCACAAGGGGCGCCCCTACGGGGAATTCGGCAGTATGGAGCAGTTGAGGGCTGCGGGCGTGGGCACCCACAAGGGGTGCCCCTACAGTGGGATGGCAGGGTGGAGTTTCGATGAACCCTAAGGTTGACAGCACGCAGATTGCAATGGAGAAGCTGAAGAACGGCTATCTGATTCTGTTCATGCTGCTGTTCGCGTCAATGCTAATGGCCGGGTACGTGCAGGGCGCGCCAGGCAAACAGACAGCCACGGCCACACCTGAGGCGACCGGCACAGAAGTCCCGCTTGCGCAGCGCAGTCTGCCGATTGTCGATGGCTGGGAGAGGTTTGAGGTGGAGGCCCATGGGCTCACGATTTCCTACCCGCCAGGTTGGTTGTTTGTGGAACCAACGGCAGATGATCCAACGGTATTGCTGGCTGGGACGGATCTGCCTTCCCTTGCCGAAGCTTTGCAAGAGCTTTTGCCGGTAGCGGAGGAGAGAGTTGACGCGGGATTGGTCGGTCTGGGTTATCAGCTGCATCCAAGAGAGTCACCAGAGTTGGCAGCGGCTAACAGTATCTCGATAGAGGTCGTGCCTGCAGAGGGCGCGAACCTACACGGGCGCTTGCAGCGTATCGCATCGGAACTGAGTCAGGTGGAAGGAATTGAACCGGACCGCGTTGGGGTCGTATCGGGCTTGCGCCCAGGGGAGGAAGTCGCGGGTTCGATTCGTTTTGGCGACGGGGGCGACGGCAGGCCGTCCGGCAGGGAGACCATAGTCTGGATTGTGGTCGTAGAGTCGGCGGACTCGGATGCCCACCTGGTGCTGAGGTTTGAAGTTCTCGCGGCCGAGTTCGATGGCCTGGAGCCGCTTCTGACGGAGATCGTGCACCGCGTGCGCTGGGACGGGCAGAACACTGGTGTGGTGCCCGCCACCCTTGCAGCTGTAGTTAGTCGCACGACGGGGGTGCGGAGCGGTCCCGGTGCGGGGCTTCCCGTCATCAGCTGGGTCACAGGGGGCACTGAGATTTCGCTTGTCCGTCCGGATCGGAGCGGGGACTGGTGGCTGGCCGCATACTTGCCCGGCACTACGACTCAGAGCAGGGAGTCTGCCGTGGACCTGGTCGGTCAGCTGGGATGGGTGTCGGCGCAAACGGTGACGGTTGCTCCTGGACGAGACGGACCGACTTTGGAGAATGTTTCCAGCCAACGGCCGGTGCCTGCCGTTGCGATGGTGAAGCTGAGCAATCCTTTTGCGCCTCGGGCAGGAGGGATGCTGAGAGATGCTGCGGAAGCGGATACGGCGTGGACGATCTTCGAAGAGAGAGGGCGGCAGCTGTCAATTGTCTACCCTGAAGATTGGATATTCTTTGAAGCCGACCGGCCATCGCCTACGGACCTGGCAGAGCTGTCGGCGGCGCTGGGTGAACGCCTCGGTGCAGCAGACATTGGCGAATTGATCCCTGCACAGGTCGAACTGGGCCGGGCTGGGGTGGAAGAGAGGAGCCCGGCGCCGGAACCGACTGTCTGGGTTGGCTTTCAACGCGCCGGCGTGCCTAACAACGTATTCGCGGCCTCCTACGGTTCGTCTGGCGGTCTGACTGTGGAGCAACTCGGGCATCAGTTCCTGCGCGACATCTACACCAATCCAGATCCCGACTTCGAAATCGAGAACGCGGGGATCGTTTCCGGTCTGCGGCCGGGAGACGAAAAGGCTATCTCAATCCGCTATCGCGCCGGAGAAACTCCGGCTGAGAAAGCACCTGTCGAGGTCTGGAAGGTCCTCCTTGTATCGCCGGACACGAAATCGATACTCGCTTTTGACTTCTTCATTCGGGATGAAGAGTTTGCGGAGTTGGAACCGTTGCTACGTGAGATCGTATGGCGGGTACGGTGGGAGGAACAGATTGGGCCTGAGCCTTTGGCAGGCCCGGCGGTATCGGTAGTGCGTCCGATGAACGTGCGAGGCGGCCCTGGGACGGATCATCCCGTCATTGGCACGGCAGTTGCGGGACAACGTTTTCCGATTGTTGGTCAGAACAGCGCAGGCGACTGGTGGCAGATCTTCTATGAGGGCCGTCTGGGGTGGATATACGGCGGCCTGGTAACGGCCATCGGCGACATACAGGAGGTGCGGCGTGCGGACACTGCCGGCTGGCTGGCGTTCGACAGCACAAGGCACAACCTGGCGCTATCGTACCCTTCCGGGTGGTTCTTCTTCGATCCCGCTCAGCCTGCAGCGGTCGAACTGG
>JAPPKG010000294.1:0-5258 GCA_026914085.1 Caldilineaceae bacterium | reverse complement strand
GGCCCCCCCCCCCCCAACGCCCCCTCTCCTAAAACCCCCCGCCGCAGCCAGTGTGCGGCAATATGACCTTGTCCACCCGCTGCGACCGGGTTTCGCCCCTATCCCGCCGCCAAATCCGGTCCGGATGTCCATATATGCATATATTCATATGCACATGACCGCCCCCGGCCAGCCGGTCTTAATCACAACAATCGCCGTTCTAATCACACAAATCCCCGTCCCCCTTGTGGGTACCCTCTCCCGCCGCCAAATCCGGGCCATATGCACATGACCGCCCTCAGCCAGCCGGTGTTAATCACAACAATCGCAGTTCTAATCACATGAATCACAATCAAAGTCGCAATCCTCAATCCCCTGAATCCCCGTCCTTCGCGTCCCTTCGCGGATCCAAGAAGTTGCCGACGCCCTTGATCCGCATAGTCAAACAAGGAATCCTGCCAACTCTCAATCCGTAATACAGCGTGAACAAAAGCTGACGTTGTGCACCTTGCGCCAGGACCGGCACGACAAAAGGTAGTGCTCTAACGCCGCAGCAACAGCCGTTCGGCGGCCAGGCGGTTCATGCTGACGCCGGCTTCAGCGGCGTCCATTGCCAGGGCGCGGTGGGTCTCAGGAGGGATGCGAAGGGTTATGGTGCCTCGGTAGCGGCGTGTAGATAGCGGCTCAGGGATCGGAGTGCCATCCTCGTCTAACGCCTTCACGGCGAAGGCGACCACGTCCCGAATGCCCGAAAACGCCTTTTCCGGGGTGTCGTCCAGGTGGCTGAGCAAACCGAACTCCGCACACAGGCCCACGAACATCTCATCCTCATCGGACCAGATAACGCGATAGGTGTAGCGGTCATGGCGATTCATTGCAGTTCCTCCATTAGTTTGTCGATTGCCTTTAGCGCCTGGCGTAACTGGTAGGGCTTGGCCATGCCCCTTATGCGCTGGATATTGACCAGCGGCTCGCCCTGCCAGGGCGTTCTTTAGAACAGGTGGCTGCCGCGCTGTCGGGGCTGTCCGAAGTAACGGTCGCAGACCTTGCGGAGATCGTCAAACCGTACGTTTCGGGCGTTCCGCCTGATCTTGTCCAGGGTCTTGTCCATACCCGCATGATAGCAGTATTGCAACCAAATGTTAAGCGACCGGTGTCAGATAGACCGTGCGCGCCTCCACATCCGTCTTCAACCGGCTCAAGATAGAGCTCGACCGGCCGGAAAAACTGCCACTCCCGCGTCAAACGACGAACAAAGAAGACCGCTCCCCACTGTAGGCATTGACGATCGCGCCGGACTTCTGTATCATCACCATATCACCGCCAGCACACCACGACCTGAAGAATCTATGATCGTACAATCCCAGTCTGAGAATTGTGCTCTTCATAAGCTGGAGGGGAGACGGAACCTGAAGATGAAAGCGAAATTACCGCTGGTGCTGGAGCCTCAGCCCGAAGGGGGTTACACCGTCACCTCGCCGCTGCTGCCGGAGCTGATAACCGAAGGCGACACCATGGCCGAGGCCCTGGCCAACGTGGAAGACGCCTTTAGCGCGGTTGTGGAGATTTACCAGGACAGAGGCCGTCCATTGCCGCCGACCAGGATGATCATCTATCCCCAATTCTAAGGAAAACCCCAGTAGCCTTCGGTGTTCTTCGCGCCCCTTCGCGTCCCTTCGCGGATCAAGCCGTTGCCGTTACTGACCACTGCCACTGCCTACTGACCACTGCCCTTTCGCCCTTTCCATGCTATAATGCCGTCCCATGCACAGACAGCGAATCGCGTCAGCGGATCCGAGCGACGACGACATCGGCTGGCGCCCATCAGACTGGCGCCAATCAGACTGGGCCACCGATTTCGACGACGGCTGGTTCTGGCAACTCATCCGCGGCCGCAGATCCGTCCGCCGCTACCTGCCCGAACCGGTCGAAAAGGCGCTCCTCGAAATGCTGCTGACCGCCGCAATCTGGGCCCCTTCAGCCCACAACCGCCAGCCCTGGCGCTTCTGCGTCGTCACCACCGATTCGACCAAACAGGAGCTCAGCGACCGCATGGGCGACCGCTGGCGCACCGACCTCAGCGCCGACGGCGTCGACTCGGAAATCATCGAGCGCCGCGTCCGCATCAGCCACGCCCGCATCACCGGCGCGCCCGCCCTCATCGCCGCCTCCCTCTCCCTCGAAGGCATGGACGAATACCCGGACCCGCGCCGCCAGGAAGCCGAATGGCTCATGGCCGTGCAAAGCACAGCCCTCGCCTGCCAGAACCTGCTCCTGGCTGCCCACCACTTCGGCCTCGCCGCCTGCTGGATGTGCGCGCCCCTCTTCGTGCCCGACCTGGTGCGCGATGTCCTCGACCTGCCGGACACCTGGCATCCCCAGGCCCTGATCACCCTCGGCTACGCCGCCGAAGAAAAAGAACGAGACCGCCTGCCACTCGCCGAACGGGTAACCTGGCGCTGAGCCGCACAATACGCAATAAGACCTACGCAATAAGACACACGCATCCAATGGCCCCAAAACCGGATAACCACTCCCCTGTCGTGGCCCTCGCCGGCGGTGTCGGCGGGGCCAAATTCGCGGCCGGCCTGCAGGCAACACTGCCCCCCGCCGCGCTCACCGTCATCGTCAACACCGGCGACGACTTCGAGCACTGGGGCCTCACCATCTGCCCCGACGTCGACACCGTCCTCTACGGCCTCGCCGGCGTCAACAACCCCCACACCGGCTGGGGCCGCGCCGGCGAAACCTGGGCCGTCCTCACCGAGACCGAACGCCTCGGCGGCGAAGACTGGTTCCGACTCGGCGACAAGGACCTCGCCCTCCATCTCCTCCGCAACCAGTGGCTCAAAGCCGGCGTCACCCTGACCGAAGTCACCGACCGCCTGCGCCGCAAGCTTGACGTGCCCTCCCGCATCCTGCCCATGTGCAACGAACCCGTACGCACCCTCGTGCACACCGACGAGGGCGACCTCCCCTTCCAGGACTACTTCGTACGCCGCCGCTGCGAACCCACCTTCCGCGGCCTCACCTTCGTCGGCGCCGCCAAAGCAACCCTCACCTCCGAAGTAGCCGCGTCGCTGCGAGCCGCGGCCCAGATCATCATCTGCCCCAGCAACCCCTATCTCAGCGTCGACCCCATCCTCTCAGTGCCCGGTCTCCGCCAGCTCGTGCAGGACAGCGACGCCCCCGTCGTCGCCGTCAGCCCCATCGTCGGCGGACGCGCCGTCAAGGGCCCCGTAGCCAAAATGATGCGCGAAATGGGCCATCACAACCACCTCCCGCTCACCATCGTCGAACACTACGCCGGCCTCCTCGACGGATTCATCCTCGACCGGCAAGACAGCGCCGAGCAATCCCGCCTTCCCCTGCCCGCACTAACAACCGATACCCTCATGACCGACCTGCCCTCCAAGCAACGCCTCGCCGCAGAGGTCCTGCAGTTCGGTCAGACCCTTCGTGACGGCAACTCCACTGCGTATCGGCCCCGGCACCAAAATGACGAATAACGCGCAGAACCGACCGGGCCTCTGGGTAGTCGTCCCCGTCAAACCCTTCAACGAAGGCAAAAGCCGTCTCGCCGGCCACATCTCCCCCCATCAGCGCCGCGCCCTCAACCGCGAACTCCTCACCCGCACCCTCACCGCCATCAACCGGGCCCATCTCGACGCCGAAATCCTCGTCATCAGCCGCGACACCCACGCCCTGGCCGCCGCCAAACGTGCCGGCAGCCGCGCCCTGCCCGAAGAAAGTCAGCCCTGCACCCCCAATGACACCGAGTCCGAACCACAACTCAACGCCGCCCTCACCCAGGCCGCCCGCCACGCCGCCGCGCACGGCGCAACCAAACTCCTCGTCCTCCCCACCGACATGCCCAACCTCACTGCCGACGACGTCCGCACAATGGCCGCCTCCCGCGGCCCCGAACCGCAAATCACCATCGCCCCCAGCCGCGACGGCGGCACCAACGCCCTCATGCTCCAACCGCCCCAGGCCATCCCCTTCGCCTTCGGCCGCGACAGCTTCCTCCGCCACCAGCGCCTCGCCGCCCAAGCCGGCATCCCCGTCCACGTCGTCCAGTCCGACTCACTCCTCTTCGACATCGACCTGCCCGAAGACTACCGCCTCGTCTTCAACCACCACAGTTAGCAGATAGCGGCGAGAAACCGCAAGAGAACGTTGACAATCTAAACAGTAGGGGCACCCCTTGTGGGTGCCCTCGTTGTTGCCCCGTGTACATGGTTGGACACAACCGCGAATTCGCCCATCCTGCGGGAACAAGACCTGTCGGGCATCCCGTCCCAACCAGAAATCAAAAACCGCCACCTACCGTGACGGCTTTACCCCACACTCGAAACTTCACACGTCCCGTGACTCAATCTCCATCGCTCTTGCTCTCATCGACGGGCTGGTTCTCACCAGCGGGAAACATGTTGACAGGCTGCTGCAACAATGTGCCCATGCGCACGCGGGCAATAACCGCTAGTTGCGTGTTGCTGTCCAAGGCGAGTTCAAAAGTCTTTTCAAAGAGTTCAAGTGCAGCGCCAATGTCTCCCTCCATTTCCGACACAGTGCCGAGCAGAAAATATCCCTGTGGGTCAAGAGGGTATAGGCGGATCGCATCCTCGCCGATTTTTCTCGCCTTCTCGAGATCACCAACCGTCGCATAGGCAGAACCCAAGATCCACCAGTAGGAAGTTTTCTGATCGGGGTCGATGAGCGCAATCGCTTCTGCTAATGTGTCGTCAACAATCTCACCCTGCCCCAGTTTGTCCCGGACCACTGCCTCCCAGATTAGAAGCTCGGCGTCCGGCTTGGTTAGTTCACTTTTGGCCTCTTCGATGACTGCCAGCGCGTCGCCCCAATTCTCCTCAAGCGTCAGTTGTCGTACCGACGTAACTGCTTCGGACGCTATGACGGTATTGGCATCGACGGGAATGAATTCGAGCAGAGCCCAAACCATCGCCGCGACCAACGCTACCGTTCCGAATGTCAGGCTCAATCTCCGAATGAGATTGCGGCGGTTGGCCGCCACCACCTCGTCGAGCCGCCACCACATCCCTTGCGCCGGAGAATTGCGTGTTCGCAACTGCCGCAAACCGCCGGCACTGTCAAGAACTCGCACAATGTGCCCAGCATCGCTTCGCAGCTTTCCCTGCAAACTCAGCCATCTGGTCTGCTCCGGTCGAAGGTCCAGACCGCTGGACTCCAGTTGCGAAAAGCAATCTTCTATGCTGTCAAGGAGCATCAGGAAAGATTCAGCATTATCTCGACGCAAC
>JAPPKG010000116.1:0-5269 GCA_026914085.1 Caldilineaceae bacterium | reverse complement strand
GGGGATCTGATGGGACTGGCGGGACGTGGTCTGGCTGGACACGTTCGAATAGGCACCTGTTACGAATATCGACACCCGGTCGATTAGGCAGTAGGGGGGGCGATGCGGGGGCGGAGCCCCCGCACAAGGGAGGGCCGAATAGGCCCGACCGCCCAAAACTGCAGTGGTCAGTGGTTAGTGGTCAGTGATCAGAGACGGCGCTTCGCCTGAGTCAGAGTTGATCGCGGGCTGACCCATTGGCGGGCTATTGCCGGAGGAATACGGGAGTTCGCCCCCCTTTTGGGATGCACCCTGCCCGAAAAAGCGACTTGACCGAGTGGCCCCAAATCAAATAGAATTATATTGTTCGGGCCTTACCTGCATCAACGTTTCCAACCCTCAAAACACATAGACAAGAGGAGGCCAAGAGATGAGAAGGCGAAATATCTCCTTTGCAGCCACGATAATAGGACTAATCGTGATGCTTGCCATGCTTGCCGCCTGTGCTCCTGCTGGCCCGGCGGACAGCGGCGCCGACCAGGCCGCCAGCGCCGATGAGTCGGAAGCAGCCGCGCCGGCCGATGAAGGAGGGCCCAAGTACGGGGGAATCCTCAAGTTCGGCCAGGCACAGGCTTCGACCGTGATCAACCCGTGGGGCGGACGGTTGCACGGCGCGACCGAGTGGAACATTCTCCACCAAATCTATGAAGGACTGCTGTATTGGGATTCGGGATATAACAACCACCCGTCATTGGCCGAGTCCTGGGAGGCCGTCAGCGAAACCGAATACATCTTCAATCTGCGTCAAGGCGTCCTGTTCCACAACGGGCAGGAGATGACATCGGAAGACGTCGTCTACTCCTTTGAACACGCAATGGACGAATCGATTTCCGCCTATGCGGGCTGGTTGTCGCCGGTTGCAAGCGTCGAAGCCACGGACGACTACACCGTAAAGGTGACCCTCAAGGAGCCGTACAGTCCGTTCCTCGACGTGATTGGAAGGCCGGCGGTGCTGGTCATGCCTGCGGGCACCTTTGAGAAGGAACCGTTCGAATACATTGGCACGGGGCCTTTCAAATTGAAGGAGTTTGAGCCGGGCGTCAAGACTGAGCTGGTCAGAAATGAGGACTATTGGGAGGAGGGCGTGCCCTATCTGGACGGCATCAGCATGTCCTATCTGCTCGACGACGCGGCCCGTGCGGCAAACCTTTCCTCTGATGCGGTCGATTTCATTATGATGGTGCCCGGCGCGTCCTGGGAATCTCTGACGCAGCAGGAGTACAAGCTGTTTACCGGCGACACCGGCATCTTCTTCATGTTCACGTTCAACGTGGGGAGGGAGCCGTTCAACGACCCCAACGTGTTGAAGGCGCTGCAGCACCTGGTTGACAGGCAGGTCATGTGTGATGTCTACACCGCCGGTCGCTGTAATCGCTTCTTCGCAGGCGACCCGCAGCCGCCGACCAGCCAGTACTATACCGGCATCGAGTATTTCAAGGAGCCGGACATTGAGAAGGCCAAGGAGTACCTGGCCAATTCCAACTATCCGGACGGTTTCGAAGTGGACCTGAACTTCTACGGGGCTGCCTCGGATGAAGGCCAGATCGCCGAGATCCTTCAGATCAGCGCGGCCGAACTGGGAATCAAGTTCAATCTGCTGGCCACCGACCATGCGGTCTGGGTGGAGAAGGTTTACAAGGGTGAGTTCACCGCCGCCCTGCAGGGCCTCTACGCTTCGAGTCCGGACGACATATTCTACGGGATCATGCATCCGGAGGGCGTGTCACACGGCTTTGCTCCCAACTTTGACATTCCCGAGTACAACGCGCTGGTGGAAGAGGCGCGCAGGGTAACCGACCCCGACCAGCGCCGGGAACTCTATACGGAGGCGTTGACCATTGGGTATGAGGCGGGATGGCCTCTCATCTATCTCTTCACCTATGACGATCGTATGGGCATGCACCCGGATGTCATGGACTATCAGGTAGACGGGCTGGGCACAGTGCGCTTTCTGAAGTACGTTTGGCTGGACAGGTAGGGGCATCAGTCACATACAGGAGGGCGCGTTCCCCGAATTGGGGATCGCGTCCTTCCTTTGGCGGCGCGAGGTCGCGGCTGTGCCATGACATGCCTGCCGATATCGCGCCTGACTTCGTAATTCCAAGTTGTGAAAGAGGAGACGACGCTACATGTCGCGATTTCTGGGTCGCCGTCTGATTCGCGCTGTACTGACCGTGTGGGCAGTTGCGACCCTGGTCTTTCTTCTGATGCACGCGCTGCCGGGCGACGTTGTGCTCGTGCTGCTCGATACCGTCGGCGCAGGGTCGCCAGCGGCCGAAAAGATGCGCGAGTTCCTTGGGCTCGACCGGCCACTTTATGTGCAATATTTCGACTGGCTGGGGGATCTGCTCAGGGGAGACATGGGCAACTCCCTGTTGGGGGGCTACCCGGTATGGGACCTGGTCAAATCGCGCATTCCGGTGACGGTTGAGCTTGCGGCTCTGACGATCCTGTTGGGGCTCTCGATCGCGATTCCACTGGGGATCGTGGCGGCGGCCAGAAACGGTTCGTGGGTTGACCTGCTGGCGATGCAGTTCGGACAGCTGGGTATCTCGATCCCGAACTTCTGGATCGCCACGATTCTGATTCTGGTGGTGGCGGCGCGGCTGCAGTGGTTGCCGCCGTCCGGCTACAAGCCTATCAGCGAAGGCCTGGGGACGAATTTGCTGCATATGATTATGCCTTCGTTGAGCCTGGCGCTCCCCCTGGCAGCGGTGATGACGCGCGTTGTGCGCTCGGCGGTTCTTGAGGTACTCAACCGGGACTACATGAGAGTTGCGCACGCCAAGGGGCTCCATCCTCAGCAGGTACTCTGGCGGCATGGACTGAGGAATGCGGCGATTCCGATCGTGACCGTAATCGGACTGGAATTGGGCTACCTGCTGGGGGGAACGGTACTGATTGAGGAGATGTTTTTCGTGCCAGGGCTCGGTCAGTTAACCGTACGCGCGTTGCTTAACCGGGACCTGCCGGTGCTGCAGGGTGTGCTGCTGCTGTATTCGACAGCATTTGTCCTGGTGAATCTTGTTGTGGACCTGCTCTATGGCCAGATCGATCCCCGAATTCGCTACGAATAATTCCGGAGTGGAAGGTACTCTGGCGGCGAGAAGCCCGTTGCGAAATTTTGTGCGGCGGGCACTTCGTCACCGCCTGTTCACGGCCGGCTTTGTCATCACCCTGATTCTGATCATCACGTCAGTCTTCGCGCCTGTCTTCGCCACAAAGGACCCATTTGAGGCGGATTTCAGCCAGATGCTTGCCGATCCCAGTCTTGACCATTTCCTGGGCACCGATTACCTGGGGCGGGATCTATACAGCCGGATCATCTACGGAGGCCGGTTCAGCCTGCTTGTCGCACTGCTGTCGATGGCGCTGTCCGGCCTGATCGGGCTCTTGCTGGGGATGGCAGCCGGGTACTTGCGAGGGCCGGTAGAGACCGGCATCATGGCCTTCATCGACCTGATGTTCGCCATTCCGGGCCTGCTGCTGGCCCTGACGATCTCGGTGCTGCTGGGGCCGTCCACGCAGAATTTGATCATTGCACTTGCGGTCATCTATGTCCCTATCCTCTGCCGCGTCACGCGCGGCGCGGTGATCGCGGTTTCGCAGCTGCCGTACATCGAGAGTGCACGGGCAATTGGCGGATCCAGTTGGCGGATTATGATGCTCCACCTGCTGCCGAACGCAGGGGCGCCGGTTATCGTCCAAATCACGATTGGGCTGGCGTGGACGATACTGAGTGAGGCGGCGCTGACTTTTCTTGGATTCGGTGCGCAACCGCCCGCTCCTTCGTGGGGTGCGATCCTGGCCGGGGGACGCAAGTATTTGAATACGCATCCGGAGATGTCGGTGTTCCCGGGCATTGCCATCGCCATCTCTGTTCTCGGCTTCAATCTTCTCGGCGACGGACTGCGAGATCTGCTCGATCCGACTTTGCGCGAACGCTGAAGCCGCATCCTGGGGGGAGAAATACTCTCCCTGTTACTCTTTTCATTCGACACTGGAGCGAGAACGATGAAGATCCTTGTAACCGGAGCTACCGGACGCATTGGCAGCCGTCTCGTGGCTGAACTCCTGCGGCGGGACCATCAGGTGCGCGCTCTCGTGATGCCGGGGGATCCTTTGCGGGCCCGTGTCGAGGTCCCGGGTGTCGAGATTGTGGAGGGGCAGCTTACGGAGCGGGAGAGCCTGCGCCCTGCTGTGGAGGGCGTTGACGCGGTCTACCATCTGGGCGCTCATTTGCCCCAAGGCCGCACGTCGGATGAGCTGTTCGATACCAATGTAGTCGGGACGTACAATCTGCTGGAAACGCTTGTGCCTCACGCAAGCCGGATTAAGCGATTCGTCCTGGCCAGCACGGACAACGTCTATTGGAATCCCAGTGGGGCACTCTATTTGCCGGTAGACGAAGAGCATCCTCGAATCAACGACGACCCGTACGGGATGAGCAAGATCCTGTGCGAGGATATGTGCTGGGTCTATATGCGGCGCTGCGGTCTGCCGGTGACGATCCCCCGCTTTGGCGTAACGCTGGCGTGCGAAGAGCTTCTGGATCCCACTTCAATCTGGGCCGACAAACTCTACCTGCCCGGCTTCCTGAAGCTGCTGAAAGCCAGGCCCAGCTTGTCAAGCGAGGAGCAGGAGACGGTCGAGAATCTGGAGGACCTTGATGCCCGCGATCCCATGTTGGTGATCGCGCGTGACCCGCAAGGGGTGGCAGGGACCGAAATGGTGAACGATCCGCGAAATCTGGCCGAGGGGCTGGTTCTGCTGTTGGAGAATGAGATCGCGGTGGGCAAGGTCTTTCATCTGATGGCGGCGCAGCCTTTCGCCCACGATGAATTGTTGAAGTACATTTCGAAGGTGACCGGCTGGCCCTACGTCGAGGTGACGGTGTCTAAAGTTCTCCACTGGGAGTTGAGCATCGCCAAGGCGCGGGCAATGCTGGGGTACAATCCGACCAGGGACGTGTTTCAGATGATTGATGAAGGCTGGGCGCTGATGAAATCCTGAAGGGATGACTCTCTGAGGAGAGAAAGCACCTCACTCGCCTTCTCTCTCGATGTAGTACGCCACACTGACCAAAATCGCCAAGCGACTATTCGACACGTGGGTTTTCGGACCGGCTACGAGTGCGCCGTCTGTGGGATGGGCGCGTCCAGCGTGCCTGCCAGATCCAGTTCGAGGGCGCGGTGGCAGCTTACGGCGTGGCCGGGGGCGACCTCTTCCA
>JAPPKG010000349.1:0-5283 GCA_026914085.1 Caldilineaceae bacterium | reverse complement strand
CCTGAATTCTGAGTCTGACACGAGCTGGAAGTAACACCTGGACTGGGAGGTTCAAAAGTGAAGAACGAATTGCTCCAACCTGTGATATTCAATGTAATTACCATCGTGGCGTTGCTGTTTTCTCTTTTCCAGATTGTTACCGGGACTTCAGGGCGCTTGATCAGAACGGCCGATGCCATTCATGCCCTCGAAGAGCTCGCCGCAGACGGCGTCCTCGAAGACGACTCGATAGTCTCTGGCCTCTCCACCAACCGCGACCAGCGCACGCGTCTTGACAACTATCTGATCGTGACGATGATAATCGCGATCCTCGCCAATGTCGTCGCCAACTACCTGGGCAGGGGCAGGCACCACGCCAATACCTCCAGGATTCGCGAACTTGAGGCAGAACTGCGCGGGCTGCGAGAGGATTAGCTCTTCCCGCTCAATTGCTCGCCTTTTGACGTGTCGCTCTGGCCATCACCTCATCGCTTCCTGTCGACCAGGGCACCCGCCCTGGCGAAACCGGAATCGTCAAACAGGTTTAAGTCTCGGCTCATCGCACCAATGCGCCGCGAGGCCTCCGCGCCGCTGCCAGTTCATCGGCATCCTGATGGGTCCCGAAAGCCGATGTTCAAGGGCCGCTTTCTTTTCGCAATACGCACGACAAGAGTATTCTAACGCGGCTGGTCTCTTGACTCTGCGAGGCCATAAACCTGAGAAGAGCTTATGCCTTGACCTGCCATACTGGCACTACATCCAGGGCTTCACTTGCCCTGGTAGTTCATTGACCAGGCAAGCGGCGCCTGCACGTTTACATAGGGCAGCCGCTTGCCGCACTTTGTAACGGCTCTTCAATTCGAACTGCATGAAAAGAGAGGAATGGAAGTGACTGGCAAACTGTTGCAACCCGTGATCTTCAATGCGATTACGATTGTGGCGATGCTGTATGCCCTGAGCTAAATGGTCATCGAAGCGCCGAGGCTCCTCTCCGGTTCGACCGCAATCATGATTGAAACTGAGAAGCTCGCCCAAGAGAGTGATACGGTGGATGAATCTCTGGTTTCCACCTTTGCGGCAGATCAGGCACAGCGGAGAAGTCTGTTTAACGAAATCATTGCAGTGATGGTTGTTGCAATTGTGGCAAACTTCATCGCCAACTATCTGGGCCGTGGAAGGCAGCACACGAACACCGCAAGGATTCGTGAATTGGAGACGGAACTGCGTGTACTGCGAGGGGACTAAGGCCCGCTGAAATTTCCTTCCACCCGGTCAACCCCCCGTAGGGGCACCCCTTGTGGGTGCCCTCGTGGGAGCTTCCTGAAACTCTGTGTCACGGGTAAACTGACAACACTGTGGGCCTCCCAAACCCAGGTCAGCCAAACGCCAACGACGCCTGACGCCTCCGCACCTCATGAGAAGCCCGTGACCTGTACAGCGGATTGTCCGCCCCTTTCCCATACCGTCACAGACTGAACCGAAGCTGCCAGTGTCTGCCCCAAGGCGGTTCACTCCTGTCCTCAATCTCGATTCCGCCTGCTCAATCGCGGCCCGCCCCTCGCCTCCACGAGAACCGACGCCGTGGTAGCGGCTTCTGTCTCGCATAAAGCAATTCACGCGGGGGCACGCCAGTTGACATCAGTTGGGGCCATCAACGAAGACCCCCTGGCTTCAACCCGACAATCTACCGCGAATAACTGGTCCTATCAGAATTCTCCTGTGTGTTTTCCTGGCCTTTCAAATCTACTGCCCACCCAGTGCGGCCTTTATTCCCAAGTGCCTCTTACCGACTTCCGTCGCCTGCATGTTGTCACAAAATAACTATATGCAGTACTCTGAAACCTGAAATGCAAACGAACTGCTTGGACAAAGAGGACAGGAAATGGAAGGCAAGTTGCTGCCGCCGGTGATCTTCAATGCAATCACGATTGTGGCGATGTTATATGCTCTGAGTCAGATAATCACTGATGGACCGAGGCTACGTGACACGACAACCGGGATCACAATGACGCTACAGGAACTCGCTCAGGAGAGTGAACTGGTCGACGAAGCCTTAATCTCATCTTTTGTGGCCGATCAGGAGCAAAGACGGGGACTGTTCAACGAAATCATCGTGGTAATGCTGACCGCGATTCTGGCCAACGTCGCCGCTAACTTTTTTGGCCGCGGCAGGCAAAAAGCAAACACCGCCAGAATTCGTGAGTTGGAGGAAGAACTGCGCGGACTACGAGGGGATTAGCGCCTCAGAATCGGTTTCCCAATACCTGACACGCGCGGCTGTCTGCGGTACCTGATAAATTACGTCACAGATCACAAGAAACCGTCGCCCGCATGAGGCTTGCTAAACGCCTCTCTCGCGACGCCACTGCTCGAACTCAGCCAGGGTCTCGTCACTTGGCGGATAGACGCCGACAATGCTGGCGCCGCCCGCAACCTTCTCCTGGAAGAACTCTTCTCTGATCTCCTGCTCGTACCCGCCCTGGGCAACCTCCTCTGCCAGATGGGCCGGAACGATCACCACCCCCTCCGCATCACCCACGACCACGTCGCCCGGAGTCACCGCCACACCCGCGCAGCCAATGGGAACCTGCATCTCAACCGGGTGGTGGGCCACAAATGACGTTGTCGCGTGCGGCGCCCGGATATAGGTCGGCAACTCCAGCTCCCGAAAGCCGGGCGTATCCCGCAACGCGCCGTCGGTAACGAAGCCGGCCGCGCCGCGCCGTGTGATGCGCGTCCCCAGAATGTGGCCCAGCGAGGCCGCGCTGATGTCGCCCCGCGCGTCCACGATCAAAACGTCTTCCGCTCCCACCGCTTCCACCGCCAGCCTCTGCACGTTCTTTGTATTGTCATAACGCTCGTCCGCCAGATCTTCCCGCGCCGGAATATAGCGCAACGTGAAAGCATAACCCACCATTCGCAAATCGGGCCGCAAAGGATACAGCCCGGCTAGAAATGTGTTGCGCAGGCCATGTTTCTGTAGCTGGCTGGTTAGCGTTGCCGTCGAAACTGACCGCAGCTTCCTCTTGGCATCAGCCGAAAGCTCGTGGGTTCGGACTGACATGGCTGCCATTCTACTCCTTATGTTGAATGTTTCTCGAGAGGGTAGCCGGGCCCGAAGGGTGAACCGCTCTACGGCATCCAGTGGCCGTCAACAGCTACTGCTCCAGCCACTTGGCCCGGCCGTACTTCGCCTGGAAGTAGACGTACTCATCCTGCCGCGGCGTCGAGACGTTGCCAGTGGAAGGATAGCGGGCAATCGCATCTTCGACGATATCCACGCCCAGCCCCGGCGTATCCGGCACGACGATCGACCCGTCGACGATCTCCGGCTGCGGCTGCATCACTTCGTACCGCTGCGGCGCGTCATCCTCCAGATGCTCCAGGATCAGAAAGTTGGGCAGTGTCGCCAGCAGATGCACCGCGGCCATCTCCGCCACCGGCCCCAAGGAGCCGTCGTGCGGAGCAAAGCCAATCCCGTGTGCCTCCGCCATCGCCGCCATCTTCTTCATCTGCATCAGACCGCCCGCCCGGCCCGTATCCGGCTGGATCACATCCACGATTTCCCGCTCGATCAGCTCCCGCACTCCGTAGATCTGCGTGTGCCGCTCCCCCGCCGCAATTGGCAGATTAACGTGCCGCGCAACCTTAGCCAGGTTTTCAACATGCTCGGGCGGCACCGGGTCCTCGTAAAACAACAGGTCGAACTCCTCCAGCGCCTGCCCGACCCGGATCGCATCCCGTACACTGAACCAGGGCGGACCATGCACGTCGGCCATCAGGTCGATCTCCGGGCCGACCGCCTCCCGCAATGTTCGTATCTTCTCGATAGGGTTGACCACACCCCCCGTCTTGAGCCCGCTGAAGCCCCGCCCAACCAGCTCCTCCGCCCTTTCCGCTGTCTGCGCGTGCGCATAGAGCCGGATACGGTCCCGGATCTTGCCCCCCAGCAGATTCCACACCGGCACGCCCAGCGCCTTCCCCTTGATATCCCATAGGGCCATCTCAATGCCCGTGAGCGCCCCGCCGCCGACGATTCCGGTCATGCCATGCCCCATCATCGCCAGGTAGATCTTCTGCCAGATGCGCTCAATCAGAAACGGGTCCTCGCCGATTACGACCTCGCGCAGGTCCCGGATCGCCGTCTCCACTACCCGCGGCCATCCCGACGCCTCGCCGACGCCGTAGATGCCCTCATCGGTGAACACTTTGACGAACAGCCAGTTGCGCTTCGTCCAGCCGCCGCCTGGCACACCGGCCTGCATCAGATATGTCTTGATGTCCGTGATTTTCATTGTCTGTCGGCCCTATCCTCCACTGATCCCGGGCCAATCTCGCCACATATCGTCCGGCGGCGGCTCGTCTTGAACAGCATCCAGATCGGCCCGGCAGAAGTCGTACAGCACCGCCTGCCGCACCTGGCTCGACCGGTTGTGGCCGGCTCCGTGCCCCATGCGGTGGTGCCACAGCACCACATCCCCCGCCGACCCAAATGTGTGAACAGGGTCGATCTGCTGCACCCTGCGAGACTCGTCCGAGTCCCACATCTCCTCCTTCCCGTGCACCGGGTTGAACGTGTAGGCCGTCTTGAACAAATGATAGAAATGCTTGTGGCTGCCGGGCCATACCGTGAACCCGCCGCCGTCCGGCGGCACGTCGTCCACGTACCCCACCACGCCCAGATGAAACGCGTGCGCGTCAACGTGAAAGTGTGCCTTCCGCGGCTGCTTGTCCGTATCCGGAAAGACGCAGTAGATGCCCCGGATCCGCTCTGGAACTTTCAATTCAGGGCCGAGAAGCTGCTTTGCCACCGCCTGCAACTCCGGATTGCCGTAAAGAAGCTCGACCATCCACGGCTCAAAGCTGCGGTCGCGATATTTCCACGTAAAGCGTGAGTCCGCAAACGCCCCCACCCACGAATTCGGGTCGTCCCGCTTCAGCTCCTTCGGCGCCGCATCCCACCACGCGTCCCGCGTCTGCGCCATCAACTCCGGGTCCAGCACCCCTCGCAGGACCAGGTAACCGTTGTCTCGAAAAAAATCTACCTGCTCGGCACTCAGTGGCTGATTCATATTGACTCTTACCTTCTCTCCCATTTCTCTAAATGACAACCCTCAGCCTCGGCCACCCTTGGCGAACGCCGCAGTGACCAAACACACAACGACTAAGCCCTATTCAGTTCGCGACGACGGACAAGGCGAGCGAAGTCCTCTCTCCCCACACACCAATCACCCATCGATCGTTGCTTTCACTGACCACTGACTACTGCAGTTCTGGGCGGTCGGGCCTAGTCGGCCCTCCCTT
>JAPPKG010000402.1:28170-41446 GCA_026914085.1 Caldilineaceae bacterium | reverse complement strand
ACGATTCTGATGCGACCTTTCTGCTCGACGACGAAGATTCTGCCGCTGCCGTCGCCTGCATGAGTGACCTGCACGGGCAGGTCGAAGCCCAAGGCTGTTTGGGCCAAATTCAGTCCGAATTGGTCTTCTGATGAAGGTGCGGGAGCTGGCATTCCGTAAACGCGTAGCTCGCGCCAGGCGACCCAACTCGGGCTCTCCAGAGTGAGTATCAGGACCTCCCGGGCGCGCTGCGGCGGATCGATTTCGACCTGAAACAGCTGTCCGTCTTCGGTGTGGCCTTCAGCGATACGATGTGCCAGGGTAAGTATTCCTGACCCGTCGTCGAACCAGACTTCAAGGGTAGTAGGACCGGCGGGAAACTGTGCGACGACCATTTCCATCCGGTCCACGAGAACTTCCTTGTCGAAGGTGATTGAGAACCATTGGGTTGGAGGGCGATTCGAGCTCCAGAAGGATTCAAGGTCGCCATCGACGGCGCGTTGCGCGGCTACTTCGTCCATCCTATAGGCGCCATTCCTTTCCTGCGTAGATCCGCGGCTCGTTCCCCGTTGGGTAATGTTTTCACTCCGCCATGGGGGCACGGGCGCGGTTTCCTGCCGTGCTTCTACAGCTGTGGCCGGAATTGAAGCCCGGTCTTCTTCTATTGGCAAACATGAAGCCAGGACAAGGGCGGAAAGGAGAGCCCAGGATACCCATTGCCAAGTCAAACTTTTCGGATGCGGATCGCCTTTCTGTCCGATGAGGGAGGTACGCGGGAGACTCGAGGGCACAGGATTTGGCTCTTTGCTGTCGCTGGTGCTCGACATCAAATACGAAGACCTTACAGAGAATAAGGGTCAACCGCGTCGCGGAGTCCGTCGCCGACAAAGTTGAAGGTGAGGACGGCTGCGATGACGAAGAAGGCGGGGATGAGGAGCCAAGGCTGCTGGAGGAGGACGCTCACCAGCTGGGCCTGCTTGAGGAGGGCGCCCCAGCTGGTCTGCGGGGGCTGGATGCCAAGACCGAGGAAGCTGAGGGCGGTTTCGGCGAGAATCATGCCCGGGATGGCGAGGGTTGCGACGACGATGATGTGGCTGAAGGCGTTGGGGAGCATGTGGCGGAAGATGATGCGGGCGTCGGAGGCGCCGGCGGCCCTGGCGGCGAGCGTGTATTCCATCTCGCGGTATGACAACACTTTTGCGCGTACCTGTCTTGCCAGGCCGGTCCACTCGACAAGAGATAGGATCACCGAGATTGCGAAAAAGCGCTGCAGCGGGGACCAATTGGGCGGCATAGCCGCGGCCAGGGCGGCCCACAGGGGGATGGCGGGGAAGGACATCAGGAATTCGATGACGCGTTGGATCAAGGTGTCGAGGCCACCGCCGTAGAAGCCGGAGATTGTACCGAGGGTGGCGCCGAAGATGATTGTCAGGATAACGCCGACCAGCCCGATTGTCAGAGAAATCCTTGCTCCCATGAAGACGCGTGCCACCATATCATGTCCCAGATCGTCACTACCCAAGAGATAGAAGACGCCGGGGGCGTCCACTCCGTAGAGGTGCCGGTTGAATGGAATGAGGCCAAGGAGCTTGTATTCGTATCCCTCGACAAAGAACTTAATCGGATATTTTGCTTCATGGATTTCGCTATAGACAAAGCGAAAGGTGTCCATGTCGAGTTCGCTTTCCAGTCCGTAGACAAAGGGCCGCAGGTGGAAGTTCCCTTGTTCGTCAAGAAAGCGGGGAAGTTGAGGAGGCACGAATACGTAGTCCTCATGGACGTCGGTGTAGGGGATCGGGGCGATGAAGTCTGCAAAGAGGGCCGACATATAGAGGAGGAAGAGGACAACGCCGCCAGCGATGGCCAGCTTGTTGCGCAAGAAGCGGCGGCCGATGAGGCGGGCGGGTGAGATGGCCGTTGTTTCGCGGGCCTCTTCGCCGGTTTGAAGTTCGATGGTTGCAGCGTTGGTCGCCATGGTCAGGTATAGCGGATGCGGGGGTCGATCCAGACGAGAAGGATATCGGCAAGGAAGTTGCCGATGACCAGGAGCCCGGCCAGAAAGACGAGGAAAGTGCCGGCCAGATACATGTCCTGCTGGAGAAGTGCATTGAAGTAGAGGGGGCCTGTCGTGGGCAGGCTGAGTACCATTGACACGATGGTTGCGCCAGAGATTATCTGCGGAAGGCTGGTGCCCAGGATCATCACGAGAGGATGAATTGCATTGCGCACTGCATGGACGACTATGACGCGACGCTCGGGCAGCCCCTTGGCGCGGGCAGAGGTGATGTAAGCGATTTTGAGCACGTCGAGCAGATTGCCGCGCATCATACGGATGAGTCCGGCGGTGCCGGAGGTGCCAACGACGAGCACGGGGATCCACATGTGTTTCAGGAGGTCCCACAGTTTGGCGACATCCCAGGGGGCGTCCACATACTCGGGCGAGAACAGTCCTCCGACAGATTGATCAAAGACGATGGCTGCGATCACCATCAAGATGAGGGCGAGCAGAAAATTGGGGATGGAAAGGCCGACCATGCCGATGGTTGTGAAGAGGTGATCGCTGGCCTGATATTGGTGTGTGGCCGAATAGACCCCAATTGGGATGGCGATAAGCCAGGTGACGAGCAGGGTTGAGATTGAGATGACCATTGTAAGCGTCAGCCGTTCCCAGATGAGCTCGTTTACATCCTTGTTGTAGGCAAAGGAGCGGCCGAAGTCGCCGCGTACGAAACCGGACACCCACTTCCAGTATTGCACATAGACCGGCTGATCGAGGCCGTACTGGCGCACGATCGCTTCGAGCTGGCGCTCGGTGGTCCTGGTTCCTTGCGCTTCCAGCTGGGCACGATAGACATCCATGTATGTGCCGGGCGGCAGATTGATAATCACAAAGCCCACAATCGAGACGAAGAACATGGTGACCAGCATATAGAGGAAACGCGAGAGGATGAACTTCTGCAAAGGCGGGCTCCATCCTGCTACCTGGTTCGAAATGCAGACTGCCACATTATGCCAGAAAGCGGACGAAACGCCCGCCTTCCCGTTCTATTCGAGTTGCTCTGCCGTGTAGCCAGCTCGGAGAGAGGAGCATTGTAGCCACTCCCCTCTCCGAATTGAGCCATACTTTCGATTCGCTGTTCACCTAGCTTTCCTGACCAAGGACCGACGGAGCCGAGGTCCAGGAAAGCCATTGGATAGCCAGTCAGGCAGTCGCCGAATCGAGATTTCGCACTGCTTCGCTTATTCGGCGATGAAATAGACTTCGGGATAGGTCATTGCGCCAGGCATACCCAGCACCCACGGGCCCAACCAGCCGCCGAGAGGGATATCTTCGCTGGTGGGAACGTTGTGGAACTGGTTGCTGGCGATCACGATGTTGGGTGGATCGGCGATGCCGCCCAACAGGAACGGGCCTTCGTCGATGTGGATCTGAATGATCTCGAAAGTGAGTTCATCGCGTCTGGCGAGATCCGGTTCTGCGATGGCCTGCTTGTACAGTTCCCACATGCGGAACATCGGGTCATCCGCGGGAATCTCTTCGCGCGGGGGCGTGCGATCGCGCGGATCGAGGTCCAACTCGGTACCTTCCTTGGGCGTTCCCTCTGCTGCCATCCAGGCGCCATACAGGGGAGCCCAGCGCCCGCCGCTTCCGTATGAGATCAGCCAGGCAGGATAGGTGAGCAGATCGGGACCGTCAGGGGCACCGCCGCCGTACAATCGAATGTCATAGGTGGCGTTTGTCGTCATCACGCCGACCTGGGAGCCGGGAATGGAATTGACATAGGCGTTGAGGCCGATAGCTTTCCAGTCCTCGGTCATGAGCTCGGCGGTCTCGATAAAGGCGGTGTTACCTGCCGGGAAGTCGATGCGCACTTCCAGGGGTGAGCCGTCAGGGAGATCGCGGAAGCCGTCGCCGTCCTGGTCGGTGACATCGATTTCGTCGAGCAGGCTTGCAGCCAGCTCAGGGTCGTAGGTGACAGCGGATTCCCGCCATGCGACCAACATTTCCTGGCCCTTTTGCGAGCGGTTGAACTGGGCGGAGTTGGGGGACATGGTGCCGGTGCTGGCCTCGCCACCCAGACCGAGGAAGGTTATCTTGCGGATGCGCTCGCGATCCATGGCGTGGGAGAGGGCGCGGCGGTACTGTGTTGTGCGCACGATGGCGCGTTTGGCGTCGTCGGGGTTATTCCAGTTGACGCCCCAAGCGGGGGCACCACCTGCGCCGTTATCCCACAGGAGGACGCGATAGTCGCCGTTGGCCTCGTTTTCCTTCAGGACTGCCAGATCGCGCAGCGAGAGGTGGGGGTGGGCGTGGAAGTTGACGTCGCCGCTGAAGATACGCAGCTTCAGGACTTCGGCGTTTTCGGCGAAGGAGACTTCCATTCTGTCGATATAGGGCAGCTGGTTGCCGGCGGTGTCGACGGCGTAGTAGTAGGGATTGCGCTCGAGGATCATGCGGTTGCCTGGTTCAAGCGTGACCAGCATCCAGGCATTCAGAACGGGCCGATCCGGGTTGTTCCACCAGTCCTGTTTTTCGGTGAACTCTTCGTAGTCGGCGGCATCGGAGTAGTTGGGATGGAACTGTTCCAGATAGTGACGCGGATACGGCCCAAAGTTATAGGAGATACCGCCGTTGACGAATGCGGCCAGCTCTCTTTCGATCAAGGGCGAGGAGGCTGCAAACGAGAACCGGATTGTGTAGTCGTCGATTTTTTCGGCGGTCATGGGCTGGCCGCCTACGAGCGTCCAGGCGGGCATTGCCATGGGATGGTCGGGGTTGGCAGCCATGTCCTGCCACCAGAAGAGGACATCGTCAACGGTAAATGGGTGTCCGTCCGACCACTTGGTGCCTTCACGGAAGTAGAAGGTCCACTGAGAGGCATCTTCGTTGCTCTCCCAAGCTCTGGCCAGCCCGGGGCCTACAGCGGCGCCGCCATCTTGCCAGTGCAAGGGGGAATGGCCGTACATATACTGTGAGGTGTCGCGAAAATCAGTGCTGGTCGTAGTACGTTTGAGCGTGCCGCCATACTGACCGATTTCGATCCAGGGCAGGTCGATAACGAGTGGATCGATGGGAATGCGTTCCTCGAGGGGAGGCAGCTCGCCGGCTGCGACCATTTCGGCGAGCATCGGGGCTTCTTTAGCGGACATCATCGCATCGTCGGCGGCCTCGTCGGTGTCCTCGGAGGCGGCTTCTTCTGCGGGCGCGGGCTCCTCTTCGGCGGCAGGTTGTTGGCCGCCGCCGCAGGCCGAGAGGACCAGTGCAAACACCAGCAGCAAGACCCACAGGGCCTTTGCGGTAGGGGTTACCTGGCTCGTTCGGAATCTGAACATGGGAATCTCCTTTAGGTTATTGAAGTCGCTCATGCCGAGACGAAGGATCAAGTCTCAGCCGGGCAGGTACCGGTCAGTGGCGTACGTCGATGTGGTAGAACTCAGTATGGTAGCCGGGCCAGCTGGTGTTGCGGCGGTCTGCTTCAGTTTCAGGCGGCACGGGCTGGGTGACCCAGTTGGCGCCGTCGACCGCTGCGGATCCCCTGGCCTGGTGACGGTCGATGAGTTCGGAACGGAGTCTTTCGAGATGCGGTGAGGCTTGGGCGGCGCCGGCGAGGTTGCGGAGTTCTTGCGGATCTGTTTCGAGATCGAAGAGTTGCTCGCTGCCGCCGACCGGGAACCAGATGTATTTCCAGCGGCCGTCGGTGATGGCGTAGTTGCCGGGCCTGTCCTGACTGCCGAGGGCAGATTCCAAGTAGGGTCGCGGCTCGATCTCACCTCGTGCGAGGGCGACGAGATCGAGACCGTCGACGTCGTTCGGGGGTGTGCCGCCGGCGGCGGCGACAGCTGTGGGCAGAATGTCGGCGAGGGTGACGAGTGAAGGGTTGCGTGTACCGTGCTGGCGGTTGTCCCAGCCCTGCGGCATACGCAGTGCGAAAGGGACGTGGGCTGAGGCTTCGTGGAAGAAGCCTTTGGCGCCGGCGTGGTGATCGCCGAGGTATTCGCCGTGATCTGAGGTGTAAATGATGAGGGTGTCGTCGAAGATGCCCATGTCCTGCAGGGCGGCGAAGACGCGGCCCATGTTGTAATCGATCTGGGTGATGACGCCGTAGTAGGCGGCGCGTGCCTCGCGGATTATTTCAGGGGGCACGAGGTCGAAGGATTGTTTTTCGCGCATGAGGCGAAAAGCGTAGGGAACGTCTTCACCTTCACTCCAGTCGCCGAAGACGGGCGCGGGTATGTCACAGTTTCGGTACATGGAGTAGTAGGGTTCCGGGGGATCGATTGGGGGATGGGGCTTGGAGAAGGAGCACCAGAGGAAGAAAGGCAGGGTGGGGTCGCGGCGTTCGCGGATGTATTCCACGCACTGTTCGGCGGTCCAGGATGTAAGCGTGAGGGCTTCGGGGACGGTGGCCATGCCGGGGTAGAGCTCGTTTTGGCCGAGGCCGTGGTGCATGGGCTGGACGTCGTAGCCGCGACGGGCCATGTGGCGGTAGTAGTCCTCGGGCAGGACCATTTCCTG
Source organism: Caldilineaceae bacterium (assembly GCA_026914085.1). GTDB lineage: Bacteria > Chloroflexota > Anaerolineae > Caldilineales > Caldilineaceae > Bin5. The sequence continues at coordinate 34,950 of JAPPKG010000402.1, read as the reverse complement.
GAAGCCGTGGCGGGCGCGCTGGGGGGTGAAGTGCATTTTGCCGATAGCGGCGGTCTGGTAGCCGAGATTACTCATGCAGGTGGGCAGCGTATTGCTGGCATCGGGGATTGCGCGGGAGGATGGCCCGTTGCCGGTCATTCCGTGGGTAGTGACGTATTTTCCGGTCATGATCGACATGCGCGAGGGGACGCAGACGGGACAGTCGCCGTAGGCAGAGGTGAAGTCGATCCCCTCACGGGTCAGGTGATCGAAGTGGGGCGTGCGCATGAAGGATGGTGCGGCGGCACCGGCGGCGTCGAAGCGCTGCTGGTCGGTTGTTATGAGCAGGATATGGGGTCTTTCCATGTGCTACACGTCCAAGTGTGAGGCGGGCCGTTGTGTGCGGTTGTAGCCAGGGAAGTCGGGCGGCATTGTAACATAGGCAGTGGGGCGAGCCAAGTCAGAGGGGCATCGGGGGTGCGGTCGATTCCTGAGGCTGGGCAGTGCAGTGGGAGCGGGCGGGCGCGGCGCCAGATGTCGTTTGGCGGCACTTGGGGAGGCACAGGGCGCGACCATATCGAACCGGTGAGGGGGATGGCGAAAGACGAATTGTGATAGAAATGGGAAGGCAGGCACAAGGCCTGCCCCTACATGACCGGGGGGGGAGGTGAGGGTAAGGTCTGGCGTGGGCGGGAACTGCGGTGGTCAGTGTCATGGCCGGACTTCCGGTCAAGGAAGGTCAAACGTCCGTAATCCGGGGCGATCGAGGATGCGCGGACAACTCTGGCCGAAGCAACTCGGAACTCCTTTGGTTGCTTGATGGGATATAGAAGCCTCTGGCGAAGATCAAGGGCAAGATTGGATGGGTTGGGCCTAGATTCGGGCAGGCTGCCCTGCTCAAGTGATTTCGAGGGGGCATCTGGTCCGAAGACATTGCTGCCTAGCCTTTTCCCTCAAAGTTTTTTCCCGCCTCGAAAAGAACCGGTTTGGCACGAGTTTCAATGAGAGCCAGACATCGCCTTGACAGGCCGACCCTATTGCGGCGTCAGCGCGGGCACAAGATGCATCAGTCAGAAGTGATTCCGACACGCTCACAGATGTCTTTGATATATTGCAAGGCGGCGATGTTTTCGCGGTCAAAGTCTTCGGTTGCCACCCATTCCTGAGGGACATCGGATACAGATCTGGCCACACCGGGCACATCTTCCAGTTCAATTGAAACGACGCCGTTGAAACCGACGTCTTTGAGTGCTATCATCACGGCTTCCCAGTCGATTTTCCCTTTGCCCGGCCGCCAGTGAACATTGGTCGTGCCGTCATTGTCGGAGAAGTGGCAGTGGAAGATTCTGTCAGCCAACTGATAGATGACGACATGGGGGATCTCGCCAACCGGAAAGAGGTGGCTTGGGTCAAGATTCATCCCCAACGAATCCGACCCGACATGCTCGATCAGACGCAGCATTGAGGCTGCGTTGGCCATATACTGGTAGGGATGCGGCTCAAGTGCGTACTTTAGTTCCGCGTCTTCACACAGACTGCAGCAGCGGCGCATGGTGTCGACATAGTCCCGCCAGTTCTGCTGCCAATTGAGACCGGAGGGGATATCTACCTGGAATTTCTGCATATGCGGCAGGTCAGTTATCCGCGGGAATTGAATGTTAAAGGGATGGACCGAAACGCTGTTGACGATTTCGGTTCCAAGTTCGACACCGACTTCGACTACCTTTCTGAAGTGCTCAACGGATCGATCTCTGTCTCGCTGATCCGGACTGGCCATTCCTGGTGGGGTTGAAACGAACTGAGACAGCACGAGGCCTTCGCTGTCTATGATGTTTCTGAGGTCTCTAATTGTCTGCGGGGTGTAGTATTCGTCGAGAACCTCGGGCTGCCACGCAATCAACTCGACAGCGGCAAACCCTAACCGGGCGATTCTCGAGATAGATTTGTCATAGGGGATGGTCCATTTGAAAGGCCACACCGATGCACCGAACTTCATTGTCTATTCTCGCTTTCAAGAGGCGTCTGCGGATGTCCAGATGCAGAAGGGGCAGAACGCCATCCTAAGAACGCCGCACACTGTCTGTTCTCATTTCCAGCCCCTGCAAGGGCTTGAGGACAGAGCGTGAAAGGAGTGGTGCGGCTGCCATCGCGGACGACTGGAGGAAAGGTGGTTGAACGGGTATGTGCTGACAACGGGTGACCGCCACGCAGCGAAGTGACGGTCGCCTGACCCAATGCCTGGCTATCAGCCCGCCAAGATCGCATCCAGTTTCTGACAGAACTCAGCCGCAGAATCGCTTACAGTTTGCACGCCGTCGTAGACGCGTTCCAGCACTTCCAGGTTCTCTTTGGCGAGTTCTACGATGGGCAGGAGGAGAGCCGGGACGGCGAATGCAAAGCCCCAAAGGTTGTGACAGAAAACTGGGTTCCTCCTGCGGACTCGCAACACATCACACATCCCTTCGGTTGAAATCAAACTTCATGTAAGCAGCAGCGTTTATCTGCGTTCTTTCGACAGAGGCAGGCGCTGCTTCTCGTCAAAAGAGAGATTCGGGAACTCTAACTCTGCCAGTGTCGCGCTAACTCTGCACCTGGCTTCTGATTGGCGCCCAGCCAGCGGTCAGCATCCGGTCCAACTCCTCGACCTGCTCTCTGTGTTCCGGGCGTCCGGCGATGTTCACGTTCTCCCCCGGATCATTGTGAAGGTCGAAGAGTTCGAAGGCATGCCCTGACGCAGAATCGCGCAGATGCCAGAGGTCGCCTTCAGCGGGAACATTGGTATAGCGAGTGAGGCGGTAGCGGTCTGTGCGCAAGGTTCTGGCATGTCCTTGATGCATCATTGAGAACACGCCCGCTTTCCACTCCCTGTCCGGGTTCTCGAGCAGCGGGGCCAGACTCAAACCCTCCAAATGGGGTGGCCGCTCGAGTCCTACCAGGTCGCAGAGAGTGGGATAGAGATCGACCAGTTCAACCAGGGCATCGCAAGTCAGGCCATCTGTCAGGCCCGGGACTGACACAAGAAGCGGGATCCTGGTCGATTCCTCGAAACTGGATGTCTTGGACCAGAGTCTATGCTCACCGAGATGCCAGCCATTGTCGCCCCACAACACAATTACTGTTTCGTCCAGCTGGCCAAGTCTCTCCAACTCGGCCAGAACCTTTCCAATCTGGGCGTCTGTGAAACTAACGCTTGCCCAATAGCCATGAATGCACTCTCGTTGCTTTGCCTCACTCAGGAGCGGGAAATCATCCTCACTGTACTTGCCAAGGTCGGAATAGGTGCGGTCGATTTCCTCTTCGCCGTAATGCAGGAAGTCACCCAGATTTGAAATGCCGATGCCGTCTTTGGGGAGAAAAGGGTTTTGGGCGAGATCTACATCGTCACGGTCGTAGAGATCCCAATACTTCTGCGGCACAGCCCAGGGCAAGTGAGGCCGGTAGAAGCCCAGCGCCAGGAAGAGGGGCTCGTCCTGCTCCTGAAACTCCCGAAGTACCTCGATCGCCCGCTGTGCGATAATCCCATCGGGGTAGGCGTCGTCCGGGGCGTCGGCCGCTTCGCAGATAGGGGGAAGATCGAGACCGGCCTTGGCCTGGCTGAATTGCCGGCCAAAGTTTCTCAGCTTGCGCAGGTTTTCGTCAAGTTGATAACCGGCGCAGTAGCCGTGGACTGTATAGGCCTGTTCCTTGAAGGTATCGCGGTAGCGTCTTGTCCAGCCGGCCTCGTCGTCGTCGTTGCGGTGATAGACTTTTCCTATGGACACCGTCCGGAATCCCTGTGCCTTGAAATAGCCCGGAAGGCTGGGCTCCCCGGGCGGCGGGGAGCCTAGACCCCAACGGTTGCCAGTCGGCTGGGAAGGGCGTTTTCCGGTCAGGAGGCTTATTCGCGAAGGGCCACAGACAGGCACTTGGCAGTAGGCGCGGTTGAATTGTAGTCCGCGAGCCGCGATCCAGTCCATATTTGGGGTATGCAGTTTGGCCTTGCCAAAGCAACTGATCTCCGGGCGCAGGTCGTCAACGGCGATGAAGAGGACGTTTTTGGGCTTGGTCATGCCATGTCTTCCAGATAGTACTGCTCCGGATAGGTAATGGCGCCTGGATATGCGACTACCCAAGGGCCTAACCAACCACCCAGGGGCAGTTGATCGCGTGTGGGCGTGTTCTTTACGCGGTTGCCGATAATGGCGGGACGCGGCAGGTCAGCGATGATGCCGAGCCAGAAGGGCCCCTCGTCGACGTGGATCTGCAAGATTTCATATACCAATTCATCCCGTTTCTGGCGATCGGGCTCACTGCGGGCCTGCTTGTGCAGTTGCCACATTCGGTACGCCGGATCATCGGGCGCTGGTTCATCCCAGGGGGGCTGGCGTTCATGAGGCGGTTTGTCGGCGTCAACGCCTTCCCTGGGTGTGCCTTCGAGGCTCATCCAAGCGCCGTAGAGAGGCGCCCAACGGCCACTGGGGCCGAACGAGGTAAGGAAGACCGGGAAGCTAAGGAGGTCCGCCGAACCCGGGGCACCGCCGCCAAAGACACGGATGTCGAAGGTCCCTCCCAGGAAGATCTGTCCCAGTTGAGCGCCGGGCATGGCGTCCACTCTAGCGTCCAGCCCGATGGCCCGCCAGTCCTCCTTCATCAGTTCGGCTGCTTCGGTAAACGGGCTACCTGCGTTTATCTGGATCCAGATTTCAAGGGGTTCTCCGCTGGGCAGTTGTCGCCATCCTTCACCGTTTTGATCAGTCACGCCTGCGTCATCAAGCAGGCCGGCGGCCTTTTCGGGATCGTGCTCAACTGCAAGGTTCAGCAGTTGGTCCAACAGTTCTTTGCCCCTTGGCGAGCTGTGATATTGGCGAGAGTTTATGGAATCGACTGCCGTGCTGGCAGGACCGCCCAAACCGAAGAAGGTCAGTTTGCGGATTCTCTCGCGGTCAATTCCATGGGAAAGCGCACGGCGGAACTCGACCTTGCGATAGACGGCCTGCTTCTCCGGTTCAGGGTAGTTCCAGTTGATGCCCCAAGCCGGTGCGCCGCCGGCGCCGTTGTCCCACAGTTCCAGTCGATAGCTGCCGTTTTCCTCATTGTCCTTATAGATGGCAATGTCACGCAGACTGAGGTTGGGATGGGCCATGAAGTCGATTTCGCCGTTGATGATTTTGAGGTTGAGAATCTCGTTATTCTCGGCGAAACCGACGTCTACGGTATCAATGTATGGCAGCTGATTGTCATCCACATCCACCATGTAATAGTAGGGATTGCGTTCCATCACCAGTCGCTGGCCGGCCTCCAGCCTGACCGGCCGCCACGCATTCAGTACCGGGTGCTCAGGATTGGTCCACCACTCCTGTTTTGCGGTAAAGGTCGAGAAGTCCTCGGAATCAGAGTAGTCGGGATGGAACTGTTCCATGTAGTGCCGGGGCTGAGCGTCCAACCCTGTGCCTATGCCTCCACCCACCCAGGCTGCGATTTCAATATCGGTAATGGGTGAGGGGCCGGCAAACTGGATGGTCAGGGTGAAGTCGTCTACTTTCGACAGCTGCATCGGCGCGTCACCCGACATGGTCCAAGAGGGCCGGGTAGAGGGGTGCTCTTCGTTGAGAATCATGTCGTCCCACCAGAAGATAACGTCGTCGACGGTGAACGGCTCACCGTCCGACCAGCGGGTACCTTCGCGGTAGTAGAGGGTCCAGACCGTCGCGTCTTGGTTGACTTCCCAGGCTTTGGCCAAGCCAGGCCCTACTTCCTGCCCACCTTCGGTCCAATGCAGGCTGGAGTGACCGTACATGAGTTGTGTCTGATCACTGAAGGAGCTGCTGGTCGTCGCCTTACGCAGAGTTCCCCCGTAATGGCCCACGTCGGACCAGGGCAGGTCCAGAACCATCGGGTCTACGGGAAGCCGTTCATCTACAGGGGGCAACTCGCCGGCGCTGACCAGTTCGGCCAACATCGGGGCTTCACCATATTGTGATGAAGGTGTTGGCATTTGCTCGCGTTGGACTGCCTGGGGTTTTTCGGCTTCGGGAGACGGTTGCGTCGGGGTGCAGGCTGCAGCGACAGTACCGGCGGCGGCAACTGCGGAGAGTTGCAGGAACTTACGTCGGGAGATCTTTCGCTCGATCATTGCCATTGTTCTCCTTTGCAGTATGGTTCGAAAGCCTCGATACGAGTTTCAACCTTACGTTTCCAGGGACAAGGCACGGGGGATTCTATGGCGGACGCCGAATTAAACGTGAACGACGCGGAAACATAGCAATTCAGGACGCTGCAGGAAATTGAACTGAAGTCGCGGGAGAATCTGTACGCCGTCTGCGGTGTATAAGGAAGAGAAAGGCCATCGGGACTTCACCTTTGCTCTCATTCAGCAGGTGGGGGAAGATCATTCAACTGACAGAATGAACCGAGCATTGCCAGAACTTGCAAAAGTAGAGCCGCAACACGCACTAATCTGTGAAGGACTTGGGAGGGCCTGATGGTATCACAGACTTGGTGGTAGGCACAAGAGATTGCAAGTGTGGGGGTGCATCCCAGTTATGGGGCGGGAAAGGGCGGGCACAGGTCCGGCGCCTGCGGCGATTTGGCGTGGCTAGCGGGACGTGGTCTGGCTGGACACCTTCGATGAGGCACCTGTTACAAATATCGACACCAGGTCGATTAGGCATGTTGTTGGGGGGGGGCGTGGGGGGGGGGGGGGGCCCCCCCCACCGCCGCGGGGGGGGGGGCCCCCCCCCCCCCCCGCGGGTTTGGGGGGGGGCCCGGGGGCCCCCGCACCCAGTGTTTGGCGGGCGGGCGGGGGTTGTGGGTGGAGAAAGG
>JAPPKG010000402.1:0-28160 GCA_026914085.1 Caldilineaceae bacterium | reverse complement strand
GGGGGGGGGGGGGGGGGGGGGGGGGGGCGCCCCCCCCCCCCCCCCCCCCCCCCCAAATTGGGGGGCCCTACTCGCCCCCACCGCCCAGAAAGGCAGTGGTCAGTAGTCAGTGGTCAGTTGCCTGGCGGCCGGTATTTGCTGCGCTTGGTCGTCTTTGTTAATCTACCACGAACGAAGTAGGGGAGTGCAGGGAACCGGGGAGGGTGCGAGGACGGGCAGGAGAGAAGGGGCTTTGGGGTGCTGTTGGATGATTTTGAATCGGGAAGGTTACACGAGGACAGGGAGAAATTTTGGAGAGTGCTATGGACGATTTGGGCCAGCCTAACTTGCTTTATATTCACTCGGACCAGCATAGTCCACATGTGACGGGCTGCTATGGCGACGATCTGGTCGATACGCCGAATCTCGACCGGCTGGCGGCCAACGGGGTGGTATTTGAGAATGCGTATTGCAGCTCGCCGATCTGCGTTCCCTCGCGGATGTCGATGCTGAGCGGGCGGCACCCGTTTCAGAACGAGGTCTGGACGAATGAGCACGCGCTGGAGTCGAGGATTCCGACGATTGCGCATGCGATGGGCGCGGCGGGGTATCAGCCGGAGCTTGTGGGGCGGATGCACGCGCTGGGGCCGGACCAGCTGCACGGGTATGCGGCGCGGTTTGTAGGCGACCACGGTGCGAATCACCCGGGCAACCCGGGCCCTGATCGCGGCATTCTCGGTGTCACGGCCGGGCCGCATCATCTCAGCCTGAAACGTTCGGGAGCCGGTCAGAGCGCGTACCAGGTCCATGACGAGGAGGTGACGGCGGTAACAATCGATCGATTGAACAGGTTTGGCGTGCAGAAGCGGGCGGGTCTGCTAAAGCAGCCATTCAGTCTTTCGGTCGGGTTCATCCTTCCGCATCCGCCGTATGTGGCGCGGCAGGAGGACTACGACCTGTATGCGGGCAGGATGGGGCTTCCGCGCAAAGCTGCGCCGGCGGCCGAAGACCAGCATCCCTTCCTGCGCTGGTGGCGGGAGTCGACGGGGATCGAGGTGATGGACGAAGAGGAGGTACGCCGGGCGCGGACGGCCTACGCGGGTCTGGTCTACCGCACGGACGCGATGATTGGACAGATTTTGAACGCGCTTTCTGAGAACGGGTTTGACGAGAACACTTTGATCATTTACACGTCGGACCACGGCGACATGCAGGGGGAGCACGGACTTTTCTGGAAGCACGTGTTTTATGAAGAGTCGGTGCGGGTGCCGCTGATCATGAGCTGGCCGGGCAGGATTGGCGGGAATCAGCGCTGCGAGCGCGTCGTGAGTGCGGTGGATGTTGCGGCCACGATGCTTGACGCGATGGAGGCGCCGGCGCTGCCCAACGCGGCGGGACGGAGCTTTCTTCCTCTGATAGACGGGCGGGACGAGGCTACTTCGTGGGAAGATACGGCGTTTTCGGAGTATTGCACAGATACTTTTGGTCCTCCTGAGGGCGCTTACCAGCGCATGATCCGGCGAGAAGAGTGGAAGTACATCTACTACGATGAACAGCCTGCTCAGCTCTTCAATTTAAGGGAGGACCCGGACGAGTTGGTTGACCGTGCGGAGGATCCCGGTTGCCGGTCAGTTCTGCGGGACCTGCGGGGCGAGGTGTTGCGGGAGTGGGACCCGGAGCAGGTGCGGCGGAAGATGGCGCAGAAGCGTGCTGACGAGCCGATTCTGGTTGGCTGGGCGCGCAATACAGGGCCGGAAGAGCGCTACCGGTGGCCGATGTTGGGAGAGATGAACTGGCTGGCTTGACGGCTTGACTTCGTCGCTGCGGGGGCAGGCACTTTGCGCTGCCGACCTGCGGTGGCTGTTTAACTTTCGCCTCAATTCCATTTTTCCAATTCGAGTCCGTGAGAGAGCGTGTCCTCATCAGATGATGAGGACACGACTTTGCGCGCCCGCGCCTTCCGGCGAAGGGATGGTTGGCGTCTGCCTTGCAGGGTTCTGTGTGCGGTCTGCCAGGAATAGGAGGGGCGAAATGTGTTGTCAGAAATCGGCGGCTGGGATGGATAGGGCGTTTTTGGGGGTGTAAGTGTGGGCACCCACAAAGGGTGCCCCTACGGGGGGGTGGATGGATTGGGCGGTCTGGGGTGGGTTGGGGTTATGGTTTGCGACGCAGGGGGTACTCGAAGAAGGTGTGCAAAACTGTGACGAAACCGTGTCAAAGAGCATGGAGAAGGGGTCAGAAAAGGATGTTTTGCATTTCAGGGAACATTTCGGGTACACCATCAGTCTTATTTGCCAACGGGAAGGAACTAAATTTTGATCATAGCAAATTATGGATAAAATGTTGCCATGGCTACTGTCACCCGACGGTTGAAGCCGAAAGTTGCCGTCTCCGGGACTTCAATGAGACGGCAAACGGGCCGGCGGATCCGTGTTCTGGTACAGTTGTCAGCGTTGACGGCTGCGATCGCAGGACTCTGGATACTTTGGAACTTGACGGCAAGCACAGTCGAGATTGAAGTGGACGGGGTCACCAGAACAGTACAGACCCACAGGAGGAATGTGGGTGATTTACTGTCCGACGTCGGCCTGCTAATGGGCCCGGAGGCAGTATCTGGAGGCGGACTGACCGAGAGTTCTATCGTTCCTGCACGTGTGGCACAGGCGCAGGATACGGTCAGAGATAGGTCGACCGTTGAGGGTATTGCCCCGTCGCGGACGGCGGGCCCAGAAGGCTTACGGATTTCCCACAATCTTGACACCAGAATAACAGATGGACTGCGTCTTTCCGTTGAAAGGCCGCAGCCTTTCCTTATCGTTGCGGACGATCGGGAATACGGGGCAGCAAGTTGGGCCGAGACACCGGCCGAACTCCTGGCTGACGTTGGGATCCCTTATAGTCCACGCGACCAGGTATTGATATACGGGACGGCAGTAGGGTGGGACGACGTGATCCCGATGGAGCGGAGTCGAGACAGCGAGACCCGTCTTTCGGGCGGTCCGAGTTGGGACAGGGTTGAGAGAGCTCCTGTACTGATCGAGGTCAACCGCTCAGTCCGTCTGACAGTCTACGAGGACACGATTCCCTATACGATACAGACGTTGGCGGACACGGTGGGCGAGGCTCTGCGCGATGCGGAGATCACGATTTTTCTTGGCGATGAGGTGCAGCCGGCGCTGGGCACACGTGTCAGCTCGGGACTGCGCGTTTTCATTCGACGAAGCATTCCAGTCAGTCTGGTGGCAGACGGCGTGCTCTATAGGACGCGTACGCTGAGCGAATCCGTGGGAGATGTACTGGCGGAGATAGGCGTTGGCCTGACGGGCCTCGACGAAGTGACTCCTCAGCTAAGCGCCGGATTGTATCCGGAAATGCAGATCCGGATTGTACGCGTTCGGGAAGAGGTCGAAGTACAAGATGAGATCGCTCCGTTTGAGACGGAGTGGGTCGGGGATCCGGACCTTCCAATTGACACTCTGGTTGAAAATGAGGGGGCAGAGGGCATTACCCGGAGGCGCTTCCGCGTACTGTATCGGGACGGCGAGATGCACGACCGCTCCCTGGAAGACGTCTGGGTGGCACAGGAGCCGCGCAACAAGCGGATAGTATACGGTCAGAAGATAGAACCGCAGACGTTTATCACCGAAGACGGTCAAGAGATTACCTACTGGCGCAAGATAAGGATGAGGGCAACCAGTTACAGCGCGTCCACCGCCGGGGTGTCTCCGAGTCTTCCGTGGTACGGGATCACGCGCACGGGGGACCGGATGCGGAAGGGAATCGTAGCTGTGGACCCGAACATCATTCCGCTGCGCACCAGGGTGTACGTTCCCGGATACGGATTTGGGGATGCGTTGGATACGGGCGGCAACATTTTGTTCCGGCGCATAGATTTGGGCTATGACGACCACAATCTGGTGTTGTGGAGCCGCTGGGTTGACGTCTATCTCCTGTGGCCGCCGCCGCCGGAGCATCAGATTGAGTGGGTGATACGCAACTGGCCGATAGAGCCTCAGTAGCGGCGGTATCTGGGCCAGGAGGCAGCAAATAAACGTGCCAACTGAATCGTCAGTTGGCACGATTTCATTCTTGCCCCGAGAACGGATCCATCCTCTCCCCGACAGGCGCTCGCCCTCTATCAGGGTGCGTACACTGTAAGCCTTTAGACCAGATACATAGTGCCGGCATTGCCTGAGCTATCGTTACCAAGGTGGCGACCGAACCTATTTGGGTGCGTTTTCGCAGGCCGTGCAGAAACGGTCGCGACGAGCACTGTGGTCTGCCGACGTTGGCGTGTACGCGTACGTGCAAGGGCAAAGCCCTATTATCCACGGAGGGATACATATGGCTTTGCGTGAAGAAGAGGGGGGCAGCTGCCAGGGCACCCACACGGCGTGCCCCTACGGCCGGGATGACTGTTAAGGGAAGAGGGTGGAAACAGTATGTCAGCGGGTCCAAGTCCCTTGGGATCGGGTGTATCCAGTGTCATAACTTTCGCGAGTGGCCGTGATAGAATTGTTGAGCAATTCGCAGGTTGCCTGCTGCCGGCTGTGGATTCAGGATTTTAATGTTGTTGTGGCGGTGACGCCCGAAAACTGATGCAAGCCAATTCGAGTAAGTCTGCTTCGATCGTCATATATTTTGTTCTGGGCGCGGTCATAGTGGCCGGGTTAGGGTTACGAACGTGGAACGTCCAGTTTGACGGGGGGTTGAATTCTCATCCAGATGAGCGAAGCACGACGTGCTTTTATGCGCCAACGATCGGATGGCCCTCGACCTTCGATGAGTTTCTGGACCCGCAACGAAGCCCGCTCAACCCTCTGTGGGACCGCCATAACGAGCGGCGGCGATCGTTTACCTACGGCCACTTTCCCCTCTACCTGGGCATTCTGACCGGTGAATTGCTGAGCGGTCTGGCAGGACCGGCAGGGTTGTTGCCGCTTCCCGAACGGTCAATAGAGCTGATGGAGCGGGCCAATACGGCCTGCGAAGGTGTGGCCTTCGCAGGCCGTCTGATGATGGCCCTATTGGATACGCTGACGATTTTTCTCCTTTTCCTGCTGGGGAGGAGGCTTTACGGCGCGTTCGGTGGTCTTATGGCCGCGACATTATATTCGTTTACAGCCCAGGCGATTCAGCTCAGTCATTTCTATGCCATGGATCCGGCAAGCACGACTTTTGTTGTTCTGGCCGTATACGGGGGCGTGCTAATGGTGCAGGAGCGCTCCTGGCGGGGTGTGCTTCTGTCGGGAATCGGCGCGGGGTTGGCGGTCTCTTCCAAGTTCAGCGCGCTTCCGATTCTGGCGGCGCCACTGACGGCGACGCTAATCCTGGAATGGAGGAGAGGGGAACAGAATCGGTTGATCGACGGGAGGGGAAAAGCAGGGAGCTCACTGCATCAATTGTTGGCCGCCTATGTGGCAGCTGCCGCTGTTTTCTTTGTCACCAGCCCCTACGCCGTGCTCGACTGGGTTAGTTTCATCCAGGCTACGCTGGTTGAACAGGGCCGTATGGTGCGCGGCGTGGCCGATTTTCCGTTTACGCGGCAGTACCGGAATACGGTTCCCTATCTGTACTTTATTGAGCAGCAGGTCGTCTGGGGGATGGGCTGGCCACTGGGGTTGGCGGCGCTGGCCGGAAGCGCGTGGGCGTTGGGGAAGGCGGCACTCTACCGTGCGAGGGCCGATGAGCTCATCGCTTGGGCCTGGGTTGTGCCGTATTTTGGCATTACGGGCGCGTTTCTGGCGAAGTTCAACCGGTATATGAGTCCGGTGCTCCCCTTTGTGCTGCTCTTTACGGCGGGGTCGATTGTCTGGCTTCTGCAGCTGAGAGCCAACGGGCGGCTGCGGCTGGCGGCACGTCTTTCGGGCATGATTCTGGCGATTACGGCGTTAGGGGGCGGTCTGTTGTGGTCGCTGGCGTATGTCAACGGCGTCTATGGGAGCGAGCATACGTGGGTGACGGCCAGCCGTTGGGTCTATGCCAAGGCGCCGCCGGGTTCGGTGATATTGTGGGAGTCATGGGACGATCCGCTGCCGAAGAGGCTGCCGGGGGAACCGGGGATGGACATGGGCAGCCACGGTCTGCGGCACATCGACTGGTCGCCGTATGAGGAGGACACGGCGGAGAAGTACGAGATATTGAAGGAGAAGCTGCTGGCGGCCGATTACGTCATCTACAGTTCCAAACGGATTTACGAGAGCGTGGATGAGTTGCCGGCGCGGTACCCGATGACCAATCTCTACTATGAGCTGATGTTCGGGGGGCAGCTGGGCTTCGTGCTGGCGGCAGACTTCACGACGCCGCCGCGATTGCTGGGCCTGACGTTTCCGGACCACGATGCCGACGAAAGCTGGAGCCTGTATGACCACCCGCGGGTGTCGATACTGGCGAAGGAGCGGGCGTTGAGCGGCACTGAGATTGACAGCTTGTTGGAAGGGTCTTGGGAGGGCGCGGTCCACTGGGACCGAGGACGTCCGTCTGCGCTGGCGCCTTTTTTGACCGCGATCGGGCTTGGGAGTGCGCCCGAGAGTCAGGACCGCGGCCTGATCAACCTTGTGCTGGCGCTCGTGCAGGGGCAGGGGATTGCGGAAGGCGGAGACGGGGCGCGGGCAGAGGGAGCGGAGGGGTCGAGGCCTTCGCTTCTGCTGGAAACGCCGTTGCGGGAACTGCCTCTGGTGGACAATTACAGATGGAACACGGCGGCAAGCGGTTCGCCGTGGCTTGCGGTGGGCTGGTGGTGGCTTGTTGTTTCTGCGCTGGGCTGGGTGGCGTGGCCGCTGGCATTCAGGTTGTTCGGTGTACTGCGCGATCGCGGGTTTCTGCTTTCCAAGACGCTGGGCTGGCTGTTGAGCGGGTGGCTGCTGTGGATATTCGCCAGTTCGGGGCTGGCGCAGAACACAGTGCGCAATGCGTGGCTGGTGGCGGGCATAGTTGCGCTGTTGGGTGCTGGAGTGCTGGTTTTCACGTGGCGGGATGTAGGGAAGTTTGTGCGGCGCATGTGGGGGATATTGCTGGTTGGGGAGGTGCTGTTCGCGGGTTCTTTCCTTTTCTTTGTTCTGGTCCGGCGGGCGAATCCGGACATTTGGCAGCCGTGGTTCGGCGGTGAGAAGTTCATGGAGTTTGCGTTTCTGAACGGGATTCTGCGGAGCCCGTATTTTCCGCCGGTTGACCCGCATTTCGCGGGCGGTTACATCAATTATTACTACTACGGGATCTATCTGGTCGGTTACCTGATCAAGTTGAGCGGCATCTACGCGGAGGTGGCCTTCAATCTGGCTATTCCCATGTTGTTTGCGCTTACTGTGATCAACGCGTTTGCGGTGGCATATTCCGTGAGCGGGATCCGACCGCGAGGGAACCGTATGCGGCTTCACAGCACGGCGGTCGGCGAGACGCCAGCGCGACCGTTTTCCGCAGAACCTTCAGAGACTTTGGTCGGCCCAGTTGAGGCGGATGGTGCGGAGGCACTGATTTCGGATGGACCGGGCGACGGTCCAACCGGGGAAGACAGTTCAGAACAGGAGCAATCCCAGAGCTGGCGCGGCGGTCCACACTGGGCGCTGGTCAGGGGTGCAAGGCCGGAGGCAACCGGTTCAATCAGCTATGTGAAGGAGGACATTACCGGCACAGGTTTTGAGGCAGAGGCAGATGCGAGAGGGGGGCCGCAGGAAGGGGCGCCATCGAATGTGCGACCAGTTGAACCACAGCTGTCCTGGCACGAAGGTATAGCTGCGGCGCTGCTGGCTCCGTTGTTCGTCGCCGTTATCGGCAACTTGGCTGGATTTGTGCAGTTAGTGCAATCGCTTAGCAGAGTGAGCGAGAGCGGTTTTGTCAGCAGCGTTCCCGGAGTTCAGAAGGCGGTCCATGCCTTCAACGGGCTTTGGCGCGTCTTGAGCACCGACGCGGTTCTGCCGGGATATGACTTTTGGGCGCCCAGCCGTGTGATTCCCCATACGATCAATGAGTTCCCTTACTGGAGTTTCACCTATGCCGATCTGCATCCACATATGATCGGCATACCGTTTTCCTTGTTTTTCGCGGCGCTGGTGCTAGCGCTTCTGGACAGCTATAACGTTAACTGGCGCAAGAACTGGCACAGCGGGGCGGTGCTCGTCGGCGGCCTAGCCTTTACGTTGGGGGTGCTGGCGGCGGTCAACTTGTGGGACCTGCCCACGTATCTGGGTCTGGGGGTCCTTGCGCTGGCGGTCGCACTTTACCGCAGGGGAGGGCGTTTGCATGTTGTCCCGGTTGCGGGATTAGGGATTGTAATGGCGGGCGGGGCATTTCTGCTTTTTCTGCCCTTCTTCAGCAGCTACACGAATGTGGCGGCGAGCGGCGTCGGGTTGGTGCGGTCGCCTGATGACCTGGGCAATTGGACGCAGATCTGGGGATTTTTCGCGTTTGTCATCTTTACGTGGCTGGTGGTAGGGCGGGGTGAACTGCGCCGGATTCGCTATTTGCGAGTTCACAGGTTGCTCGTGCGGAACCCGACCATCGCCTATTTCACCGAGGTCTTTCTGCTTCCGGCGCTGTTCCTTGCTTCATTGCTGCTTCTACTGTTCACGAATCAGACCGTACTGGCAATCTGCCTTCCTGCGCTTGGCTTAGCCGTTTCGCACTTTTGGCGGCGAGACAGGGCGTTCGACACGGGAACGCTTTGTGTTGCGCTGCTAGCGGCGACAGGCCTGGCCGTACTGGCGGGTACTCAGGTAGTGTATCTGAAGGACCATCTCCAGGGCGGCGACGCCTACCGGATGAACACGCTTTTCAAGTTCTATAACCAGGTATGGGTGCTCTGGGCTGTGGCAGCGGCGATCGCGCTGCCGAGGATCTTGGCGCGTTTTGAGTCGATGCTGCGGGGCAGGGGTACAGAAGGAGAACGACCTTCGGTTGGTGTGGAGTCCTGGAATTCGCGCTTCAGGTTCAGGACGGCGCTGGCAGCCGTCCGAGGCGCCTGGGGGCTGGCCTTTGCCGTTCTGATTGCAGCCAGCCTGGTCTATCCCCTGCTTGGGACGCCGTCGCGTCTTTCGCAGCGATTTCCGGGCTGGCGCCCTCCGATTGGGACTCTGAATGGGATGGCCTTTATGGAGAAGGGCGTTTACCACTGGCCTGACAGCAACAATGCCATCGAATTACAGTACGATTGGGCGGCGGTGCAGTGGTTGCTGGAGAACGTACGGGGCAACCTGGTGCTGGCCGAGTCCGCTCAACTCGACTATTACCGGGCCGGGGGCACACGTGTGGCCAGTCTCACGGGATTGAGCGGGCTGCTGGGAATGCACGCGGGGGAGCAGCGTTACGGTAAGGACGTTGGCGAACGGCACGGCCAACTTTCCGAATTTTGGAATACGGAGGATCTGGCGCGTATGGAGCGCCTGATTGAGGAACTGGAGATCGGACTCATCTACGCGGGCCAGCTGGAAAGGCATCAACATCCTGGGTCAGACTCGAGACTTGCGGAGCTGGCAGCGTCCGGGCTGCTGGAGTCGGTCTACCGGAATCCCGAGGTTACGATTTACGCGGTTTCCTCTCACATTCAGGGCCAGCTAGAGGGCCGATAGGGGGCGGATGCGCCAACTAACAGGTATGGCGCCGATGGCGGCAGGCATTTGGCGGAGGGCGCCGCGATGGCTGCGCGGCGCGGTTACGTGGACGGTTACGGGCAAGGTAATCGTTGGGGTTAGCGGTGTCCTGTTGAACGAAGAAGGGCAGGTGTTGTTGTTGCGTCATCGATTTCACGACACGAGAAAGTGGGGGCTGCCGGGGGGCTGGCTGACTCCGGGGGAAACCATCTTCGACTGCTGGCGTCGGGAGGTGAGGGAGGAGCTGTCCCTGGAGGCATCGGTCGAGGGGGTTGTCTGCCACCGGGCGATGCGAAATGTTCTGGAGTTTTATCTGTTGGGGCGGATCAGCGGCGGTCAAATGAGGATTGATCCTGTAGAGATCCTAGAGGCGCGTTTTTTTGCGGCAGAGGGATTGCCGGCGATGGAATCATTTGGCAAACAGGTTATCGGGCAGGCCTTTCTTGAGGTAGAGGCGGAAATGGTGACGGGCGGCGCAGGCAAAACAGATCAGGCGCAAGTGGCCGATTCGGGGTGGACGGGGAGTGAGAGGCGTCGTTGCGCGGAGGTGGACGAACCGGTAGATGCCGGTCGCGAGGGAGGGGAAGCGCCGCGTGCGTGACATCGTTATTGCATTCCTGGGCTGGTACGCGGTGACTCAGGTTGTGAGCGTCGCGGCGCTGCCCATGGCGCTGCGGCATTTCAACGCATTGCCGGATCGCGGCTACGCGTTTGCGCGCGTGTTGGGGATCTTTCTGGTCAGTCTTCTGCTATGGCTGGGTACCAGTTACGGTCTGCTGCACAATACTTCAGGTGGAGCCTGGCTGGCCACCCTCCTGGTGGTTGTGCTCAGCCTATTGGCTCTTCTGTTCAGGGGCGAAGATGACGGAGACGGCAGACGCGGCGGACTTGGCCTCTTGTCGGGGCTGTTGCCTTCATGGACCTATATTGTTGGTGTAGAGCTCCTGTTCTTTCTGGCATTCGGGGCGTGGACATGGGTCCGTTCACATGACCCTGCGATCAGCCACACCGAGCAGCCTATGGACCTGATGTTCATCAATGGAATCTGGAGCAGTGCGACCTATCCGCCGCGCGATCCGTGGCTGGCCGGCTATGCGATCAGTTACTACTATTTTGGCTACTGGATGATTTCGACGCTGGCTCATTTGTCCGGCCAGCTGCCTGAGATTGCCTATAACGTGGGGCAGGCGTGCTGGTTCGGCCTGCTGGTCACGGCGAGTTTTGGCGTGGGGTACAACCTGTATCGACTTGGTTCCAAAGAGGATGGGAGGGAGAAGGACTCGGAAGTAGCGACAGATTGGCTGAAGTTTGAGGGGGCCGGGGGCTTCTTCCCTTTCCTGGCAGGGCTGCTGACGGCGGTCGCCGTGGCGTTGAGCTCTAATCTGCACGTGATACTGGAGTGGCTCTATGCTCAAGGCGTGCGGATGGGCGGCCTGATTCAGCTGGTCGACGTATATAATTTTCCGGAGCGGGCAGAGGTGACCCGCAAATGGTACATTGACAGCGGGTGGACCTGGTGGTGGCGAGCCAGCCGCGTAATTGAAGACATCGACCTTAACGGGAACCATATTGAGATCATCGACGAGTTCCCGATCTTCAGTTATGTATTGTCTGACAATCATCCCCATTTGCTGGCCATGCCCTTCGTGCTACTGGTCGTAGCCATCGCATTGAACTGGTTCAGCGCGGATGGGCCGGCCGGCGGCGCAACTGAGGCACACCAGGACGAAGATGCCGGCGAGGAGCAGATACGGACTGGCTCTTTCCTTGCCGACTTGAGTGCTCAGGTCAGATCGGTTTACAGCGCGTTGGGCACGGGCGGGCTACTGCTTGTGATTGCCGCGGCCGGTGCGCTTCTGTTTTTGAACACCTGGGACTTCCCTCCTTACTGGCTTCTGCTTGTATTGGTAGCGATGCTCACGGGCGTGCGCAGAAGTGGAGAAAGTGTCGTCGTGCTGCGCAGGGCGCTGACACGGGGGGCGATCGTTGGGGTTACGGTTGTCCTGGGGGCTCTTATATTGTATATGCCGTATTTTTTGACGGCGCAGAGCCAGGCAGGCGGCATCTTGCCTAATCTGCTGCACCCGACGCGACTGCCCCAGTTTCTGGTGATGTTTGGGCATTTCCTACTGGCGGGGGCGGGGTTAGTCGTCCTGGGATGGCGGGAGGGGCGACCTCGGGTGGAGGCGCTGGTCACGGCGGCGGTCCTCGTGTTGGGTCTGCCACTGGTATTCCTGGTGACGACCGGGCTTTTGTCGGCAAATGCTGCAGGCGAGGCCGATGGACTGTTAGCGAGCGTCATACAGCGACGGCTCGGAGAGCCCTGGACGTTTTTGCTGATGGGCGGGCTTACGGC
Organism: Caldilineaceae bacterium; assembly: GCA_026914085.1. Taxonomy (GTDB): domain Bacteria; phylum Chloroflexota; class Anaerolineae; order Caldilineales; family Caldilineaceae; genus Bin5. Next base: position 16,241 of record JAPPKG010000402.1, on the reverse strand, counting down.
GGCCACGTTGAGTCTGCTCTGGCAACGGCTGGACGGGCGGGGCGGTGGGACCCAAGCGACCACTTTTGTCCTGTGCCTGTTTGCTATCGGCAGTTTGCTGACGTACTTGCCGGAGTTTGTGTATCTTCGCGACAATTTTGGTACTCGCATGAATACCGTTTTCAAATTCTACTATCAGAGCTGGCTGTTGTTCGGCATCGCGGCGGCCTATGCGATCGCCTGTTACCTTGGACGGGCGGTACGTCGCATCGGTGAGGGAGGCGGCGGGGCGGCACTTCCCGTCCTGGGATTTGCGCCGTCGGTCCTGTCACTCCTGCTTATCGTAGCGAGCCTTGTCTATCCGGTGGCTGGAGCGTATGCTAAGATAAAGGGCTTCGGCACGCGTGAGCCGACACTCGATGGCCTTGCGTACGTCGGTGAGGAGGAGTTGGCGGTCATTGACTGGATCAGGCGCAACACGCGTCCCGAGTCGGTAATTTTGGAGGCCAAGGGGGCCAGCTACAGGGTCAATACGGGGCGCGTCAGTGCGGCAACGGGCAGGGCTACGTTATTGGGTTGGGATGGGCACGAGGCCCAGTGGCGGGGGCGGGCCTATGGAGAGATGGCTAAAGGGCGGGACGAAGCCATCCGGGAGGTCTATCAGTTTCCGCGTCCTTCTACGCTGGAGGAAACGCTGGATCGCTGGCGGATCGACTATGTGCTGGTTGGCCCGGAGGAGCGCGCCCAGTACGGCGTTACGCCTGTGCTGGAATACCGGTTGGGCCAGATCCTCGAGCTGGCTTATGAGCAGGGAAGCTATCGGATATACCGCGCCAAAGGCGTGACGGACAGATAGAGATCAGGTATCAGGGGCAACAGGCTGCAGGTGACACCAGGGAAGACGAACGCTCAAAGAGAGGTCAGGGGTCCACTCACAGGGGGCCAATCAGCTGCGGAGCCGTTTCGCGGGGCGCGGGCGACTACGCCGGAAGTGAGCGGGCCATCGGTGGAACATGCTTTGTACGCGATTCTCTTCGTGCTGGCATTGGGACTGCGACTTTATTCGCTTGGCGACCTGAACCTCGTGTCACCCCTGGAGGCCGCTCAGATCTGGCCCGCCTGGCTGGACCAAGCGACCGGCGTGCAGGAGAAGAGCGGGGCTCCTGACCCCCGTCCGCCCTTGAGCCCCCTGCTGTATACGATTCAGCGCGCGTTATTTCTTGTGACGGGGGGCGGGAGCAGTTTTTGGGCCCGCTTTCCGCTGGCATGCGCCGGGGCGGGCCTGGTTCTGGCGGCCTGGGCGCTGCGGCGCCGCATGGGACGGGGCGGCGCCCTGATGGCAGCAGTTTTGATCGCGATCGATCCCTGGCTGCTATCGTTCAGCCGGCTGGCTGATGGATCGGTCCTGTCAGCACTGACCTTCGTACTGCTTCTTGCGGCACTGTTTGATGAAAGAGAAGAGGCTGCACGGGTCAATCGATTTGCGGTGATAGGCGGTCTGTTCCTGATTAGTGGTCCGCTGGCCTGGCTGTTGCTGCCACTGATTCTTTTTGCCTATTATCTGCTCAGAGATGGGCAGCTAGCGAGTCTAATTCAGGTCCAGGGCAGGCAGGCGGCACTGGTTTGTGCGGGTACGGCCGTTGTAGGATCAACCGGGCTTCTCTCGAACCTTGCCGGCTTGTCGGCCGTTGGTGAAAGCGTGGGAACTGCAGTCGCCCACCTGGTGGGTTCGTCGGGGACAGAGGGGATTCTGCTTGCGGAGCACAATTACACAGTAATGTGGGCGCTATTGAGGCTACTTGTCGATGAGCCATTCCTGCTTGTGTTTGGGGGCGCGGGTGTGGGAATCGCGCTATACAGAACGGTTTTCTTTGCAGGAAGCCAGGCGGGGCGTGTTGTCCAAGGCGAGGAAGTCGTCGAAACTGAAAGACGAGCGACCATCGACGCAATTTGGGTCAATGTTCTAGTTGCCGGTGTGGGCTGGGGCCTCTTGATGATCCTGTTGCCGGGGCGGACACCAGTCAGCCTGCTTGTAGTCGGGCTGCCGTTGCTTCTACTGGCGGCGGGGACAGCGACGCACTTTTTGCGATTGGCGCCGATAGGAATGTTGCTTCAAGACAGCTCACGGTTGCCGGCGCTGGCCACGATGGGGATTCTGCTTGTAACAGCTTTTTTCTGGACGGGCACCGTAAGCAGTTCGCTTCGAGACGGAAATTTTGATCCGCGTCTGGCTATCTTTTATCTATTGATTCCGGCGCTGGGCGCGTTTTTCGTTTGGTGGTCGGGAGAGCGCGCCAGCATGCATGCATTTGGCTTCCTGACCTTGGTTGCGTTTTTTCTGGCCCAAGCCAGCAGCAGCTGGATGCTGAATCTGAGGCCTGAATACGGTCATAGCCGTTCACTCTACGCTGAGACCGGGGACGGTGGGATGGCATTGCTGACGGAAGATATTGCCCGGCTTAGTTCCCTGCGGACAGGGGATGCTACGGCAGCTCCCGTCTATCTTCAGGTCGAGTATTCCCATTTGCCATTCTTTTTCTGGCATTTGAGAACCATGAGCGATCTGCGCTGGCACCCTGGGAGCGATCTCACGGGGGTAGAGGCAGGCGCCATGGTTGTGTCTCGCGGGAGGCCTGGAATTGAAAGTGATTTGGGGGTGCTGCCCGCCGATTTCGTTGGCAGCAGTTACACTGTGACACAGCGCTGGCTGCCGACTGAGCTGGAGAGCACCGGAGCCCTGTTAAGGTGGATGCTCTTTCGTGAAAGACAGCAGGTCGCGGGGAGCGTGCCAGTGCGGCAAGAGGCAGACCTTTGGGTAAAACGGGAGAAGTAAACGATGGCAGAAGGACGGAGCGAGAAGCAAGGCGAGACCGCAGTCGAGGTCTCCGAAACGCGCCTTCAAGAATCCTCCACTGAGATTTCTCCGGCCGAAGAGCAGGAGGAGAGTCTGACGGAGACATCGGCCCTTGGGGAGTCACAGCATTCCTTACCGAGGGAAACTATCGGGCCGTCCGACAGTATCCTGGATTCGAACCTGTTTACAGTGCTGCGGGCCAATTGGGAGACCCTGGCGTGGGCAGCGATCCTGGTAGTGGCGGTAGTCAGCCGGTTTTACGCGCTCGGCGTGCGGGGGATGAGCCACGATGAGAGTCTGCACGCCGTATATTCTCTCGATCTCTATCGAAACGGGAGCTATCAGCACAACCCGATGATGCATGGGCCGTTCCTTTTCCATGCGAACGCGTTCATCTACTTTCTGTTTGGTGTCAGCGATGCCACGGCTCGGGTCATGCCGGCACTGGCAGGAATCGGAACCATAATGGCGGCGTGGCTTTACCGGCGGTGGATTGGGCGAACGGGCGCTCTGCTGACGGCACTGCTTTTCCTAATCAGTCCCAGCATTCTCTTTCACAGCCGGTACATACGGAACGACATCTACATTGTCTTCTTTTCGATGGTTTGGGTGTATTGCATGTTCCGCTATTTGGAGGAGCGGAGGTTGAAGTGGCTCTACCTGACCGTGACCGCGATGGCGCTTGGTTTTGCAGCGAAAGAAAACCAGTTCATGTCGGGCACGATATTTGGCGTCTTTATGGTGGGGGCAGCACTCTGGCGCTGGTGGACGGGGCAGGAGAAAGTTCGAGACAGTTCATTCGCTGATATTGCGGTTCTGCTGCTGACGCTTGTTCTACCGTTTGCTGCGCCGCTGGGACATTTGCTCTTCGGTTGGGATGCGCTTGCGTACAGTACGACCCAGGATCTGGCCAGATCGGCCATTCTGGTTCTGCTGATGGCGGTAATAAGTGCAGCGATGGCCTACTGGTGGTTTGGTCCGGCGAGCGGGAGCGTGAGTGGAGGGGATTCGCGAGGAGGACAAGGGCAGAAGGGCAGGATCAGCTTTTCCAATTGGGCCACTCTAATGGCCCTGTTCTGGGCGATTGAGATCATATTGTTCACGACATTCTTTACGAATCCGGTGGATGGACTTGCGACCGGAGTGGTCGGCAGTCTCGGTTACTGGCTGGCCCAGCAGGAGGTGCAACGCGGGAGTCAGCCATGGTACTACTATATAATGCAGAGCCTGCTCTACGAATTCTTGCCGCTTCTTCTCAGCCTGGGAGGGCTGGCTCTGCTGGCGATTCGCCTGCGCGTGGCCTTTGGGCGAAGGGCGGCCGCCGCGGCGGGTGAGGGCGCCGAATCGGAGGTCAATGGCGGGAACGGCGCTTCGCAGCAAGGGCCTGCCAGTGCGACGGAGAGTTCGTTCGTGCGGCCTTATTTGGTCTTCTTTTTTGCCTGGTGGGGCTTTGGGGCCTGGTTGTCTTATTCCTACGCGGGTGAAAAGATGCCATGGTTGATGACGCACATGGCGCAGCCGATGGTACTTTTCGGAGGCTGGTGGGGGGCGGAGATCCTACGTCGAATCGACTGGAAGAAGGTGCGGGATGCACAAGGCTGGTGGCTGCTGGTTCTGCTGCCGGCGCTGCTGTTTGTTGTGGCGACGCTGATTGGCTCAATCCCGGGCGGCGGGCGCGACGTAGACACGCTGTCGCGGACTGTGCGCTTCATACTTGCGCTCGGCTTGCTGGTCGGACTGCTTTATCTCACATATATGGCTTTTGTGCGCTCGGGCTGGCGACTGACGTTGCGTCTGAGTGCGGTGGCCGTATTCACGATACTGTTTCTGCTCACAGTTCGGTTTTCCTACCTGCTTACCTACGTCAACTACGACATGGCAACCGAATATCTTGTTTATGCCCATGCCGCGCCGGATGTAAAGCGGGCCCTGGAGGAGATTGAGACGATAAGCGAACGTACGGTTGGCGAGCGAGAGATTCAGGTTTCCTACGACGATGACGTTGCCTGGCCCATGACTTGGTACATGCGCTTCTATCCCAACCACATATTCTACGGCGCGAATCCGACAACTGAAGCGATGAGCGCGCCGATCATCCTTGTCGGCAAGAAGAACTATGCGAAAGTGGAGCCGTATGTTGGGCGCGACTATGTGAGCCGGAATTACAGGCTCGTGTGGTGGCCTGAAGAGAGCTACAAGGGGGAATGGGACGGGGAGAAATCTCAAGGACTGACGTTTGAACAGATCTGGGGGGCGTTGAGAGACAGTGAGCGGCGCAGCCGCCTGTGGCAGATCTTTTTCTTCCGCAACCACCCTGACCGTACGCTGACGGAATGGCCTCATAGACATGATTTTCGCATGTACGTACGTAGGGACATTGCTGAGATGGTGTGGGATCTGAACGTTGTTCCCACTGCCGGTGGAGGACCATTCGAGTCGCCTTCGTTCAGTTATGAGGAGATCGATCGCAGCGCCAGCGTCGCGTACAACGGGCTGTACAGTGCGGTTCCTCTGGCTAACCCCCGCTCCATAGCGGTTGGGGCTGACGGGATGCGATACATACTCGATACAGGCAACAATCGGGTTGTGGTGTTGAACTCCGACGGTAGTTCGCGTTTAACGTTCGGAAGTACGTGCTTTCTGGCAGAAGAGGGGAGCAGGGGCTGTACCGATCCAGACGGGGAAGGGCCCCTTGAGCTGGGGGACGGTCAGTTTCGAGAGCCGTGGGGGATCGCTGTTGGGGCTGACAACACGGTATTCGTGGCCGACACGTGGAACGGGCGAATTCAGGTCTTTGACGGCCAAGGGAATTTCCTGCGCAAATGGGGGAGTTTCAGCGTGATCACCGAGGATAACAGAGACCCGTACGCGCTATTTGGCCCGCGGGGATTGGCAGTGACGCCGGCTGGCAACCTGCTGGTCGCCGACACCGGGAACAAACGCATCCTTGAGTTTACGCCAATGGGCGATTTCGTCCGGCAGGTCGGCGGGGGCGGCGTCGTCCTGGGCCACTTTGAAGAGCCGGTTGACGTCGCTGTCCACCCGACAACCGGCAACATTCTGGTCAGTGACGCCTGGAATCGCCGGATACAGGTGATATCGGCGGAGATGGTGCCGTTATACGAATGGCTGATACCGACCTGGGAGAGCCAGGACATTTGGGACAAGCCGTTCGTCGCGGCTGCCCCCGACGGAACGGTGTATGCTTCGGACCCGCAGTTTGCCCAGATTTACGTAATTTCATCCGGGGGCGAGATCCAGTTCAGTTTCGGGAGATATGGTTCGGATCTCAACCGCTTTGCCAAGCCGACGGGCATCGCCATTGATCCGCTGACGGGCGAGGTATTGGTAGCCGACGCGGACAATCACCGGGTTCTCGTATTTGCAGGAAACTGAGCCCAGGAATAGTTGGATTGGTCGAGCAGTCCCAAGCGGCGCCACGGGGGTCGTTTTGGCAAGACTCGCTCTTGGCGGCAGTTCGTCCAGTGCCGGCGCCGTACTTGCGCTGCGTAGAGCCTTCCACGATTGGAAGTTTCGGATTTGGCTTCTTCTCCTCCATACAGTGAGAGCAGATTCTCGATGGAGTCGTGGCTCTGTCATGGGTGCGGCTTCTTCAACCGGCCGAGCGCTGGGTATTGCGGGCGCTGCGGCCGGCCTGCAGATGTCGTTTGTGCGCAGTGTGGTAGAAGGAACCCCGGAGGGCACGAGTTCTGTGATGCTTGCGGGGGGAAGATTTACGGCGGCGATTCTGCGGGTGAGCAGGGAATCGGGATTGGGGACCGGCTTCAGCAACTGCTTGCTTCGGTTCGCAGGAATGTGCTGCGCCGGGGGCTAGTGTGGGAGACAGGTCCTCACAGTTGGCGTTGGTCACCGGGGTTCATTCGGGCATGGGCTGGTCAGAACAGGTGGGAGCTGACAGCGGTCGTCTTGCTGACGGTGGCGGCGGCGTTCCTACGCGTGTACCGACTGGAAGAGATTCCAGCCGGGTTTCACGGCGACGAGGCGGTGACCGGCATCGAGGGTCTGCGCATACTGCAAGAAGGCTGGATAGGACCGTATACTACGTCGGCGCTGGGGCAACTGACAGGGCCGTTCTACCTGACGGCACTTATGATCCGGCTGCTGGACGCCTCCATATTCGCGGTTCGACTCTCGATGGGGTTGTTTGGCATAGCAACCGTTCCGGCGGCGTATTTTCTACTGCGAGTCGGGTTCGGGCGCTGGATCGCGCTGTTCGGCACATCGGCACTTACGGTGAGCTACTGGCATCTGCACTTCAGCCGGCTTGGATTCGGGGTGGTCCCGCTGGCATTTGCGTCGACGGCGGCGGCAGGGGCTCTGGTGTGGGCGATGAAGTCCTACGACGCGGGGCGTCCTGGTGAACGACGCAGGAACCTGTGGAGCTGGTTTGCTGCCGGCGTGCTGCTGGGGCTGATTCCCTACACGTATTTTGCATTTCCAACGTTTCTGGCTGCCATGGCTGCTTCGGTTACACATTTCATTGTGTTGCAGAGGGAGTCGTTCAGGCGCAAAGTGCTTCCTCTTTCGCTGCTGGTATTGGGCGCGACACTGAGCGCGGCGCCGGTGCTACAGTTCGCTGCGGGGTCACCAGGCGCCTATTTCGGCCGCATGAACCAGAAGTCGGTGTGGGACTATCACGAGTTTGTAGACGCTGATGGCATTGCCGAAAGGGCTGGGTTCATTGCAGAACGCGTTTGGGAAGCTCTTTCCCTGTTGCTGCGGAACCCGCGTGTAGACGGCGTAGACGGAATCGGGGGCGTAGGTGCGCTGGACCTGGGCATGGCGTTACTCGCTTACTTCGGGCTTTTCGTTTCACTACGAAAGTGGCGCAGTCCGCCTCATTTCATGGCCGTGCTGGTGGTGCTAGGGGCTCTTTCGGGCCTGGTGCTAACCGATCCTTCGGCCGGTTCGATGCGACGCAGTATCACTGCTATACCCTGGGTTTTCGCACTGGCAGGGGTGGGCGCCGGGGCAATCCTTCAGTTGGGGAATCGTTACCTTGGGCAGTGGGGGCGGTCGGCTGCGGTGGGCGCTTCGGTGCTTGTGCTGCTGATGAGCGTAGTCTGGAATCTCAGTTTCTACTTCATCAGACTGCCAAATACTTCGACATTCAAGTGGACCTTCGCGACCTACTATTTCGAGTCTCTTGATGCGGCCCACTCATTTGAGGACCCGGGGACAATCTACTATTTTTCGGGGCAGCGCAGGTTCGGGTATGAGACGATCCGGTTTCTTTACCCGGAGAGTCAGGGGATCGACAGGTCGAGGGAATTCGGTATATTCGACCTGGAGAAGCTCGATCCGGGACCGGTAACGTACCTGTTGGAGGGCCCGTACGTGAACGAGATCGACAGGATCATGGAGATGTATCCGGGTGGAGAGCTCATCGTCGATGAAGGGCCCGAACCGTTGTATGTCGTCTATCACCTCAAGGGGTAGCCGAATTTCGAACGGTTTCACCCCGGCGCGCTCTGGATTGGATCCTCCACATTACAGTGAAAGATGAAGGAGTTCAGTGACAGGCCCATGCTGAACAGGGAACGGATCATGGGGCAAAGGACCTGCACGGATTGCGGGCATGCCAACCGTCCTGCAGCGAATTTCTGCGAGTACTGCGGCGGGCGACTGCCGGCCACAGTGAACTGCCCCCAGTGTGGTGAGGAGTGTGACAACGGGCAGCGCTTCTGTCATGCGTGCGGGTTCTCGCTGGCAGAGGGAGGCAGCAAGGCGAGGGAAGCGGCAGAGGCAGAGGCTCCTGCCGACGCCTTCGGGGAGAGGCCTGTTTCCGACAGATCGTCCCGTCGGGGATGGCGAGCCCTGTTGGGCAGCACAGCTGCGGCAATTCATGGGTCAGGCGTCGGAGAGATGGTCGGGACCCTGCTTTCGCCGGGCCCATCCTCTTCCAGCGAACAAGGCGGGCATTCTGGGAAGAGCGGGCGACCTGATGATGGCGGCGGCGTATCCCTGGAACAGGTTGCCCATCTTGGCACCGGGGCGACAGTTCGGGCGAATGTTTTGTGGGGCGTGCTGGCAGTTGCCGGCGCGGTGGGCGGTCAATGGCTGCTTGTACAAAGGCAGATTCCGGCGGCGTTGGTCCTGTTCAGTGTTGCGCTACTGGCAGGCCTGTGGGCTTTTCGAAGGAGCACGGACTTTGCCCTAGCGGCATTGGGCAACCATGAGCCGTTGAAGCGCTTCAACCCAGTGTGGCTGCTTGCAGTCGTCTTGATCCCGGGCGCATTCGCGGCGTGGTCGTTGGAAAGGCTTCTGACAAACCCGGACCGGCCACCAGACAGCTTCTGGCAGCTGCACTGGGCGAGCGTTCTCCTTCTCATTGCATGTGTATTCCTGGCGCAGAGAGTATTGGACAGGCAGGGCAGCGGAGCGCAGTCTGACGGTGTAGACGATCCTTCGCCGGCTAAGGCTGGGGTGCTGACAGAGGGTTCAGGCGCGAGGCAGCTTCCATGGAGCACCGGCCAGCGTGTGCTGGTCCTGTTTATCATCTGCTTAGGGATGTTTCTACGGGTTTACAGGCTGCCCGAATTCCCTGCAGGCACGTGGTATGACGAAGCTACGGCGGGACTGGAAGCCCAGCGGATATTGAGCGAGCCGGACTATCGCCCGCTGTACGTAAGCGCGCTGATGGGCCCGGAACACTACGTCTATCTGGTCTCGTTTCTGTTCATGCTACTGCCTAAGATCACATTTGTGGTTCGTCTTGCCACCGTGATCACAGGTGTACTGTCGGTGCCGGCGGCGTACCTTGCCGGCAGCCAGCTGTTTGGCCGAGGTCCCGCGCTTGCGCTTGCCTTTTTGATTGCGGTCTCGCGCTGGAGTGTGAATTTCAGCCGAATCGGCATGTTCAACATTCTGATGACGCTGTTTGTGTTTCTGGCGATCGGCCTACTGTTCAAGGCATTGCGGAGAGGCCGGCTGACCGACTATCTGTGGGCCGGGCTTTTCCTGGGATTCGGCCTGAACACGTACTACGCTTTTCAGCTGTTCCTCGCGGTGGTTGCCGTGTTTGTGCTATATCTTCTGATCTCGAACTGGCCACTGATACTTACGCAGTGGAAGGGGCTTGTGGTGCTGGCGATGGGGGTGCTTCTTTTTCTGGCGCCACTGGCCACGTTTGCGTTTGCCCGACTTGACAGATACCTGGAACGGACGCGAACGGTATCGATTTTTGAGGAGTATCCGAAGAACGAGGTCTGGGGAAAGGTGCGGGAGAACGCTGTCACCCACCTGCTCATGTACAACGTGCGCGGCGATCCCAACGGCCGCCACAATCTGCCAGGGGAGCCGATGCTGGCGCCGGCGGCAGGCGGGCTGCTGGTGTTGGGCCTCGGGCTCAGTCTGGGCCGAATCTGGCGGCCACGATTTCTGCTGCTGATACTTTGGTTTTTCGGTTTACTTGCGGGCGGGGTCTTTTCTCTCAGCTTTGAGGCGCCGCAGTCATTGCGCGCGATCGGCACGCTGCCGGTCGTGTATCTGCTCGTTCTACTGCCGCTTGCGTTGCTGTGGCAGAACTGGCGCGCGGCCTCTTTGCACGGGTGGCGACTGAAAGAGAGGGAGGGCGAGAAAGTCTCAGGAGGGAGCTACAAGAGAGTCTACGCCGTTGGCAGCAGGATCGCAGGGCTATTCTGGCAGGTCTTTCTTTGGCGGGGTACACCGGTCTTGCTGGCAGCAGTGTTACTGGCGGCGGTGGGCGTTTACAATTTCAGAACTTACTTTGTTCGGCAGGTGAACGATTTTGCGGTTTGGAATGCTTACTCCACAGGAGAGACGATCGCTGCGACGGTTGTCGCGGAGCACGTCGACAGCGATGACACTGACGTCTATCTGACTTCTCACTATGCCGGCCATCCGTCGGTTCGCTTTGTGGGCAGCACGGTACCGTATTATCGGGCGATCAAGTATACGGAGACGCTGCCGATGCCACTGTCGCCGGAGCGTAACGCGCTCTTTCTGATGGACCCTGAACGCCGGAATTTCTTTGAGCAGGCGCGCAGCTTTTATCCGAACGGCGAGTTTATCGAGCACCGGCCGCCCTTTGGCGGACCTACGGTCCTCTATGAGGCCCGCCTGAGCCCTGCGGACATTACCTCGATCCAGGGCGTGGAGGTCGCGTATTATGAAGGTGAAGCGTGGGGCGGCGATCCGGTAACGGTTGAGAGACATGCCACGGTTTCGGTGAACTGGCCGGGCGAGGCGCCGCTTCCGGGGCTATTTTCCGCCGAGTGGACGGGGATTCTCAATATTGAAGAGTACGGCCCGCACAAGTTTGTCCTGCGGGCACCGGCGGCTGCCGAACTCTACATAGACGAAGAGCTGGTGGCCCAGATTGATAAGGAGGGAGAAAGCGACCAACCAGTAGGCATGTTCGAATCTGAGACCGGATTAAGGTTGGCTCTGGGGCTACACAGGGTGCGGATTCGCGCGGTTGGCGGCGATGGCTCGGTTACTCTTTCGTGGCAGCGCCCCGGTGAGGTGGAAGAGATCGTGCCGTCGTCCGCTCTGCATGTTTCGCCAGTTGCGAGCAATGGACTTCTGGGAAAATACTATGGCAATGGCAACTGGCAGGATCCGCCGGCATTTACTCGAATCGACCCGCAGATCAGTCTTTATTTTCACGATATTCCTCTGCCGCGCCCGTACACGGTGGAGTGGGTGGGCAAGCTGGCCGTACCGGTCGACGGCGTCTACCGGTTGGGGATCGAGTCGATAGACGAGTCGGAGCTGTGGATCGACGACATTGCGGTGGCGGCGAGCCCAGAGCCGAACCAGTACGATGAAGATTCGATCACGTTGACTGCGGGCCTGCATGACATTCGGATCCGGTATGTGGCGCGCACTTCGCACTATCACGTCAACCTTCACTGGGCGCCGCCGGGGCAGGGGAGGACGCTGGTGCAGGCCGAGGCGCTGGTACCCCCTCAGGGAAACTACGACCACCTGTCGGTCGAGGATCTAGCGATATTCGACAGGACTGCTGAGGCGTCGCTGGCGGGCCTTCCCCTTGAGGTGTCGCTGCTGCCGGTTGATGCGGAGCGGGAGGCTGCATTTGAAAGCTTAAGCGAGATTTTTGAACGGCCGCGGGGCGTGGCTGCGGCCAACGGCCTGTTGTATGTCGTTGATCCCGGCCAGCAGTCGATGTTCGTATTGGATCCCGGCGGGCAAGAGATCGCCCAGATTCGGCGCTCGAACCGGAGGTTCAGCGAACCGGTTGATGTCGCGGCCGACGCGGCCGGCAACGTTTATGTTCTGGATGCCGGAGAAGGAGGGCAGGTGTCAATCCATGACCCGGCGGGCGACTTTGTGCGAGCGGTTCCGTTGTCTGATAACATTGCGGACAGGAGCAGAGGCATAGACGTAGACGAGGCGGGCCGAATCTGGGTGGCCTTGACACCTGCTCTTGCGGTGGCGGCGTTTGACGTGGAGGGCAGGGAGCTGGCGCGCATCTCGACGGTCTTCAGCCAAGGGGACTTTCAGCCGGTCGACGTTGCCTACCATGCCGACGATGCGATTTACATTGCCACGGTGGGCACGACGGCAGTCATACGTTTTTCGCTCAGCGGCGAACCGCTGACTTTGTGGCCACTGTCCACGGCAAACAGTGCGGACGGCCCGCATATGGCGCTGGACAGTGCAGGGGCACTCTACGTAACGCAGCCGGAACTGGGCGGCTTTGTGCGGATTCCAGCGGATGACGGCGGGGACATCAGAGTGTGGGCGCTGCCGGCCGGCCAGCCGGTACGCAAGCTGGTTGGCGTCAGCTTGGGTCCTGACGGCGATCTGTTTCTGACCGATAGCGAGAACGGCAGAGTATACCGCGTTCCTGTTTCGCCTTAGCGCGGGCGATAGAGTGATAGCGGTTGCGCACTGCCGAAGCGGGCTGGCGAGGGCGGCATTCGCAACCAACCTGACGGGGGCAGGCATTGCCGGCTGTTGGTTTCGTCGGGCCGCCAGCATGGCCGGGGGCTGGAAGCGTTGGCGAACAGGGTAGAATCTCCGTGTCCACATTTCAGTCTTCGACGGAGTTCCTTACTGTAGGAAAACTTTTTTTGAGAGTCTTTGGAAGGACATGTCGAGAGAAGAGGCAGTTGTAGTCTGCCCCAGATGCGAGAATTCAGTCAGACGTGAGGCCAGGTTCTGCGACCAGTGCGGCTGGTCGTTGTCTCACGGGGCATCCGTCGACGGAAGCTATTTCGACGGGAGGGAAGTACTCAGCAGTCCCGACGCAAGCGATGGGACACGGCAAGACGAAACCGAACAGGGCATTGAAGAGGTCGCGGAGGCGTGGACAGAACCGCAGGTCGAGGCGGGCTTGTCCGGGGCGCCTCGCCGTGCTGAAGCGACATTTCAAGAGAAGGTAAGGAGCGGGGTCCGAACGCTCGTCCTGTGGAGCGGGAGTCCATTGCTGCTATTGGTGGTGCTGGTGGGGGCGGTGGCCAGGGACAGTTTCAGGAGGGTGGATTCGCAGGCGGCGCCGGCTTTGCAGGGGGAGAGTGTGGAGGCGGTTCCGGGGGGTGTGCCGGGCATGGCGTTACCGTTGGAGATCGTCACGCCGTTTACAGGGGAAGAGAGGAGCACAGATTTTGAGACGGTCAGCGACGGTTTCGGACGTCCGCGGGGCGTGACGATATCGAATGGAAATATCTATGTTGTCGATCCGGGCCAAGGAGCGCTGTTCGTCCTGGACGGGGCGGGTCGACAGTTAGTCCAGGTTGACAGTTCGGACCGGCGTTTTGTCGAGCCGGTCGATGTGGCTGCGGATCGAGAAGGAAACGTTTACGTTCTGGACGCGGGCGATGGCGGCCGGGTGAGTATTCACGGGCCCGACGGGGCGTTTCAGGAGGTCGTACAAGTTCCTGACGGCGCAGCGGACAGGAGCAGGGGCCTCGACGTTGACGTCCAGGGCCGAATCTGGCTGGCGATGACGCCGGCGCTGGCTGTTGCCGCGTTCGACAGAACGGGACGGGAATTGATGCGCATTTCGACCGATTTTGAGGGTACCGATCTGCAGCCGGTCGACGTCGCGTATCAGTCCGAAAGTTCTATTTTTGTGTCGACGGCGGGGATGACTTCGGTGCTGCGCTTTACAGCGGCCGGCGAGTTGCTGAACCTGTGGCCTCTGGTCACGGCAAACAGTGTGGACGGGCCCCATTTGGCGCTTGACAGCGAAGGGACCGTATACGTCACCCAACCTGAGCAGGGGGGTATCCTGAGGATTTCCGGGAATGGAGTCGAGGACCTGGCGGCCTGGGTCCTTTCGGGGGGCCCGCCACTGCGGAAGCTGGTTGGAATCAGTGCGGGCGAACCGGGAAGCCTTGTGGTTACAGACAGTGACAATGGGAAGATTTACCGCGTGCAGATTTCACCCTGAGGGGCTGGCGGCGGCAGTGATTTACGTCGCGTTGGAGGAAAAGTGGCTGAGCAACTGACCGGGATGACAGAGGAGGCGCGCGGGCGCGCATTCTTCAATGAACCTGACGCGGCGGGACTGATGCACAGGGCGTTCACTCGCTCACTCGGTTTCGACAGGGCGGACATGAACCGGCCTCTGATCGGGATTCTAAACACGTACAGCGAGATGAACAACTGCCATGCCCACTTTCCCGAGCTGGTGGAGGCGGTCAAACGGGGCGTTTGGCAGGCCGGCGGGTTTCCGCTTGAGTTTCCAACGATCAGCCTGGGAGAGATCTACCTGACGCCGACTTCGATGCTGTGGCGCAACCTGGCGGCCATGGACACGGAGGAGATGATACGCGGCAATCCGATGGACGGTGTGGTGGTGCTGTGCGGGTGCGACAAGACGACGCCGGCGGCGCTGATGGGCGTTGCGAGCGCCGACCTGCCTGCGATACTCGTCTCCGGCGGGCCGATGCTGAACGGGCACTGGCGGGGACAGACGCTGGGTGCGTGCACAGATTGCAGACGGCTGACGACGGAGTACCGGGCCGGGAATCTCAGCGACGGAGAGTATGCGGAGGTGGAGGAGAACCTGGTGCGGAGCCGGGGCCACTGCATGGTGATGGGCACGGCTTCAACGATGAACTCGCTGACGGAGGCGCTGGGTATTTCTCTACCCGGAAACGGTGCAATCCCGGCGGCAGATTCGCGGCGCATTCTTCTGGCTGAGCGGGCCGGGCGGCGCATTGTGGCGATGGCGGCGGAGGGGCTGCGGCCGTCGCAGGTTCTGACGCGTGAGGCGTTGGAAAACGCGATCACGCTACTGTGCGCTTTAGGGGGAAGCACGAACGCGGTGGTGCATTTGCCGGCGCTGGCGGGGCGGCTTGGTATCGACCTGCCTTTGGACCTGTTCGACGACATCAGCCGGCGGACCCCTTTGCTGGCAAATGTACGGCCGGCGGGTGCGTTTCAGATGGAGGACTTCTTCTATGCCGGGGGCGTTCCGGCGATACTGCGGGAACTTCTGCCGCTGCTTCACGGCGACGCGCTTACGGTGACGGGGCGGACGGTCGCAGAGAACGTTGCGCAGAGCGACATTGTCAACGGTGAGGTGGTACATTCACGGGACAGGCCGTTGAAGGCGGAGGGCGGGCTGGCGATTCTGCGGGGGAACCTGGCGCCTTCGGGGGCGGTGATCAAGCATGCGGCGGCCTCGCCTGGGCTCATGCAGCACCGGGGGCGGGCGGTTGTCTTTGAGAGTATTTCCGATCTGCAGGAGAA
This sequence comes from Caldilineaceae bacterium, assembly GCA_026914085.1. GTDB lineage: Bacteria > Chloroflexota > Anaerolineae > Caldilineales > Caldilineaceae > Bin5. Next base: position 697 of record JAPPKG010000402.1, on the reverse strand, counting down.
AATCGATGATCCGGCGCTGGAGGTCGATCCTGAAGACATTTTGGTACTGCAGAATGCGGGTCCGATTGGGGGGCCGGGCATGCCGGAGGTGGGGAATCTGCCGATCCCCAGAAAGTTGCTAAAACAGGGCGTACGCGATATGGTGCGTATCTCTGATGCGAGAATGAGCGGGACGGCATTCGGCACGATCGTGCTGCACGTGGCGCCGGAGGCCGCGGTTGGCGGGCCGCTGTCGGTTGTACGCACGGGGGATGAGATCGAGTTGGATGTGCCGGGCAGGCGGCTTGAACTGCGCGTCGAGAAGGAGGAGATGGAGAGGCGGCGCGCGGCATGGCGACAGCCGCAGCCGGCGTACCGGCGCGGCTATGGCAAGATGTTCCTAGACCATGTGATGCAGGCGCCGGACGGGATGGATTTTGACTTTCTGCTGGGCCGGGATCCTGTGGAGACGGTGGCTCAGCCTAAGTTTTAGGGCGTTGGGTACTCAGTGGTGGGTAGTTTTTAGTAGTCAGTTTTTAGTTTTTAGTGAACTGCAGAGTCTTCAATTTTGTGTGGCCTGGAAGGGAGAGGGCCTTGCCTGCCGTGGCGGCGCTGGCACATACTTGGAATCTGCCAAGACGCGGGGTGGGGTGGGGGTTTAATCCTGGTCGCAGCGGGTCGTCAAGGTCATATTGCCACACACTCGCTGCGGCGGGGG
>JAPPKG010000629.1:0-5340 GCA_026914085.1 Caldilineaceae bacterium | reverse complement strand
GGGCCTTTTCCGCCCCCCCTTTGGGGGGGGCCCCCCCCCCCCCAACGCCCCCCCTCCTACCATACGCCTCATCGACCGGGTGTCGCCATTGGTAGCAGGTCCCTAATCGAACGGGTTTCGCAAACCCACTTCCCTCCAGTCCCGAGCCAATCTCACTCAGCCAATACCGCGGCACTCTCTCCTCACGCCTCTCCACCCTCTCCTCGCCCTTGTACCTGCCCTGTGCCCCGCTAAGAGGCGGAACACAATATCGCCTACCCCCGCCCATTCCCCGCCTGACCCTCTTCGCCCCTAAACCGGCACGCACCCCTGGAAGGTCTGCATGCGTGCATCCCAAAATGGCGACGAACTTTCCCATCCCTCGGGTAGCAACGGAGCCGTCCCCAGTCCGCGATCAACCCTGAGACAGCGAGAGCGCATTTTCTAACCACTGACCACTGACCACTGACCACTAACCACTAACCACTAACCACTAACCACTGACCACTGCAGTCCCGGTTTGCATCAGCTTGTTGACAGCAACCGATCAGAATGCTACCATGCTCCTGCTCCCCCGGCCTGTACGATGTGACCTGTGTCTCTGTCACGCAGGATTCCGACGCAAGGTTTTCCTCCGCGAAAGACTGTGCAGTAGTTCCATCTTCGGCTGCTGCATTTCGGGGTGCCATAAACTCTATCGACCGGATTCGTTTGAGCGATTCCGGTCCGGGGTCCATTCATGAGGTGGGGCTCCGCAATACCAAATTACAGGGGATTCTAGAATGAAAAATAAGAAACTCTCACTCCTGGCAGCGCTCCTGATCGCCGCAATGGTCCTGGCAGCCTGCCCCCAACCCACGCCCGTTGTCGAAACCGTGAGGGAGACCGTTATCGTCACCCAGGTCGTCACCGAGACCGAAGAGGTGGTCGTGACGCCCACTCCCGTGCCTCCCGTCCAGGGCGGTGTCTGGGTCGAGGGCTCCAGCGCAGACGCTACTATCCTCAACCCCATCCTGGCCTCCGACAGCGCCAGCTTCGACGTCCTCGGCTGGTTCTTCCCCAGCCTCCTCGGCCAGGACCCCTTCAGCGGCGCCATCGTCCCCACCGAGATGGCCAGTAGCTGGGATGTCTCCGAGGACGGTCTGATTTGGACCTTCCACCTCCAGGACGGCGTCATGTGGTCCGACGGCGAGCAGGTCACCGCCGACGACTTCAAATTCACCTATGACGCCATCGGCAGCGATCTTGTCGAGACCCCGCGCAAGGCCAACCTCGACAACATCGAAAGCATCGAGGTCCTCGATCCCCTCACCATCCAGGTCACCTACGGCGAAGTAAAATGCGACGCCCTCAACAACCTCGGCCTGGGCTGGCTGCCAAGCCACCTCTACGCCGAAGACTACAGCGATGTCATGGATAGCCCCCTCAACCAGGAGCCAACCGTCAGCGCCGGCCCCTTCATCTTCAACGAATGGATCCGCGACGATAACTCTACCGTTCTGCGCAACGACAACTACTGGAAGGGCGCGCCCAACATGGACGGTTGGATCTACAAGATCGTCCCCGACCCCGGCGCCCGCCTCGCACAACTCCAGACCGGTGAACTGGACCTCATCGGCGTCCAGCCCGAGCAGCTGACCACCGTCCAGCTCGATGCCAATCTGAACCTGCACAAGTTCCAGGACGACGGCTACAGCTACATCGGCCTCAACCAGGCCAACCCCGCCAACCCGCAGGCTGGTCAGGACGAAGATGGCAACCTCGTCGAACAGGACCCCCATCCAATCCTCAGCGATCTGGCCGTACGTCAGGCCATCGCCCACGCGCTCGACTACGACGCCATCATCAGCAAGGTCTACCTCGGCCAGGGCTATCAGATCGCCTCCAACGTTCTGCCCGCCGTCGGCTGGGCCCACGACCCTTCCCTCCAGCCCTATGCCTTCGACACCGATATAGCCGCCCAGATTCTTGACGACGCCGGCTGGACCGATAGCGACGGCGACGGCGTGCGCGAATGCAACGGCTGCGCCACCGCCGAAGCAGGCGCCACCCTCACAATCCGGCTGCAGACCAATGCCGGCAACACCACCCGTGAAGACCTCGGCGCCCTCGTCCAGGATCAGCTCAACGGCATCGGTTTCGACATCCAGTTCGAAGCCATCGAGTTCGGTACCCTCGTCGGCGAACTCCTCGGCCAGACCTTCGACATGGTCATCATCGGCTGGACCGGCCTCGGCACCGACCCCAACGATGACTCCTTCTGGCACTCCAAGTTCGACACGCCCGGCAGCGGCTTCAACTTCGTCAGCTACCAGAACGCCCGCATCGACGAGCTCCTGGAGCAGGCCGTCAGCGTTCCCGGCTGTGCCACCGACGATCGGGCCCCCTTCTACCATGAAATTCAGAAGATCATCCACGACGACATCCCCTACGTCTTCGTGACCGGCTCCGTCGGCAACGTCGGCTACTCAAAGAAGTTCAACGGCACCAACCCCGGCCCGTGGAGCTTCTACCACAATATCGAGACCTGGTCGCTGGCTGAGTAGACCGGTACAACGCTTTCCGGAAGAATTCGGGGCCTGTCTGACAGGCCCCGAAGGAGATCTGACCAATCCGCCACCGCTCGCTCCCTGCGGGCGCTGGCGGATTCGCACCTATATATATGTCGCCTCCGCCTGACCGCATAGGCGGATCGAAAGACCGGTTCAGTTCATGGCCCGCTACGTAATCCGTCGCCTCCTGCAGGCAATCCCCACCCTGCTCGGCGTCAGCATCATCAGCTTCGTGCTCGTCTACAACTCTCCCGGTGATCCCATTCTCATCCGTACCTTCGACCCAAATATCACACAGGAAACACGCGAAGTTCTGCGCAGACAACTCGGGCTCGATCAACACTGGGCCCTGCAATACTTTGGATGGATGACGGGAGTTACCTTGCGAAGCGGTGACGTTGTCGAAGAATTTAAACGAGACGATAGCCGTTGCAACTACCTTGCCGCTCTGAATGCCACCTACTGCAACAGCGGCGGTGGTATCCTGCGGGGAAACCTCGGCACCAGCATCGCCACAAATCAGGCCGTCTGGGAGCGGCTCGTAGAGCGCATGTGGGCCACCTTTCAACTCGGTGTCGCCGCCCTCCTGGTCTCTTTGCTGGTAGGCGTGCCTTTGGGCGTCCTCAGCGCGGTCCGCCAGGGCTCCCCTTTCGATGCATCTGTGCGCGTGCTCGCCGTTGTTGGCAACGCGCTGCCCTCTTTCTGGTTCGGCCTGATGCTTATCTTCCTGTTCGGCGTTGTCCTCGGCTGGCTGCCCACCGGCGGCATGCGCACCGTCTCCCTCACCAATGAGTTCGACCTGGTCGACAGGCTCAGACATCTGATCCTGCCCACCATCGTCCTCGCCTTGGGCGGTATCGCCGGCATCAGCCGCTTCATGCGCACCGAAACCCTGGAAGTGATCCGCACCGACTACATCCGCATGGCCAAGGCCAAAGGGGTGGCTGCCAGGCGCGTCTGGTTCGTCCACGCCCTGCGCAACGCCCTCATCCCCCTCATGACGATCCTTGGCCCGGCCATACTCGGCGTCCTTACTGGCGCCGTGATCGTCGAAACCATCTTCTCCTGGCCGGGCATGGGCCGCATGACCTTCAGCGCAGCAGTGCAGCGAGACTATCCCACCGTCCTCGGCGCGGTCATGTTTTTCTCGATCCTGACGATTCTCGGTAACCTGCTTTCCGATATCCTGTACGGTGTCGTCGACCCCCGCGTACGGCTCTCGTGACATTTGCACTTTCTCTGATATGACCGTAGCTCAGGCAGACAGTTCGGCGCTGACCTCCCTCGCAGACGACCCGCAGTTGCAGCGCAAACCACGCACCTACTGGAGTATGGCGCTCCAGTCCCTGCGCCGCGATCCCGTTACACTCGTCGCAATTGCGTTCCTGTTCATTATGGCTGTCCTCTCACTGCTCGCACCCGTCATTGCCGGTAGCATCGGCGTCGGACCGAACGATACCAACCCGGACAATGCCTTCCAGCAACCCTACTTGGGCCCGTATGTCCAGTGGCGCACCGGTCAGGACCCAACTACCGCTCCGCTCATGCTCGGCAAATCAGGCGGCGTCCCCCACTGGCTTGGAACCGATCAGCTCGGCCGCGACCAGTTCGTGCGCCTCCTCTACGGCGGCCGCGTCAGCCTGGGCATCGCATTCGCCGCCGCCGCCCTCACACTGATTCTGGGCGTGACTGTCGGCACTGTCGCAGGCTTCTTCGGTGGCGTGGTTGACGACTTCATCATGTGGTTCGTCAATACCACCGTTTCAATTCCCGGCATCTACCTCCTGATTATCGTAACCGCCATTCTCAAACCCAATCCCATCACCCTGACACTCTTCCTTGGCCTCCTCGGCTGGTTTGGCACCGCCCGGCTTATACGCGGCAACGTCTTCAAAGTTCGCGCCTTGGACTTTGTGCTCGCCGCCCGCTCCGTCGGCACACGCGACGCCCGCATCATGCTGCAGCATGTCATCCCCAACAGCCTGCCAATTATCATCGTAAATGCCGCCATCGATATCGGAATTCTCATTCTCGTCGAATCCGCACTCAGTTTTTTGGGATTGGGCATACAGCCGCCGACCGCCACATGGGGTAGTATGCTCAACAGGGCCAACAACTTTCTCTTCCTCCGCGACCCCGAAACGGAGGCCTACGTGGCCCTCCATCTGCTCGTCGGCCCTGGCCTGCTCATCACACTCACGGTCTTGGCCCTCTATCTCATCGGCGACGGACTGCGCGACGCTCTCGACCCGATGATGAAAAACATTCGGTAAACAGTATGGTGTACACTGTGGATACTGCCGGTTCCATCCACCGTCCGCACACCGACTGCTGAACCATATTGTGTAAGCACTAAGAAAAGGAGATAAGCGAATGTCTAAAAAACGATTTACCTTCCTGGCGGTCCTCCTGATCGCCGCACTCCTCTTCGCTGCCTGTGGCGGCGGCGGTGACGCCGAAATGGCCGAAGAACCCGCCGCGCCCGCACAGGAGGAACAGGCCGCCGAAGACACCGAGGAAACGGCCGCCGCAGAAGAGGAGACCGAAGAGGCAGCCGCGGCTGAAGAGGAAGAAGAAGCCGCAGCCATGAGCGAACGCACCGGCGCATGGGTCGACGAAGTTATCGCCATCGAAGAACCCTCTGCCGCCGCTGCCGTCACGCGCATGGATCTCGCAGAGATCGACGCCTACGCCTTCTCCATCAGCGATGCCGAAGTCTACGCCACCGTCCAGGGGATGGATAGCCTCACCTACTCCAACTCCTTCGGCGTCTACGCAGAGCTGACCTTCAACCCCGCCGGCCCGATCT
>JAPPKG010000462.1:0-5348 GCA_026914085.1 Caldilineaceae bacterium | reverse complement strand
CGAGGTTTGAGCGTAGCCTTCAACCCTGCGCCGATGACGCCGGAAGTTCTGAGTTTCCCGCTCGAGTGTGTTTCCCTTTTCGTGGTCAATCAGACGGAAGGTGCGGCGCTGGCGGAAACTGAGGACGCTTCACCTGAAACGGTAGTGGAGGCGCTGCAAGCTCGCTTTCCCCTTGCCGCGATCCTGCTCACTTTGGGGGGAGACGGTTCGCTCTATGCCCGCGGCGGGGAATGCATCAGGACGCCTGCGGTAGAGGTCAACGCGGTGGACACGACGGCCGCAGGCGACACGTTCATAGGCTATTTTCTGGCCGGGCTAATGGCTGGTGAATCGGTTACGCAGTCTCTCGCCCTGGCATCACGGGCAGCGGCGCTCTGCGTCACCAGACCGGGTGCGGCCGTATCGATTCCGCGGCGCAGTGAACTTGAGGGGACTCCGACCGCCGGTGAATGGTGACCTGGCGGCTCTTCTCCGGAAGGATGTGGCTATGGCCCGCCACAAAACTCGACAGCCGTGAGCGCGTACAGCTTGGCCACCCTGACCAATTCCTCCACCGGAACGGCCTCATTAAGAGTATGGGCGCCGGTCGCAGCCGGCCCGTGAGTTAGTGCGGGGATGCCAGCTTCCGAGACAAAGGTATTGCCGTCGTCTACGAACGGCTTTGCCCCCATTGGGAGCGGCGAGCCGGTCAGAGCGGAATGGGCCCTTTGAAATGCGCTCACAAGCGGGATGTCAGGATCGATCTGGTAAGCACTGCCCTGCACGGTGAATTCGAGGGCGATCTCCGTTCCCGTCGCCGTTGAGAACTCGGTGAGCAGCTGGGAGAATTCTGCTTCGATGGCTGCACCGCCGGTGGGGGGCACCCAGCGCCGAGTTCCCTGCACAATACATTTCGTGGGCGACTGGTTATATATTTCCCCCGATTTCAGCATGCCTACGAAGGCGGAATCGCAGCCCGCCAGAGGGTGACTGTTTTTCTCCAGTCTTTCGTTCCACGCATGCAGTTGGTTCACCAACCTTGCTCCCGCGACCAGAACGTCCGGCGTTCCGGGCGGGCGCAAAACCTCATGCACGGGCGCGCCTTCGCGACGAACAGTCGCCTCGAAGATGGCCACACCCCTGCCAGCTAACGGTAGAGGTTCGGCCAGGTACTCCGGCAGCAGGACGCCATCACCGATTAGGCCCTCGCGGATCATGGCCCGAACCTGCCGGCCGTCGCCCCATGGCCCCTCGTGGTGGTCATGGGCCGTCAACAGCACCCTGCCAGCGGGCAAGGCGTCGAGCGTACGCAATACGCGCAACGCCTCCAGAGCCGCCGCAATGCCACCCTTCATATCGGCCGAACTGGAACCGTAAAGTGTGTCATCCTCTACGCGAGGCGGGACGAAGGGCAGATGAACGGTGTCAAGGTGCCCGTCGAACTGCAGGGTGGGTCCCGGTCGGCCACTGTCGAGCACCGCCAATACAATTGGAGCTTCGGGCCAGTCTGCAGCATGCCGCTGAATGGGAAAGCCGTCAGCGGTCAGAATCTCTTCCAACCGATTTGCGGCTGCGCCCGCGCTGCGAGTGGGGCTGGGAACCTTAATCAGAGCAATAGCAGTTTCTAGCAGCCGCTGGCGGTCAACGGTCCGGGAAACTTGGTCAAGCAGCGCGTCATTCATCTGTTGAGGAAGGCGCATCGCCTCTTACTTGTCGTCAACGACTCGCCAGTCTCCGGGGATCGTCTTGTCGTCCTCGTCCCAGATATCCCAGACCTCCCGGTCCGGTTCATCCGGCGAAATATGTCCAAGCCGCACTCGGGCGCGCCGTACGGCCTCCTGCGGGGCCATTTGCACAAACAGACGTCCTGCCAGAACGACCGCGGCTATATCGTCTAAGGGCATTCCCGGCCACAGATCGATGGGCGATATCCAGTAGAGAATCGCCAGCACCGGAAAACCGACCCGCAGCAGAATTGATACCTGCGGATCGCCCATCAGTTGCCATACCACAGCAAAATCGCGTAGAATATCGGAAAAGCGCCAGCCGCCGCTTTGGGGTAAGAGGGATGAATCGCGGGTCATTTCGACAGGCCTCCAGTCTCTGTGAGATTGCCGCTTCATCTTCGTTTCTGACCGAATTGTCTCATAGGTTTGCCCAGATTGGCAAGGCCCGGAGAAGTGTCCGGCTGGACGAAGGCCAGTATCATAAGACTTACGCGCTGGGCATCCCAAGCTCGGAGGAACGGCCGCAGTCAGTTCTCACCGTCAGACTGCAAAATCTGCTCGCTTCATTATCATCTTTTGAGAACTTAACAAGGGCGATTCAGGGAAAAGCAGATGCCCCAAACCAGCCAGATGCTTGCCGATTACCCGGAGATCCAACTGCAAGTCATTGCAGAGCTCCGGGGCGCCTTTCTGGATGGAGAAAAGAATATCCGGGCAATGATCGACAGCCTGGGCGGCCAGATAACCGACCCAACCTCGGTGTTGATGGCCTTCCAGGAGATAACCGATTCCTATACCGGGGCCAGGTCTGCTTTGGACCTCCTCCTTGCGGAGGGTGGCGAAATGCGAGAAGCCCAGTTCAGCCGTGAATTCGGCAGCATCCGGCAGATGGGTCCATCAAAGTTAGAGCGCGAACAGCCCTGGAATGCACCGGAGAGCGTAGCCGAGCTGCTTTACCACTACGGACTGATTGGCCGCACGTACAAGGGCGAAGGCCGGAACGCCCACACGATCATCTTCATCCCCAGTGATATCCTTCCCTGGCTGCCGCGGCCGACGACTGCCGACGGAGAGAAGGGGCTGGGCGCGGCGCCTGTACCTCCGCCGCCGTCATCCCGTATGCTTCGACTAGATGATGCCTTTCTCGAAGATGCGGGCACGCTGCTGGGATTCTTGCATACTGAGGGACTGCGCCTGCAGGACGATGGTGCTCCCAATTCGGATGATATTGAACAGTTGATGTTGCGCCTGAAGTCTGCAGACGGCTTCGTGTCTCCCTTCGTCTCTCCTGTCGCCAACGCCAACGTAGAAGAGGTTCGTGTCGCCCTGCTCTTGCACCTGGCAAGGCGACTGGGCTGGCTGCGCCGCGCCGACGATGAACGTGTCCGTCTCACGGGGAACCGGGTATATGCCTTTCTGGAGCAACCGCGGCCCGAGCAACGCTTTTCTCTGTGGGAGGCCTGGCGTACCTCTGACGAATGGAACGATCTGGAACGCATTCCGGGCATCGACTGCTCAGGCGGCGATTGGCAGAATAACCCATTGCAAACGCGGGAAGAGGTGTTAAAGCTTTTGGGACTCTTGCAGCCCGGTGCCTGGTACAGCCTGGCCGAAGTAATCAGCGCAATTAAGGAGACGGCTCCCGACTTTCAACGGCCCGCCGGCGACTACGACAGCTGGTACATTCGCTACGAAAATCAGGACGGCTTCCTGCGCGGATTCGAACATTGGGATGTTGTAGAAGGCGTGCTGCTGCGTTTCCTGCTGAACGGCCCACTCTACTGGCTGTCGGCCGTCGAGCTGGCGGAGCCGTCCGCGGGCGACGATCTGCTGTTATCGCTGAGCGCCTGGGGTGCGCGCTGGTTGGGCCACGACAGCGAGACGCCCAATGAAGCGCGGCGGCACCCGATCGTTGTTGAAGATGACTTCTCGGTTGAACTGCCTGCGGACACCCCGCTGATGGACCGATTTCGCGTGGAACGGTTCAGCAGTTGGCAGGCCAGTTATCCCCGGTACCTCTACCAGATAAACCAGCGCAGTCTAAATAGAGCCTCCGATGAGGGCGTCCAACCGGAGCGCATATTGGCCTTCTTGAATTCTAGGGCGAGCAAGGTGCCGCAACGGGTTGCAACGGGGCTTCAGAAGTTCGGCGAAAAGCTTGCAACCGACTCATAATTCGGTTCCTATCTCTCCTGTTCCCAATTGGAATACACCAGAAAGAATGGTAGGATAGCTTTTGCACAAGCCGCAAAGGCAAGCCCGCTTTCTTGCGGGCAGATTTCTTGAGGTAGTTGTGCTCGATCGACTCCCCCGATGGCAACTCTTGCCCAAAATGTTTAAGCCGCGGCAATATTGCTCCCCGGTGTAAAGTCTTGGGTAGCACTCGTGTGGCCAACAACGTACACAGATTTGCATTCCCTATGAGTGAAAAGGAGAAGTCGATGATTGGAAGGCACATTTCATCCTTGCGAGTCATTGCCATTTTGCTGGCGATGGCCTTTTTGCTGGCAGCCTGTCCGGCGGCTGCACCTGCCGGCGGCGAGAGCATGGCTACTGGTGAAGAGATGGCGGAAGATGAGGCAATGGAGGAAGAGGGCAAGGTTCTGACCATTCTATACTGGCAGGCCGCCTCTCTGCCCGGACCGTACCTGTCGGGCGGCACAAAGGACCAGGACGCCGGCGCGATTACGCTGGAGCCTCTGGCCAACTACGACCCGAACGGCACCATCGTGCCCAGACTGGCGGTGGAGATCCCCACCATCGAGAACGGCGGCGTTTCGGAAGATCTGATGTCGATTACCTGGACGCTCAAGGAAGGCCTGCTCTGGTCTGACGGTAGCGACGTGACCGCTGAGGACGTCGTCTTCACGTGGCAGTACTGCAGCCACGAGGAGACCGGCTGCACGGCCAGCGAGGCTTTCCTGGGCATTGAGAGTGTCGAAGCGGTCGACGACCGAACGGTCAGGATCACATTCGATTCGCCGACACCGTATCCGTACAACGCTTTTGTCGGCGCGAATACGCCGATCATCAGCAGCGCACAGTTTGCCGACTGTGTGGGCGCGGCTGCGCAGACCTGCAACGAGGAAAATACCGCCCCTCTGGGAACAGGTCCCTATCGCATCATCGACTTCAAGGTGAACGATGTTGCCGTTTACGAGCGGAACCCGCACTACCACGGCGACCCGGCCTACTTCGACACCGTGATCTTCAAGGGGGGCGGCGATGCCGCGTCGGCGGCTCGGGCAGTCCTTGAGACCGGGGAAGCCGACTATGCCTGGAACCTGCAGGTTGAGCCGGACATTCTGCGTGACATGGAAGCTGCCGGGCTGGGCACCGTGATTTCTGCCTTCGCAGGCTATGTCGAGCGTGTCCTGGTCAATCAGACCAACCCGCACTCCGATTTGGGCGATGATCGATCCGAATACATGGGCGGCGGCAACCCCCATCCCTTCCTGACATTTCCGCCGATTCCGCAGGCGATGTCGATGGCGATCGATCGCACACTCATATCGGAACAGCTCTACGGATTCGCCGGTCAGCCCACCTGCAACGTAATCCCGGCCCCCCTCCACTACGTTTCAGACTCAAACGACGCCTGCCTGACCCAGGACATTGACGGCGCCAATGCGTTGTTGGACG
>JAPPKG010000448.1:0-5355 GCA_026914085.1 Caldilineaceae bacterium | reverse complement strand
GACGTCTGCCCAGACGCCGGTTCTTGGCAAGCGGACTGGGCAACTTCACGATGACAGTTCTCGGAGCGCAACAAGCCTGCTCAGTCGCTGCTTTCGACTCGCCATACCGAATCTGGCAGCGCAGAATCGTGCCCATGAAGCCCACGCCGCTGCCAATCTCCTCCCAAGCGATCTCTTTGACAGGAGCAAGATCAGACGCACCGCCCGCAGCCAATGCCTGTTGCATCCACTGGGCGGTAACCTCCTCCGGCTCTCTCGGAATTGGGGGTCTGGTCATAGCGCTGATTCACCTTCAATTTCAGCGCGCGCCGACCATACGCGTATGGCCGGCGCGTCCGGTTATCTATGAGGTTTCCAGATTTCCTATTCTGTCAGCGCGGCGCAACGGTCAAACTGGACCGGTCTCGCCGCACCTACGACCCCGCGTCCAAAAGCGATGGGGCCGGCCCCCGCTCCGCACGTTCATACTGTTCATCGACGCGCAGGTTTGGGCGCGCCAGCGCCTGATTCGAAAGCTTGTCACACCTTTCATTTTCCGGGTCGCCCGCATGACCCTTCACCCACTGGTAGCGCATCTCGTGCCCGTCACACAGGTCCAGCAGCCGCGTCCACAGGTCCGGATTGACCGCAAGCTCTCCCTTCCTGTTGCGCCGCCAGCCGTTCGCCCGCCACCTGCGCGCCCAGCCTTTCGTCAACGCGTCCAGCACATACCTCGAGTCGCTGTAGAGCGTGACCCTGCACCGCTCCTTCAGAGCCTCCAGCCCCTTGATCACCGCCAGCAGCTCCATACGGTTGTTCGTCGTCCTCTGATACCCGCCCCACAACTCCTTCCTGTGCCCACCGAACAGCAGCACAACCCCAAATCCCCCAGGACCGGGATTCCCGCTGCACGCACCGTCCGTGTATATCGTCACCTCTTTCATTGAACGCGTCCGCCCACTATATCAGCCCCATTCTCACCATCAACCTGCACCTGACCCACCCTGCCATTACCGGCTTATAATCTTCACTGACCACTAATTGTCCTCCCCCTGCAGGTGACTGTACACAATCTCCAGGCTCTCTACATCCGCGAGCGTGGAATCGGTGTGATGCACAATATGCAGATGCCCCGTCCCGCAGTCGCCGAACTCATCACAAGTAAGCTCGCCAATGACCCCGCTGAACTCCGCCGTGCCCGTCAACGCCTCCCGCAACCGCGCCCGGTCGATATAAAGTGCATCCCCCTGCACAACCGCAACCTCCTCAATCGCCCGCAGCAGCAGCGTCGCCGCGTCATACGCGTGTGCCATGTACACCGAGCCAGGCGGCGCATTGTACTTCTCCTCATACGCCGCCGCGACGTCGCCTCCGTTCTTCCCGGTTGCCTCGTTGACGCTCGTTTCGAAATTCAGTTCCGGGCTGGCCACATACATGCCCTCCGACTCCGGTATCGCCAGAAACTCGAAATCCACCAACGCCGCGCCGCCGATCACGACCACATCCTCCAATCCCGCCACCTGACCCAACTGCCGCACAATCTCGCCGGCCTCGTCCGGAAATAACGGCAGAAACAGACCTTCCGGGTTAACCGCGGCAACCTCGGTCAGCACAGCCATCATGTCCGTCTGCCCCTTGCTGACCGTCGCAATCGTAACCCTGCCGCCCCCCTGCTCGAACACTGCCGCAAACGCATTAGCCAGGCCCGAAGTGTAGGGATCGCCGTCATGAATTACCGCCATCTCGTGCAGGCCGAGGTCGTGGTGCGCGAACGCCGCTACCGCCTCCGCCTCGTAAAGGTCGTTATTGGCCGTGCGGTAATAGCCCGCATAGTGGTCGGCGCCCGCATTGCCCCGCAGGTCCGATGTCAGCGACGGCGCCGTATTCGTCGGCGAAATCAACACCAACCCGGCCTCGCTCAGTATCGGCGACGCCTTCACCGCCGCCGCCGAGCACGAAGTGCCGATCACGCCCACCACACGCCCGTCTCCCACCACCGTCTGCGCCGCCGCCGCGCCGCCCTCCGGCGTGCACAGCGAGTCCAGACCCGCACCCATCGTCACCTCGTGCCCCTTGATCGGCCCGTAGTCCTCCAGCGCCATCGCAACCGCACGCTGCGTCGAAGATCCCAGCTCGCCGATGCTCGAAAGCACAAATGCAGTCCGGATCTGAATATCCTCGCCGGGGCCCACCACTACCGTCCCCAGCGGGCTCCCCACCATATTCTCAGGAATGCACGCGCCGCTCACAAGCAGCGCAAGCACCAAAATCGGCCAGCGCAACAGCCCGCTGCCGGGCCGGTCTGTCTTCAACATATATTCACTCCTTGGTTCGAAAAATTTTCAATCAGTGCCGCGCTCACGGCGCGTACCGGTAGACAACCGGCAGACCTTCAACGTCGGTCATCGTCGAATCCGTGTGCTGCGATATCTGAACGCGGCCCGTGCCGCAGTCACCGAACTCGTCACAAGAGATCGTGCCGATAATGCCGCTGAAACCGCCCGTACCGCCCAGCGCCTCCCTCAATTTGGCCCGGTCGATATACAGCGCATCGCCCACCACAACCGCCACCTCCTCGATCGCACGCAGCAGCAGCGTCGTCGCGTCATACGCATGCGCAAGGTAAGCCGACGTCGAATGCTCACCGTACCGCTCCTGGTACGCCGCGTTCAGCTCGTCGCCGCTCCGCCCCGTCGCCCCGTTTACATTAGCGCCAAAATCCAACGTCGGACCCGCGAAATAGAAACCCTCCGACTCCGGCAACGCCAGGAAATCTGACACCAGCAGGCCCCCGCCCCCAATGCGCACCAACCCCGCCAGCCCCTCCACCTCGCTGCTCTGCCGCAGGATCGGCCCTGCCTCCTCCGGAAATATCGGCAAAAACAGACCCTCGGGGCTGGCCGCGGCAATTTCAGTCAGAACAGGGATCATGTCGGTATCCCCCTTGTTCACCATCGCCACCGCCACACTGCCCCCCAGCTCCTCGTACGCCGCCTTGAACGCCGCCGTCAACCCCGACGTATACGGATCCCCGTCATGGACCGCCGCCATCCTGCGCAGGCCCAACTCGTTGTAAACAAAATCGGCCACCGCCTCCGCCTGGTAAAGATCGTTGCTCGCGACGCGATGATACCCGGGATGATGGTTCGACCCCGCACCGCCCCGCAGATCCGATGTCAGCGACGGCGAAGTCGTCGACGGCGCCACCATCACCAAACCGGCCTCGCTCAAAATAGGAGCCGCCGCCGCAGCCGCCACCGAGCACGATGTCCCGATCACGCCAACCACCCGCGCGTCGCCCAACAACGTCCGCGCTGCCGCCGCACCGCCCTCCGCACTGCATAGCGAGTCCAGGCCCGCGCCCATGCTCACTCCATGCCCCTTGATCGGCCCATAGTCCGCCACCGCCAGCCCAACCCCCCGCTGGTTCGGCACGCCCAGCTCACCCGCACGCGTCAACGCCCCCAACGCCCGAATCTGAATCTCCTCCCCGCCGCCGACCACCACCGTGCCCAATGCAGGTGTCTCATAGTCCACCGGCACACACGCTCCGGCCAGGATCAGTACCGCCAGCAGGCCGACCCAGTGCAAAACTCCAGAACCGAAACAGCGCTTCGTCGTCATCGCTACTTGCTCCTTTGTCTGGTTGACCTCCGCCCCCTTGCCGATCGTCGCAACGCCCGTTATCGCGCACTGGTTGCAGCCTGTCCCCACCCAGCCGCAACGCGGCCGCACACACACGATCTGCAGCGATCGTAAACGGTATAACTTTCGCCGCAAAATCAGGTACTTGTTTTTCCGAGAGGGGTTACCGCAAACGCCCGGCGGGCGTCCGTCGTCCTGATGTGACCATTATAGGTACTTTTTGCCCGGATTGGCAACAATATCAGGAGATTGAGGCCTATCCGACCGGGTCACTCAAGAGAATATTCCGCGCCGGACAGGTGAAAAAGGGGGTTCAACAAGGCCGCTGTGGCGGCCCACTCGCCGGACAAGCCGGCAAAAGAAGATACGGTTCCGTTTCCGTCGATTCAATAGGCAGATACCTGCACAAAGGGGGCAGTCGGCTCGCGAACCTTACTCTACATTCAACTGCATCGAGGCATACGTTCTCTGAACCTCATCTTCCGCCCGGCGGATCGTCTCCAATGCCTTCACCACCGTCGCCAACTCCTCATCATCCAAACGGTCCGCCAACCCATCGAGTCGCTCCTGCCCAATCTGCCAGAACCGGTCTATCTCCCGCTCCCCGGATTCCGTCAATCTGCAGATCACGACCCGCCGGTCTCTCGGATCGGATACCCGGTCCACCAGCCCTTTCTCTACCAGGCGGTCCATAACCGTGGTTGTAGCCGAGAGCGCTCGCCCCAGGTAACTGGCGATGTTGCCCATGCGCAGTGGGCCCACCTCTTCCAGCAGGACCAGCGTCTTGATCTGAGGAATGGTCATGTCCAGCTCTTCCCACTCGTCAAGCCGGCCGACATGCAACTTCCGGTTCAGATATTCCGCCAACTCCCTGAACCGGTCCTTCAACTCGTGCCTGCGGTGCTCTTCCACGAACTTTCACCCCAAATCCAGCTAGTCCATCCCCGTCCGCAAAACGACCTGAATCTGCAAAGTCCGTTAACGCGAAGGAAACTGCACGGCGAACTCTTGCTGAGAGATTGCACAAAGCAGCGGCGAGCATCCCACCTCGCACAGACTTTCTGGAACCTCCCGCCTACCGGATTACAGGCACCCTTTACCAACCAACACTGCGCAGACCACCACCAACCTAACTCTTCAGCGTGTCAAATCCATCCCATCCAGGGATCGCCGCAGCCTGGCGCACCCAATCCGCCGTCAGCGCCTCGTCAAACTCGTCCTCGTAAATGTCATACCAGCGCGCGTCCTTGTCCTTGCCCGCGCCCGGCGGAAGAGGATCCAGCAATGCCCCGTAAAAAAACGTCACCTTCACGTAACGCGTAAAAACGTGATAACTCAGAAACCAACCCATGCCCTCAATGCCGTAAAACGGCGAATTCCACCGCACCGCCTTGCGCACGTTCGGCACATTACGCACGATCAACGCATCCAGACGCCGCCCCAGCTCGCTCTTCCATCCCGGCATCGCCGCAATGTACGCCTGCACCGGCGCATCCCCGTCCGCCTTTGCAATCTGCGGATTGCCCCCAGACAAAAGAACCGGCTTCGCGCCGGCCCCCTCGTCGGCTGCCTTCTCCGCAACCCTTGCTGCTCCTTTAGACCTCTTGCTGGCCACCCCGCCTACTCCTTTACCCTTGCCCAAATCCGCAATAAGACGATTCTGGCCGCCTCCATCTCTGGTGGAGCTAAAGGGACTTGAACCCTTGACCTCTACAATGCCATTGTAGCGCT
>JAPPKG010000604.1:0-5378 GCA_026914085.1 Caldilineaceae bacterium | reverse complement strand
CGCCGTTGGCGATGCGAAAGATGAGGGCATAGCCGATATTGCCGGCGGCGCCGGTTACGGCTACACGAATCGGGTCATTCATCACTCGTGGGTCTCCTGGTGCAGCAGGGGGCGATAATCCCCTGCCTTCAGTGATCTGTAGCGGGTGGACTCTCGACAAGATCAACCGCCATTTCATACTGGCGGTCGAAAACGCGGAAGCCGAGCGAGGCGAATACCGGGTTGAAACGGCTATCCGCCGGCTGGTCCATGAGCGTCATCCTGGCATCGACATAGCGGAGCTGGAGCGCTTGCAGCAGCGGGCGGGCGGCGTCCTGAAGGTTGGCCTCCGGATCGACGGCGATGTCAAGGATTCTGAGGCGGGTCGGCGGCTGACCTCCGGCCGGAACGCCGGACGACGTGGACGGCGAAACCAGCACATAAGCGACCGGCTGGCCGTCCTTGGCCGGGATGGTGAAGCCGACACAGCCATGCTGCTCCACGTAGTTAAGCAGGCTGCGGGCGCGGCGCTGCCAGATCGTAGGCAGCTCGTGCCATTGGTAGAATTCGCGCAGAATCCGGGCTGGGTCGGCCTCTTCCAGTCGTTCGTACGGAAGCGGGAGCGGGCCCTGGCGAGGGTCCCGTTCCCACAGCAGCAGTTCGCGCAAGCGTTTGAAGCCGACCAGGCGATAGACCGAGCGGGCGTGGTCGTTGGTGACCAGCACTTCCAGCAGTATGCGGCGAACCCCGCGCGCGACGGCGCGGCGCTTGAGATGCTCCATAAGCCGCCGGCCCCAGCCGCCGCCGCGATAGGCCGGGTCAATGCTGAGGCCGCCGCACCAACCTTCGTCGCCGCGCACGGCCAGCAGGGCAGCGCCCACGCCCTGCATCCGCCCCTCTTCCTCCGCCACCAGGACTGCACAGTCTTCCAGGTCGATGTTGGAACGGTGCAGATGCCCGAGCATGCCAGACGGGTCCATCTGCATATTGTACCGGTAGTCGGCGAAACCGCGGTTGAAGCCTTGGCGCAGGGCCTCGACCTCAACCGCGGCACCGGTTACCATGGTTGGCTGTTGCGACTCGGGCAAGTCGAAAGGGCCTCCGATGGTTAGTGGTCAGCCAGAAAGGTATTGATGGTTGGACGCCAAGCAGCAGATCTACTGCGCCCGGGCAACAAAGTCGAATTCGACGATAAACTCTTCGCCCACGTTGGCGACGTTCGGCACCTGCGGGATCGTGAGGTCGAAGTCGTCTCTGACAACAATTGTGGCCGCGCTGCCCCGCAGTTCAGTTTCGGAAATGACCTGCAGAGTCACGATGAAGAGCACAGGATTTGTCACGTCGCGAACCGTCAATTCACCCGTAACTTCAAACTCGATGTCGTCACCGACGGCCACGGAATCCGGCATGCCGGAAAGTTCTGTCGAGCTGAAGGTTACGAACTGGTGCTGATTGGACTGCAAGATAAAGCGTCGGATTGCGCCATTGCGGCGGTCGTTATCGGTGACGAACGTGCCGGCTTCGACCTGGATCGGTCCAATGACGCTGGCGGCGGGGTTGGCCGCGTCAACTGTAATTTCCCCCGTGATCGCGTTGGTTGTGCCGATCACAGTCTTGGGCTGGCCGAATAGCAGCTCATCGATGCTGAAGCGCGCCTCCGACTCTTCGGCCACGATCACAAACGTCTGGCCGGTACCGGGCATTTCTGCGCTTTCGGCTGCCGATTCCTCCTGCGGCGCGGCAGTGGGCAGCGGTTCTGGCTCTGGTTCAGGCGTGTTCGTCGGCTCCGGCACGGGCGTATCCGTCGGATCGGGCATCGGTGTGTCGGTCGGTACGGGTACGGGCGTATCCGTTGGATCGGGCTCGGGTACCGGTGTTGCCGTATCGGCGGCAGCCGGGGCTTCTTCCGCGTCCGAGGCCGGCTCGTCCCCGCCGCCGCAGGCTGCCACAAGGAGCGTAGCCAGCAGTACAATGACAATCAGCCTCAGGTGAGGGATCGCTAATCTGGGCGAGGCCGCATATGACTTCGCCTTTGAAGTGTGCAGTTTCATCGGTCCGACTCCCCCATCCCAAATGGATGAAAACATGAACGGTCGAACACTTCGACCGCGCTACAGGCGGTGACGTTCCTTTCCATTGTGGACCTATTTGGGGAGTTTGGCAAAACTTCGCGTTTACAGTCGGCTATCGCTGGAATCCGCCCTCCGCATAGCCGGTCAACTCCACGTAGCCGCGACCGGCGACGGGCTCGCCGTTCATCGTGCCGCGCACGATAGTGGCGCCTTCGTAGTAGGAGAAAGCAACGTCCATCTCTTGCTCGTCGATCAGCGGATCGATAGTCAGTTCGATTTCATGCGCGGGGAAGGTGACGCGCCAACCGCTGGGGTAGACGGTACCGCTGTCCGAGCTGGTCCACTGCCCTGTTGGCGTCAGGGTAAAGTCGTCCGGTTGGATGGGAAGCTGACGGCCGTCGGGGAAGCTGAGCGTGCCTTCAAAGACATCATGGGATCTGCCGGACTTTGTGCGGATCTCGGCGAACATCAGGACGACTTCATTGTCCAGGGTGACGGCGAACCAGTCCCAGCCGACCGCGTCCCCGCTGAGAGCGGAGGTCCCGAACTCGTGGTCCATCCAACTGAGACCGGTGACAGCGGTCCGGTCGCCGCTGAACACGATGGTCCCGGAAGTCTGCATGCGCACGAGGCTGTAGTAATGGTTGGCGTTGCCTGGCTCCGGCCCTTTGCGGCTGTAGCCGGCGTCACCGTGGAGCAGGGGTGGGCGCGTTTCGGTGAGGGTGAGATCGATCGAGACGGGACCGTTGTCGGCCTCGGCCGCGGCCTGCAGGCGGAACCGTCCCGGGCCAGCTTCCTGAGCCTGCCAGTCGTCCAGCCAGACTTCGTAACGCGGAGAGCCAGTCGCGCCGGCGACGCCGCCGGCGCCGCGGCTGAAACGATCGAAGCTGACATGGCGGCCTGCGGGGCCGCTGGTGACGGCGAAGTGCGCCATGTAGATCTGCTGCGCGGCAAAGTCGGACGGCCGGCTGGATTCACCCGGCGCCAGTGCGCTGCGGAAAAAGGTGAGCTGGAAGCCGTATTCGCCGCCGTCCTCGCCGGTCAGGTTGCCGGTGTAGTACCACCACTCGGTGGCGTAGTCGTTGTGGGGACCGTGGTCGCGTGGAAACTGGAAGTCGAGAGGCTCAAGGGCGCGGGCGAAGCTGTCATCGACAGGACGGCTGAGTACATCGACTACGTCGGCCGAGGCCAGGGAGGGCTGGGCGCGTGTACACGCGCTGAACAGGAGGAGACAGATGAGGAGAGTCAGTACGCGCGGCACTGCTCCCGGACGACTTGGACGGTTGAAATGCATTCGTTGCGACGGCGGAAAGGCTCTGGCCATTTCGCAGAGGCCTGAGAATCTACATTGGGGCCAGCGCTTGGCCGAAATCTGCAATCAGATCGTCCGTGTCCTCGATGCCGACACTCAGGCGCACCAACTCGTCTGTAATGCCCAATGACCGCCGGTATTCAGGATCGTTGTCGAAGTAGCTGACGATCGCCGGCTGCTCGATGAGGCTCTCGACTCCGCCGAGACTGGGGCCGATGCGTGGAATCTGACAAGCGTCGATGAAGCGGCTCGTCGTCGGTCCGTCGGCTTCGACTTCAAAGCTTATGACCCCGCCGTAGCCGGACATTGTGCGCGCCGCGACCTCGTGATCAGGATGGCTCTCGAGACCGGGATACCAGACGCGGCGGATCCTGGGATGGTCTTCGAGGTAGCGAGCGATACGCAGTGCGCTCTCGTTGTGCTGGCGCATACGCAGGCCAAGAGTCTTCAGGCCGCGCAGGATCAGATAGGCGCAGTGGGGATCGACGACCGCGCCCAAAATACCCTGGGACTGGCGCAAAGCGGTGGTGATATCGAAACTTCCGGTTACACAGCCCGCGAGCAGGTCGTTGTGACCGGCCAGATACTTGGTCACGCTGTGGACTGCGAGATCGATGCCGTACTCCAGGGGGCGGACGTTACAGGGCGTGGCGAAGGTGGTGTCGATGATGGTGCGCAGACCGTGACGTTTGGCGATGTCGACGAGACGGGCATAGTCGACGCAGCGCAGAAAGGGGTTGGTAGGCGATTCGGAGAAGATCAGCCTGGTCTCGGGCTGGATGGAAGCCTCGATTGCATCGTAGTCGCCAGGGGCGACGGTGGTACAGGTGATACCGAAGCGGGTGAGAAAGGTGTTGCAGAAACCGCGCGTGCGGCGGTAACAGTCCTCGGTCATGACGAAGTGGTCGCCCTGGCTGAGCAGAATAAAAAGCGTTGTCGTGATGGCGGCCATGCCGCTGGAGAGCAGGATGGCATCTTCGGCGCCGTCGAGCGCGGCCAGTTTTGCCTCAGCCGCGCGCACGGTCGGGTTCCCGTAGCGTCCGTACTCCTCCCTTTCCGGTACATCCCAGAACATGTGCTCTTCCATATAGCTGATCAGACTGGCCGTATCCTCGAAGGTGTAGGTGCTGGTCTGAACGATGGGCACGGTCACGCTATCGTGGGAAATATAGCGCTTCTCGCCTGCGTGGACGGCCTGTGTCTGGCCGGACAGGCTCGGGGTTTCCCTCTCAGGGCCCTGGCCGTTGGGGGCGGGCAGTGGTGACTCGCCGTCGGAGCGAGATTCCGTGCCGGTGTTCTGGGATATGGTCGTACCGGATGTAGTCATGTTGTCTCCTTTGCAACGCATTTCGGCATTTCGAAAACGTTGTCACCGCCTAAATGGCCGGTCTGGGAATCAAAAAGCCCTCTTCCTGCGGATACACGGAAGAGGGCTGGGGTCTAGCTGTCCAGAGCATCTCATCTGCCGGTGCATCCACACCGCCGGAATTGGCACCTGTCACGCTGCGGGATTTCTCCGTAGCAACGCCGGTTGCCGAGGCTTCACAGGGCCGGCCCCTCCACCTCTCTTGATAAGAGTTTTGACAGGATTTCAGCGCATCGACATAGAGATTGACCGATTGCGGGCATCCTTGCCAAAAGGCTCGATTCAGTTGTTGGCGCCCATAGTAATCCAGGAATCGGCCCTGTGTCAAGTCCGACGACCGTTTGGGATGCGTGCCCGACTTGGGGTGGAGGCAGTCTGGCGTGGGATTCATGCCAGCGGGGGCGAAGCATGTTTGCGGGCTTTGAGAAAGTCACAGGGCAGGCACAAGGCCTGCCCCGACGGGAGCGGCTGAGGGGAAAGGGAAGGCGGCGGGGGTACGGTGCGGAGGCTGGGGCAAGGCCTGGCCCTGCGGTGATTTGATGGGTAGGGCGGGACGTGGGTTGGCGAAGCTCCTTCGATTAGGCACCTGTTACGAATATCGACACCCGGTCGATGAGGCAGTAGGGGGGGCGTTGGGGGGGGGGGGGCC
>JAPPKG010000379.1:0-5385 GCA_026914085.1 Caldilineaceae bacterium | reverse complement strand
CGGACTGGCTGGACAAGGTGGGCATGGATGCGCCGACGACGCTGGAGGAGATGGAAGCGGTGGCGGAGGCTTTCGTCACTAACGATCTGGGCGCGGGTCCTCCCGGCACGACGGTCGGGGTGATGGCGTCGCGGGATTTGCAGAGCTGGTACGGTGGTCTGGGACCGGTGTTCGGCGGGTTTGGCGTGCTGCCGTCGTGGTACTCGAGTGTGAGCACGTTCACGAAGGACGGGCAGGGCGGTCTGAAGTTCGACGGCATCGATCCGGCGATGAAGGATGCCTTGACGCTGGTGCGCCGCTGGTACGAGAAGAAGATCCTGAGCCCCGACTTTTTCACGAAGGGTTACCAGGAGAACCGCACCGAGGTCGAGGGCAACCGTGTGGGCATGAACTACACGCATCCCTGGGGCGGTGTGGTTGCGGGGGCGATCGGCAGCATGGCGAATGATCCCGAGGCGCGCTGGGACTGGTTTGACGTGCCGGCAGGCCCGGTGCGCAAGGGCAAGAACTATTTCAGTCCGCTGCGCACAGGCGTGTTCCCGTTCCGCAAGGGTTCCGAGCATATCGACAAGATCCTGATGCAGGCGAACTTCGAGGCGGAGATCGTGCTGAGCCCGCAGCGGCGCTATCACGGTTTCGAAGGGCACAACTACGAGTGGGTCGAAGGCGAGGACAGGGTTGTGCCTCTGTCCGGCGGCACGCATGGGTACGGCATCATCAATACCCGCGGCGGCGCCAACATCAGCCCGACCTCGAACATGAACAACATTCAGTGGAAGCTGAATTATAAGGAGACGGTGCCGCGCGAGGAGTGGGACGCGATGATGGAGCTGCTGCTGGATGACCCGACGGGTCTGCAGACGATGCAGGACGAGGGCTGGCTGTTCCTGGCGGAACATTCGCTGGCGGACACGATCCGCAACGAGTGGAATGCGGCGCCGACGGAGCTGCAGAAGGAGAAGTGGACGCAGCTGCAGACGTTGACGGATGAGACCTATTTCGCGATCATCACCGGCCAGTTGCCCGTGGACGCGTTTGACGAGTATGTGACGACGTGGCTGGCGCAGGGCGGCGAGGCGGTGCTGGCGGAGATAAACGAGTGGTGGGCGAACAAGCAGTGATCAGTGATCAGTGGTCAGTGGTCAGAACTACAGTGATTAGTGGTTAGTTTGTGAGTGGATAGTGGGGGTTCCTGCTATCCACTTTTTTTGTTATGCAAGTACTGGCTCCGGTTGTAGATGATCTGAAGGAACAGGCCTCCAGGTTTGTTCGTTTTTTGCCGCGGTTGTGGCCGCTGTACGTGATGGTGATCCCGGCGCTGATTCATCTGGTGCTGCTGAGTTATTATCCGATGTACGGGATCCGGATCGCGTTCCAGGATTACAAGCCGGCGCTGGGGTTTGCCAAGTCTCAGTGGGTGGGGCTGAAGCAGTTCCAGCTGATGCTGGAGAACCCGTCGTTCTGGCAGATTTTCCGCAATACGATCGTGATTGCGACGTCGAAGATCGTGACGCTGCAGTTCTGCGCGGTTATCCTGGCGCTGCTGCTGAACGAGGTGCGGAAGCTGTTTTACAAGCGGAGTGTGCAGAGCCTGGTGTACCTGCCCTATTTTCTGTCGTGGATTGTGCTGGGCGGGATCATGCTGGAGATGCTGGGTTCGGCGGGGGTGGTGAACCAGTTGCTGCAGCGGGCGGGGGTGGAGCAGCCGATCATCTTTTTGGGGAACAACCGGACGTTTGTGCCGACGCTGGTGGCGAGCCATTTGTGGCAGCAGGTGGGGTGGGCGACGATTCTGTATCTGGCGGCGCTGACGAGTATTGATCCGCAGCTGCTGGAGGCGGCGGCGATTGATGGGGCGGGGCGTTTTCAGCGGGTGCTGTATATTATTTTGCCGGGCGTGCTGCCGACGCTGCTGCTGGTGCTATGTCTGGACTTCGGGCTGCTTTTCAATGCGGCGGGGTTCGACCAGGTGCTGAATCTGTATAATCCGGCGGTGTATTCGACGGGTGATATTCTGGACACGTGGATCTACCGTGAGGGGCTGCTGGGGGCGCGTTTCAGTCTGGCGACGGCGGTGGGTTTGGTGCGGTCGGTGTTGGGGTTGATTTTGATTGTGGTGAGTTTGCGGTTGATTTCGCGGTTTACTGATTACCAAGTTTATTAGCTGTTAGGCTCCGATGACATTTTGGGGTTGTGAGGAACAAAACCAATCTATCCGCGAAGGCACGCGAAGGGGCGCGAAGAACACCAAAGGCTACTGGGATTTTCCTTGCATGAATGCGCGGGTCAGTCGCCCTTTGCTGCCGTTAATCGCTGCTCTGACAAACGTCAACGAGCACTAGTCAGTGGTTCGTGGGGCCTTGCTAGTTGGGAGAGGCCATTTGATTGAGTGAAGATAGTCAGGGACACCTTGCAGGCGGTTTACAGCGGAGTTGTTGATTGAATTCAGGCCGGCGCACATAGGGACGCCTGCTTCACCATTTTGCGGAAAGGAAAAAAACAATGACAGACCATACAGTTTCGCGACGCTCATTTGTCAAGACGGCGGCTGTGGCGTCGTTGGGGATTGCGCTGGCGGCCTGCCAGCCGATACCGCCCATGGACGACGCTGAACCGGCCATGGGCCAGGTAACCGCCGCCCAGGTGACGGACGCCGAAAGCCTCAAGGCCTGGGTCCTCGCAGCCCACGCCGAAATCCAAAGGATCGCCACAAACCTGGACGAAGCGGCGAAGCTCAAGCAGTGGGTCAAAACGGAGGGCGACTGGAAATCCGGCTCGACCTTCCTCATCATCTTCGCGGCTAACGGAAACGTCTACGCGCACGGGAACGACCGTGGCGCCGAAGACAGAAACCTGCTTGACATGGAGGACGAACGCGGAACCAGGGTCGTCGAGGAACTCCTGGCGGTCGCTGCACAAGGCGGCGGTTTCGTCGAATACTACGACGACGGGCTGAAGACGGCATACGCCGTTCCATTCAGACGACAGTTCGTGCTCGTCGGCGGCTACTCGCAGGACGTCTCCGATGTCGAAGTCCGCATCGCCGATCTTCCCAGGCCGGCGGTCACCGCCTCCGAAGTCGTGGACCGCGAGACACTAATCACCTTTGTGGAAGAGGCGGCCAGGATCTACCAGGAGGCCCTCAGGTTCGAAGGCGGACCCCCTCTCGTCGAGATCAAGAACGCCTTCCGGGTGGAAGGCGGGGACTGGAAGGTAGGCTCGATCTACCTGTATGTCGTGAGCGGCGGGGGCGTCACCCTGTTTCACGGCACCGAGCCCTTTCGCGAAGGCAATCCCACCGACATGACCAGGACCGACGTCAATGGCGTGCCGTTCGCCGAGGAGTTGATCGGAGGCGCACGCCGCGAAGGCCGGAAGTTTTTGCGGTATCACTACGACGACCCCGCCATCGAAGGTGACGAGGACACCGGTTCCCCCAAGCTCGGCTACGCCGTCAGCCTGCAGGTTGGCGAATCCGAAGAGAAGATGGTCATCGGCTCCGGCATCTATATCCCCGTAGACGAGGAGTGACCGCCGGCGCGCGGGAGCCGGCGCCGACTGGGGGCGCCGGCGTGGGACTGCAGTGGTCAGTGGTCAGTGGTCAGTGGTTAGTGGTTAGTGGTTAGTGGTTAGTGGTTAGTTAGGGAAACGGGATGAACAGGGCGGAGCGGCGCGGGTTTGGGTCGCGGGTTTTTGATATATTCAACCATACGTTCCTGCTGGTGCTGGGGCTGTCTTGCGTTATTCCGTTGATTCATCTGCTGGCGCTTTCGTTCAGCGACCGGGCGGCGGCGACGGGCGGGTTGGTGACGCTGTGGCCGGTGCGGCCGACGTCGATCACGTATGAGAAGGTGCTGGAGGCGGGCGTCTTTCTGAACGCGTTCTGGATTTCGGTGATCCGGACGGTTATTGGGACGACGCTGCAGATGACGCTGGTGGTTTTGATCTCGTTCCCGCTGTCGAAGAACAAGGAGGAGATGCCGTTCCGGAACATCATCATGGGCTCGGTGGTGTTTGCGTATCTGTTCAACGGGGGGCTGATCCCGTGGTTCCTGGTGATACGCAAGCTGGGCATGCTGAACACGATCTGGGCGCTGATCATTCCGCAGGCGCTGCCGCTGTGGAACGTGATCCTGATGATGAACTTTTTCCGGCGGGTGCCGAAGGAGCTGGAGGAGGCCTCGATCATCGACGGGGCCACGTACTGGCAGATCCTGCTGCACGTGTATCTGCCGATCTCGGTGCCGGCGCTGGCGACGTTGACGCTGTTCGGCGCGGTGGGGCACTGGAACGCGTGGTTTGACGGGATGATTTTGATTGCGGACCGGGACTTGATCCCGTTGCAGACGTTTTTGCGCACGGTGGTGGTGAAGATGGACATGAACGAGTTCATGCGCAATCCTGAGGATTTCGACATGTTCTCGGACCGTTCGCTGCGGGCGGCGCAGACGCTGGTGACGGTCGTCCCCATTCTGGTTGTATACCCCTTTTTGCAACGCTATTTTGTCAGCGGCATCACGCTCGGCGCCCTGAAGGGCTGAGGCATGCCGAAACGTTCGCGGTCGTCTGCGGGCGGTTCGGCCGCGCCTGCGGTGCGGGTGCCGTCGGTTGTGTTCGGGGCGGAATGCCGCGAGCCGATGCGGCGCGGGTTCGACACGCTGGCGCGGCTGCTGTCGCTGACGCTGGGTCCGCGGGGCGGGAATATCGTGAGCCAGCGGGTGAATACGGCGGGATTTGAGCCGCTGGAGGACGGGGCGACGATCGCGCGGCGGTTTACGGAGCTGCCGGACCGGGTGGAGAATGCGGGCGCGATGATGATGCGGCACATTGTGTGGCATATGCGCGAGCGGTTCGGTGACGGGAGCGTGACGGCGGCGGTGCTGGCGCGGGGTATTGCGGGTGAGATGCACCGTCTGATCGCGGGCGGTGCGGACCCGGTGCTGCTGCAGCGGGGGCTGGAGAAGGGTGTGCAGGCGGCGGTGGCGGCGCTGGACGAGATGTCGATCCCGTTGACCCAGCCGGAGCACGTGGCGGGGGTGGTGCGGGCGGTGACCGATGATGCGGAGGTGGCGCAGCTGCTGGCGGAGATGATCGACGTGCTGGGGCCGTACGGGAATATTCTGATCCAGCCGGGGTACGGGCTTGGGCACACATACGGGTTTCGCGAGGGGTCGCGCTTTGCTGGGGAGTATATTTCGCGCTATCTGCTGAGCGACAAGTTCCGGCATATTGCGGCGCTGGACGAGCCGCACGTGGTGGTGGCGGACTTTCATTTTGAGGAGCCGGGGCACGTGCTGCATCTGCTGGACCTGGTTACGCAGGCGGGCGGGGACAGGCTGTTCATCATCTGCAAGAATATGTGGGAGCGGGCGATCGATACGCTGG
>JAPPKG010000334.1:0-5389 GCA_026914085.1 Caldilineaceae bacterium | reverse complement strand
TACAACCCCCAACACCCCCAAACCGATTTGCAAAAAAGATAGAAACACCCCCCGGCAGCAGTGGTTAGTTGAAGGGCTCCGTGTCGGCGCACACGACGGTGACAAGATCTGGTGCGGAAAGCGCGAGTCGTCGAGCGATGCCCTCCTCATATGTCGCCACAAGAATTTGGTTAACGGTGCCGGCCGCTACAGCTTTCACCAGCGTGTGTGCTACACCGGATCGACGCCTTGGATCAAGGTGTTCAAGCGGCTCATCAAACCAGACCATGGGGATCCGTGTCGCTGAGGCAGTTACGAGCATCCTGACAATGATCCCCGCTATGGCACGCTCCCCTCCGCTCATGTCTTGAAGATCCAGATGTCTATCTCCGTGCCTCATTCGGATCTCCCCAGTCGGGCTAAGGGCAAGTCCTTCTGAGCCGAACAGGAGTTTCCACCTATGAGCGATGTCTCGGGTCAATGGTTCAATTCGGTCCGCTAGGTAACGATGCGCAACGGTCTCGAATACGGATGCTGTAGTACCAAGCAATAACTCTTCCCGGGCTGCTTGCCTCAGCATGGCAGCTTTCGACAAATCTGAGCGCGCTCTCTCTAACACGGAGAGAGCATTGGCGCGCTTTGCTCGTGCTTCACCAAGTCGTTCCCGCAGAAGGCCCTCCGACGCGCGCAGGGCTTCTAGTTCCGTGATGGCCTTGACACCGGGATCATTGACTTCGGGTAGATTCGGAGGTTGGAGGCGATCAAATCGGCGGGATAAGTCGGTCATTAGTTGCAGATGACGCTTGGCGTCCGCTCTGGTGGCACTGGTAGCCTCCGTTACCGAGGATGCTCGGGAAACGGTTTCGCCGTGGGAGAGCAATGCGGATGAGCGTTCCTCTCGGCTCATTGGCCGTAGGCATGTGGGGCAAATCTGGGTTGACGACTCCAACAGTTCTGAAGCTGTTGCCGCCCTAGCCGCGGCCCTATCTGCATTCTGCATAGCCTCCTGAGCCGCTCCCACAGCATCCGCGGCCTCCTGACGAGCGGTCTCTAACCCGACATCTGGGTTGGTCGGGTCAATCGTGATCAGATCTCCGACATCGGCCAGAAACTCTTGAACTCGTTGGTTGTACTTAGCTGCGGCTGACCTGTAAGTCTTCCAGGCTTCGCTATGTTTGGCTGCTCTTTCCGCTTCCACCATTCGGGGTCGCAACTTTCGAAGCTCACGGTTGAGTGCTTGGTAACCAGTTTCGGCATGGTCTAGCCCAGCCTCTAGTGATGCAACTTTCTCTTCTGATCCTGCAACCTCGGAGCGTAGAGCAGCAACAGTCTTAGAAGCAACGGCCTGCGCTCCCTTTAGGGACCGCGCTGTCTCTATCAGTGGAGTAACCCCAAGCAAGTTCGCCAGATGCTCCCTAATCGGTAACGCCTTCTTGATCCTTGGTGTGGTTTCCAAGTCACCAAAGGCGAGTCGGTCACAAAGGGTCAGGTCTGTTGACCATGAGCGTTCCAGAAGGTCAACGAAAGAAGCCTCACTTAGAGTCTTGCCTCCTCTGGAGGCAGCGAATGATGTCCGACCGGTGCGTGTGAGGGTGCGAGTGACGCTCACCACCGTTCCATCGACTACAGTCAATTCCATCGACACTTCGGCTCTCTGGCTACCTGCCCGTATCGCCTGCCTAGCACTTTTGCTCTTTGGGAATCCCAACAGGCAGTGTCGAGCTGCTTCGTAGAGCGAGGACTTACCGACTCCATTTGGCGCCACAAAAAACACCATTGGAGAGTCCAAGTCAATTGTGGAGTCGCGATACGCGCGCCAGTTGCGGATTGTGATTCTGCGTATCACGATTCTGACACTTCACACCTTGCAGCGATGTCCGCGATGAGGGCATCTTGAGAAACCTCACCGCTGCGCGCTGCCTCGACCCATCCACTGATCAGAGAGTTCTCGATCTGGGTGACGAAGTTACGTGCCTCTTGCTTGTGAGGAAGTCGCGGACGAAGGCGAGCAACCCCTGTCAATTCCGATGCCACCACTCCAGAAACGTCAACTACAAGAGGATCTAGATTGTCGTCGGGTGGCAGTAGGCGTACCTCCTCCCAGCGCGGTATCGAACGTTCCAGATAGCGGCCAAGCGCAATCTCTAGAGGCTCCCACTCAAGTTCTCTAGATGTCATCTGACCCTCCGCTGGGATCAAATGGCCAACCGATTGGCTGTACGTGACAACGGTTGCTCTGGAGGCATCTGGGCTACTAAACGCAACCGCAGTCACCTCAGGATGGTCGGTGAAGATCGGTAATGCATCTCGAGAATTCTGAGGGAGGTCCGAAGCGTCGAGGACTGCAACAATTACCATTTCGGCCAAGGAGTGGCACACAAGATTGTCCCGGGTGCCGTTTGATATACCATTGGCCAATACGTCCATTCGCACCGCCCCACCGAACCCTGAGCAAAGGCCTTCGACATCCTTCACTACCGGACCGGGAATCTGGATGTCTAAGGCTTGGTGGTCTCCGACCTCACCCAAGCCAAGTTGAATCGCTACGGGATCTTTCTCCATCGGAGGCGATTCGGGCAGGGAGTCGGCCAAAACCTCAATGAGTTTCAATGTCTGGGCGACCTCGGCGCGGTCTTCTTCATTAAGATCTGTCAGATCCGGCTCTGGGCCCCTGCCCCGTAGGAATTGCAGATGGACATCGATCAATGTGGAGAGGTGCTCTTCACTCTTTTCCGGATTCACAGCACCTCCCCATCCCCGTCAGCCGATTTGCGTTCAACGCAGCGCCTCAAGCTATTGACGCCTCGCTCCCGCATTCGGCGGGCGGCTTCATAGCTTACGCCTCGTCTCATGGCCCACTCCGAGAGTGACTTCTGTTGTCTCACTGTCAATTCGATCACCTCTCTCTGTTCTGGGGTCAACTCGGCCAGGCAATCCTCTGCCTGCCGATATAACAACTCGTCCTGGGCTGCTGCCTCCTCATCCTCGAGACTCCACCGAAGTTGGTTGATCTTCCAAGCGTTTTCTCTGAGGTGATTCCGCTTCCTGTAAATAGACCGTGCAATGTCCATCCCACGACGCTTGGCAACAGTGCAGGCGTAGCCCACCAGGGATCGCGGGTTTTCCTTCCGCAGCACTTCCCGAAACGCTTTGAGAACTGCCTCATCCACATCATGCTCGTCGGGCGTTTCCCCAAGAATGAACCGAAGACCCCTCCGTGCTGACCTTCGCATCGGTCCGCGTAATTCCCGGAATAGTTTCTCAGAGTCACCATGAGCGTGCCACTCCGCCACCAGAGCTTCAAGTTCGTCGGTGCCTTTCTCAGCCATCTACCTAATAGTCGGTGAGCGAAACGGAAATACAACCCCCCAATCTGGAAATATTGTGAGGAATGGGAGCAACGTGCCGTTGCCGCCGCTAGAGATTAACGAAGGACCCAGGCCCTTTGGGGATCCACTGCTTCGTACGCTCAGCATGAGTTGAGGATCTCCGTCCTTCTTCCTGTGCCGAGCACTCAGGTTTGGTACAGGCAAATACCGCCCGCCCGCTCCTTTAGGGGGCAAGGTTGATCCACCACCTTGTCGGGTTGGAATCCCACGACAGCGCCCTAGATGCGATAGCTCAATTGTTAGCTTTTCTTTAGGACCTGACCTGCAGAAACAACCCTAGTAGCAGCGGAGGCGGACGTCCGCCATTTTGCGGTTCCGGGAAGGTTCACAAGAACCCACCTCATCTCAAAGAAACCCCAGAGTACTAAGCATTTCAGTACCATCCATGGTCTCATATGGTTTCATTTGAAATCGTGACATTCCACCACTAAAGTAGTACCATAAAACGTACTAAAGAAATGGCGGAGTAAAAATTGTGAATAGGCCAAACGTGCTATCAGCCACGTTCGTGAAAAACGTCAGGCAACCCGGACGGTATGGCGACGGCCACGGCGGACACGGCCTCAGCCTCCTGGTTACCCGACGCAAGAACGGGCGGCTCTCGAAGCGATGGACCCAACGTGTCCGCATCGACGGCAAATACACCAGTCTCGGCTTGGGTGTCTGGCCCGCGGTCACGCTGGCCGAGGCCCGTCGGCGGGCGATCAAGAACAGCCAGACCCTTGAAGAAGGCCGCAACCCGAGAAGCAAGAACGCCCCCACCTTCAGAGAGGCGGCGGAGACGGTGATCGAACTTCGCATTCCCACCTGGCGCAACGGAGGCAAATCCGCCAAACAGTGGCGACAATCCCTGGATCGCTATGTATACCCTCACATCGGGGACAAGTCGGTGGCTGCCATCAACTCTGCGGATGTGCTCAGAATATTGACCCCTCACTGGCACCACAGAGCAGAAACCATGCGCCGGGTGAAGCAAAGGATTGGCGCCGTGCTCGGTTGGGCAGTAGCAGCAGGCCACCGTATCGATAACCCCGCCCGGGGGCCGGTGATCGAGTCCGCCTTGCCCAGGGTCAACGGAAAGCAGCGCCAACGGGCTCTGCCCCACGCTGACGTTGCTGAAGCCCTCCGGATAGTCGAATCCTCGGGGGCCTACCGGGCTACTGTCCTCGCCACGAAATTTGTTACCCTGACAGCAACTAGAAGCGGCGAAGCGAGACTCGCCCGCTGGCCGGAGATGGACATGGAAACCCGAACATGGACGGTTCCCGGTAGGCGAACGAAGTCAGGCCGCTCCCATCGGGTTCCGCTCAGCATGGGGGCTGTGGCCGTCCTAAATGAAGCACGTCAACTGTGGGGAGCCGATGGGCTTGTGTTCCCTTCAGTGACCGGGCGAGGCCTCAGCGACAGCACAATATCGAAGTTGTTTCGTGAGCTTCGCATCAACTGCGTGCCTCATGGAATGAGAAGCTCGTTTCGGGATTGGGCTGGCGAGACAGGTGTGCCCAGGGAAGTGTGTGAGCAGGCATTAGCGCACGTTGTGCGTGGGGTTGAGGGCAGCTACGCCCGAACTGATCTGCTTGAACTTCGGAGGCCGGTGATGGAACGTTGGTCGCAATACATAAGCCAGTGAATACTATGTTGGACATGTCTTCCGACGGTGGTCCCGGCGGATCGAGAAGAGTTTCACCGGCGCCTAGAAATGGATGAACCAGATGCCACAGGCGAGTGGGAACCCAAGCACAGACGTGCCGCGCTCCGATATGTGTACGACCGGGACGACGGCAGGTGCGGGCTTTGCGGTGCGAAGACAAAACTGAAAGTGCTCAAATCGAACACATCGCTCCCAAGGTACTCACCACATTCAACATCGCAAGAGGGATGGCTGTCAGCGGTAGCGGCTTCAGGAGCGTTCTCCACAAACTTGACAATCTCCAAGCGGCGCCTTCCTATTGTGAACCGCACCGGGTTTATCGGAGAGCGAGGTGCGCCCCCACTTTTCCGGAGTCGACATATTTGAATTG
>JAPPKG010000322.1:0-5389 GCA_026914085.1 Caldilineaceae bacterium | reverse complement strand
CCCAACGCCCCCCCTAAACCCCCCGCCGCAGCGAGTGTGTGGCAATATGACCTTGTCGACCCGCTGCGACCAGGCTTCACCCCCCAACCCCGCGTCTTGGCACATTCAGAGTATGTGCCAGCGCAGGCAAGATAGGCGAGGCAACTCCCATACCTACCCAACGTTCACCGCTATGACCATCGCAAGCCCGCTACAGAAATACTCACGGTACATTCCTCCAGACAGACCGCACACAGCACACACAGAACATAGCTTAGCAGTTACGAAGAAGTTATTCTTCCCCCGCCCCCAAAGGATCGACCTGATCCCTTGGTCGAATGGCTAAAGGCAAACAAGAATACGCTTGTCCTTGATGAAGAAGCTGTCGTGGAACAGGTGACCCGCGTTCTTGAACACGGGTACGCCAGCGACTTAACCGATGAGGATTTAATAAAAATAGGCCGCGACCCGTTTCTCGTCGCCTATGCTCTCGTTGATTCACAGAATCGGTGTGTTGTAACCACCGAGCACTCCAGTCCAAGCCGGAGCCGAGCCAACCGCAAGTTGCCTGATGTGTGCGATGACTTCAACGTGCGCCGCATTAACACTTTCGTACTCATCCAGGAACTCGACTTCCGCACCGGCTGGCGAGCATCTGAACCTCGAGTGGGGTGATCGCAGCGATGGGTAACGCATAAGGCACTGAGGCTATCCGCGTACATTTCAGGAGGTACGCTTACACAGATTATCCTGAAATACTTCCCATAGGCTAACGGTCTGAGCTTGCGAGGGGGCCGACATTGCCCAGGAAGAAGCGGCCACGGAGCTTTCCGCTATTGCGGGAAGGTATTTTGTCCAAAACCAACTGTTTCAAGAGATCTTTGCTTGGCTGTGCCGTGTCCTCTTGATTCGTCTTTCACAGTTGGAACGAGTCGATAGATCGTGCCACTCGCATAGCCGGTGGCGTATACATTGCCCGTTTCGTCAGTGCCAATGCTGCTTATTGCAGTAGAACCGCTTATGAGTTGTGTGCTCTGCCATTTGTCTCCTTTACGCTGCAATCCCCAGATGCTACCCTTACAAAAATCAGCATACAAGAAAATCCCTGACAGGACCGCACCGCCTACAACAGCGCACTCCCCCGACAGGCGGTCATAGACAGATACGGGCAGAACCAAGCCAGCTGCATAGCACGAAACGCTTTCAAATTGACTGCAGTAATTCCCCTCCCAGATAGGCCATCCGTAGTTTTCCCCTCCCAGGCTTTCCGCGCTCTGAAAATTAACTTCCTCTCTTCTGCTCTGTCCTGCGTCGGGAATGTAGAGAGCGCCAGTCTGCCTGTCGAAGGCGAATCCCCAGGGATTGCGTATACCCAATGCCCAGATTTCGTCGCGGTAGTCGTCCTCTTCTATGAACGGGTTGGTGGCAGGAATATCGTAGGGTTTGACGCCGGATTCCACGTCGATCCGTAGAATCTTGCCCAGCAACGTACCGGGATCCTGTCCATTCTGCTTGTCCTCCATGGCGCCGCCATCGCCGCTGCCAATGTAGAGGTATCCGTCTCTGGGCCCGAACGCCAGGGAACCGCCATTATGATTCACATGCGGTTGTGGGATGGCAAGCAGGACTTCCTCGCTGTCAGGATCGGCTATGTCAGGATTGGCGGTCGTCGTAAACCGGCTGATAACGGTCTCATCAGCGGCATTTGTATAACTCAGGTAGAAATGCTGGCGGTCGCTATATGTTGGAGGAAAGGCGATGTTGAAAAGTCCCTGTTCGCCGCAGCATTTCACACGATCAGAGATGTCCAAAAAGGGAACGCCCTGGACAATACCGTCCTTGAGGATACGCACGCGTCCTTTATGCTCGACGACAAATGTCCGACCGCTCCCGTCGCCGGCATGAGTCGCTTGCACGGGCAACTCAAACCCAGAGGCCGTCTCGTTGAGTTTCCACTCGTTGAATTCAATCGCGTTGAAAACCCTCACCTCGTACCAGCCGACCCATCCCTTACCCTGCTTGGTCAGAATATACACCTTGTTTATGCGTCGCGGAGGATCGACAAAGATCTCTAATGTTTGTCCATTTTCGGTGTGGGCTTTGTCAAACCGCATATAAGGAGTCGTCGTGTGAGAATCGTCTCCCAGCCAGATTTCATGTGTGGTTTCGCCGGCTTCGCTTTGCGTAACAACCAGCTCGATCTTGTTCACCAGATGGAAAGTATCGAACTCGATTGAAATCCACTGCGGTGCAAAGCCATGCGAATTCCACATTGTATGTGGATCGCCATCATTCACCAGCACAAGCCCAGGATTCCTTGCCGAAGCCTCTACCTGTCCCTTCGTTGCGATGTTCTCTCCTCGCACAGCCAGGTAGGCTTGCGGTGTTGGCGCTTCTACATCTTCGGATTGAGCTCTAGCAGAATGGCTGAAGGCAACCATTAGCAAGAAGCCTGCAAAGAATGCGATTGGAAAGGTGGCAAAAACTTTCATGGAGCCCCTCTCTGTCCCGTCGAAGTTGCTGTTGACAGTTAGCCGCAACTATTGGACGGCGAGAAGGGGGAAAAAGTTGCATTCAGCTTCTGACTTATCTGACACTGGCGGCGCAGCTCAGGTGAGTCAGAGAGAGGGACATCCTGGTCTGGCCGCAGAACATGCAGCTGCCTACCGCCCAGCCGCCCGTATCAACACCGTGCGGCGGCGCCAGACCACGGTCCGGTTCAGCAGCTGTCCACGGATCCAGCCCTCAACCTGCTCCACCTCATCAGGCTGCATCTGTTCGGCCAGCCGTTCGGCATAGGATTTGCGCTCGCCAGGAGCCGGACTGAACCAGCGCCGGACGTGCGCTTCGGTAATGCGCAGATCGGTATCGATGTCGATCCGCTCCAGCGAGACCCGCCCTGCCTGTGCCTCTTCAGGGAAGACGGCGAAAAGGGCGGCCTGCAACGTCTCCTCGTCCCAGTTGACCAGGTAATCCGTCGCATCGGCGTAGATCGACTCTTCGGCCGCGATGAGCCGCTCGGCCAGCTCCGGCTGGAGCAGAGAGCGGTCCCCTAAGTCGTAGATTCTCTGCGTATGTCTGGGTATCGTCTCGGCCAGCGCAAGCCAGCCGCCCGCGGCCAGGTGTTCGGCCAGATGCGCCAGGGCGGCCTCTTTGTCCATAGCGGCGAGCAGCGCGTTTCGTCCGATGATCGCATCAAACCGGACCTCTTCCGTACCGAGCAGTTGCGCCGTCTCTCCCACCTTCCCCTGCAGCACAACCGGCCGCTCGACTTCGTCCAGGTTTTGCGCCTGCTCCTGCAGCGCCTGCCGGTCCGACTCGTTGAATGCCAGCGCGTAGACGCCGCCTTCGGGCGCGCGCCGCAGCGCTTCCCAGGTCAGCAGGCCGCTGCCGGCGTTCACATCCAGTACAACACTGTGCCGCTCAAGGGGGCCGCCGTCCAGAATGCGGTCCCGCAGCGCGGCGGTCGCTTCGCCGGCCTGTGCAATCGTCCGCTGCAGCCAGCGGTCGCGGGCGGACTCTTCGGGGGCGAATGTCAGGATTTCGGGCGGCGCGCCAAAACCGTCCAGCATGGCGGCCAGCTGGGCCTCGCGACGCTGGGTGACGACGAGGTTGATTCTGGCCTCATAGCCCTGGCCCGTCGGCTCGTAAAAGACTCTGCCCTGCAGCGCGCCGGGAAGATACTGCTGCGCCACCCAGTGGTCCCGGTAAGCGTGCGGATAGAGATAACCTGCCCCGTGTCCAAACCCCTCACTGTCGCGGTTGCCGTCGCGCAAATGGCTGGGAACATCAGAATCGGGTTCATTGCTCACAGCCTCGAGCGCGTCGAAAAATGCCAGAACCGAATTG
Organism: Caldilineaceae bacterium; assembly: GCA_026914085.1. Lineage (GTDB taxonomy): Bacteria > Chloroflexota > Anaerolineae > Caldilineales > Caldilineaceae > Bin5. The sequence goes on along the minus strand of JAPPKG010000322.1, from coordinate 1,561 downwards.
GACTTTTCCGCGGTCGCCAGGTAGAGCGCGGCCTGGGCCAAGGGAAAGTTGCCCTCCGGGAGGCCGACACGGTCGAAGGCCTCGGCGCAGGCCGCGACCACCTGAACGGCCTGCGGGTCGGCCAGGCCCACATCCTCGCTCGCCAGGATCAACATGCGCCGAAAGATATAACGCGGCTCCTCGCCGGCGTAGATCATCTTCGCCAGCCAGTACAGCGCCGCATCCGGGTCGCTGCCGCGCAGGCTCTTGATGAAGGCGCTGATCGTATCAAAATGATAGTCGCCCTCTTTGTCATACAGCACGGCGCGGCGCTGAATCGACTCCTCGGCGATGGCGAGTGTGATGCGGACGGTACCGTCCGGGTCGGCATCGGTGGTCTCGACAGCCAGCTCCAGCGCATTCAGCAGGGCGCGGGCATCGCCATTGGCAACAGAGACCAGATGATCGGTCGCCTCGTTCTCGATTTCAACGCGCCGGCCGCCATAGCCGCGCTGGGGCTCGTCGAGAGCGGTCTGCATGATCTGACGCAGATGCACGTCTGTCAGCGTCTTCAACTGAAAGATGCGGCTGCGGCTGACCAGGGCTTTGATGACTTCAAAATAGGGGTTTTCGGTGGTGGCGCCGATAAAAGTAACCGTTCCGTTCTCCACCCAGGGCAGGAGCGCATCCTGCTGGGCCTTGTTGAAACGATGCACCTCATCGACAAAGAGAATTGTCCTCTGATCGTGAAGCGCCAACCTCTCCTGGGCCTCCGCCACCGTCGCGCGGATGTCCTTGACGCCGGCCAGTACAGCGTTGAGCGCGCTGAAATGGGCCGCCGTTGTGTTGGCGATCACCTGGGCCAGGGTCGTCTTGCCGGTGCCGGGGGGACCATAGAAGATGAGGCTGCTCAGCCGGTCCGCCTGAATCGCGCGCCGCAGGAGCCGGCCCGGGCCCACGATCGCTTCCTGGCCGATGAACTCATCGAGCGTGCGGGGCCGCATGCGCGCGGCCAGGGGAGCGTTGGCATCGATCCGTTCCGCGCGGGCCTGCGCAAACAGATCCTCCGCCGGCTTCCTTCCTTGAATATAGGTCACCACAACGCAACTGGCCTCCCTTTGGCGGGGCCCAGGCAATTCGCCCGCGGCCCACTCGCTGAATCCGGGGAATGGGACACTGAAAAGCTGTCTGAAAAGGGTCGATTAGGGGTCATCCGCCCGGTTTGGCCGCGGGAATCAGACGCTGGACAATAAACCACTGGCTATCAGTCAAATCTGTTGGATATCGTTCTGTTTTCACATAAACTACGTATACCACAATTTGGCCGACAGCCTTTACTTTCCAAACAGCCTCTCAGGAAAGGAGCCAAACCAGCATGCAAACCAAGACCAAACCTCTAACTGCGTCGCCAATGGAAGAGTTGGATGAAACGCATCAACTGGAAATCCAGATTCTGAATTTGAAGAATCTGGGTTACACGATGGTGCGCGGTGCGATCCCGCCGGATATGCTGAAGGAGATTCAGAGCGCTTTTGACAAGAAAATGAACGAACAGATCGCGCGTATGGGGAGGGATTTCCGC
>JAPPKG010000578.1:0-5398 GCA_026914085.1 Caldilineaceae bacterium | reverse complement strand
CGGCCGTCTATATCTTCGTGCTACCCGGCCTGGGCATCGTCAGCGAGCTGCTGCCTGTCTTCTCCCGCAAGCCGTTGTTTGGATACAAGTGGATCGCCCTCTCCAGTCTCGCCATCGGCATCGTCGGCTTCATTGTCTGGGGCCACCATATGTTCGTTTCCGGCTACAACGACATCCTGCGTATCCCCTTCATGTACGCGACACTGCTCGTCGCAATTCCTACCGGTGTCAAGTTCTTCAGCTGGCTTGGAACCATTTGGGGCGGCAAGATCCACTTCGATACACCCATGCTGTTCGTCCTCGGCGCCATCAGTGTATTCCTGATAGGCGGACTGACCGGACCGATACTGGCCACCGTGCCCACCGACTTCCCATTGCACGACTCCTACTTCGTGGTCGGCCATTTTCACGCCACCATGTTCGGCGGCTTTGTCTTCCCCTTCTTCGCCGCCCTCTACTACTGGTTCCCCAAAGTAACGGGGCGCATGTACAACGAAACACTCGGCAAGATCCACTTCTTCATCATGACACCTGCCTTCTGGGTGCAGACCCTGGGGCAGATGGGTGTCGGCGTGATGGGAATGCGCCGCCGCATCGCCGACTACGACCCAACCCTGGGAGCCGGTCAAATCGAAAACTGGCAGCTGGCAGTAACGATTGCCGGTTTCGCAATCGCTTTCGGCGTCCTGCTGATGCTGTGGAACTTCTTCCAGAACGCCGAAGTCGGCGTTGCCGCAGGCGATAACCCTTGGCGCTCCCGCTCGCCTGAGTGGCAGATCCCCTCCCCGATTCCCGAACACAGCTTCCCCGCCCCTCTGCGGGTCGTTGGTGAGCCCTACGACTACGGTTTAGCCGACTCCGGCTATGTGACGACGGCATCTCCAGGTGACGATTAGCAACGGGAACATTCTCCACAATGGAGGTTGCGCCGGAAGTTCAGCACCGAGAAAAGAGCCCAAATGAGCGAACAAAGCCGCACTAAACGAAAGACTGCCATCTATCGCGAAGGAATTATCGTAGCGATTACGCTGGCTATTCTGACGCTTGTTGAGTATTACGCCGCGATTACTCCGCCTTTTGACTCCTTCGCCATCCTGATGATTCTGGCGCTGTTGAAAGGCATTCTTGTCGTCAACTACTTTATGCACATTCGCAGCGTCTGGTCGGAGGATGAACACTGATGACCGCTACCGCTATCGAGCATGGTCACGAACACGGCCACGCCGCCGATGATCATCACCACACCGGCGAAGTAGACCTGCCAACCTACCTGGAGTACACGCGCCGCAACCGGCTCGGAATGTGGCTGTTCTTCGCCTCCGAAGCTTTTCTCTTCCTCGCTCTGCTGGTCACCCGTTTCTACCTCTGGCGCGGCCCCCACGGCGAGGTCGTCCGGCCCGAATTGGACCAGTTCGCCGGCCTCGTTGTCACCGCCGTGCTCCTCCTTAGCAGCTACTTCATGAACCGCGCCGAGGTTTCGATCGCCAACGACAAGCGCACCGATTTCCTCGTCAGCCTTCTCATCACCGCCGGGCTCGGAACCGCCTTTCTCATCGGCGTAGTCGTCTGGGAATGGGGCATGTTCCCCAGCATCGTCAAAGGCCATCTCAAGCCTACCGACGGTGTCTTCGGCGCCGTCGTCTTCGGCATGACCGGCATGCACGCACTGCACGTCCTCTCCGGCGTTGTCCTGATTCTCAACGTCTGGTGGCTCGGTCGCAAGGGCCATTTCTCCAGCGAGAGGCACTGGGGCGTCGAGGCCTGCGCCATCTACTGGCACTATGTGGACCTGGTGTGGATCTTCTTCTATCCGGCCATCTATCTTATCGGTTCAACAATCGAAGTACCTCACTGATAGGAGCATCGCCGCAGCGAAGTTTGTCTAGGATGACCCAACCCAGTCGCATATGAATCCGCTAACTAGAGCGCTCCTGCTTTCCTGGGATCTCCGCCCCGAGATCCTGGTGACACTTACCGTGTTGGGAGCGCTTCACTTTGCCGGCTGGCTGAGACTGCGCCGCCGCAGCGATGGACGCTTTGCAAACCGCTGGCGCCTCGCCTCCTACACCGCAGGGATCCTCGTCCTCGCGCTCGCGCTCCTCTCGCCGATCGCTGTTCTCAGCGGCCACCTTTTCTCCATCCACATGGTGCAGCACCTCCTGTTGATAATGGTCGCGCCGCCGCTTCTGCTTCTGGCCAACCCGTTCCCTACCTTCCTGTGGGCCTTGCCCGCTCGACCCCGCGCCAGATTCGCTAACGCCTTCCGCCGCCTTGCCGTCTGGCTGGCTGAGGACACGCCTTTGAGCCGCGTCGCACTGAAGGCCTTCTCGCCCGCCACCGCTTGGGCGCTGTACGTTCTTATCTTTTTCGCCTGGCACGATGGCAATGCCTACAGTCTTGCCCTGCAATTTGGCTCTATACATGGGTTGGAACACGTCACCTTCCTGGGTGCAGCCCTCCTCTTCTGGTGGCACGTCACAGGCGCCGCGCCCCGCTTCCACGCCAGGCCCGCCCAGTGGCTCCGCGTCGCCTACGTGCTGGCCATGATCCCGCCAAACATGCTGCTGGGCGTAGCCCTCTCCTTCGCCGCAACGCCCATCTACCCCTACTACGAGTCCGTGCCCCGTCTCTACGGCCTAAGCGTCATGGATGATCAGGTATGGGGAGGGCTGATTATGTGGATACCCGGCAGCATGATGTACGTGATTGCCGCGCTCGTTCTGCTCGCCCGCCTGCTTGCTAACGCCGAACAGAAGGCACGCGTTCGCAGGCCGCATCCGCCGGTGATGGGTTTGGCGCATCGCCACACCGGAGACGGCCCCACCGCTCTGGCCCGTGGCTAGCCGCGATCGGACCCCGGCATGGCGCCCGCCGCACGACGCAGCAACTTTCCGCGGGCCTCTGCCTGAGCTTTCTGGACTCATCCATGTGTTTATCTAAGTACACCCCCTTGGCTCCAATCTTACTGATACTGTTGACCGTGACCCTCCTGCCAGTGCCTCTACTAGCCCACGGTGGCATCGGCATTCAGCACCTGAACAATGTGCCTGCCGGCCCCTTCCGGGTCTATCTCTGGTCTGACCCAGAGCCGCCCGAAGTTGGCGAATACCACGTGACCATCGCTTTGACAGAGAACATTGAAGGAGACTCTACCGGACTGGCTGGCGGCCCCATTCTCGATGCCTTAGTAACCGTCGAGCTTGTGCACATGGACAGCCGCGAGACCCTCAGCGCCACCGCAACCCACGAAGACGCCCTCAATAAGCTGTTTTATGTAGCTTCCTTTGAACCGGCCCGCCGCGGAAATTGGTCCGTGCAGGTCACCATCGTCCCACCCGGCTGTGCAGGAGAACAGAATACCGAGGATCAACAGGTCCGAGACTCCACATTGCCCTGCGACGTCGAGCAGGTCGTCAGCTACCAGGATGAGATACTCCCCAAAGCCTTCCCGTGGCGGGCCCTGTTTGGAGGTATTCTCTCCATACTCTTGCTATCTGGTGCGGTCGTCCTCTATTGGGCGACAAAGCCCTCAACCGAGCTCGAAGACCCTGCCCCAGTCAAGCAGCGGGACCCGGCGCCCGCCGGAGGGTCCTCATAATGGTCGGGCTGCCCGAATCTCGGGCAGGGCGCCGGCGCCCAAGGGGGGACCTACGACAGCGGCTGTCCGATGTGACCAAAACTTCGCTCTCGGCCCGCGAGATCGTAAAGACGCTGGCACTCCTCTTCGGCCGCCGCTGGTGGTGGAAGACTATTCTCGTCCTTCTCGCCATGGGTGTAATGACCTCCCTCGGTTTCTGGCAGTTGGACCGCCTGGACCAGCGGCGGGCGTACAACCAGCAGCGTCAGGCCGCACTGGCCGCACCGCCAATCGACCTTTCAGTTACACCACTGCCCCAGGACGAGATGCGCGACCGCCAGGCTACAGCGCAGGGAGAATTCGACTACGCCCGCCAGGTGGCAATCCGCAATCAGAGCTACGCCGGCCAGCCAGGTTACCACCTTGTTACCCCTCTCCTCATCGCCGGCTCCGACAAGGCCGTTCTGGTCAATCGCGGCTGGATTCCGGTCGGCGAGGCCGACCCCGCAAATTGGCGCGGGCTCGACGAACAACATACCGGCCCGCTCTACGGAATCCTTCAACCCACCCGCCGCCGGCCTGACGGATCCGTATCGGCGATTCCGCAGGACACCGTTGCAGGATGGTACCGGCTCGACGTCGAGGCAATCGGACAGACTCTGCCCTATCCTCTGTTTCCGTTCGTCCTGCAGCTTACGCCTGGCAACGGCAGACCTATTGACGTAGACCGCCCGCGCGCCGCGGGCTACTCGGACAACTTACCCCATCGCATCGAGCCGGACATTTCCTTTTCCGAAGGCAACCACCTTAGCTACGCGCTTCAATGGTTCGGTTTTGCCATCACCGCCGCTGTCGTCTACATTTCCGTTGCACGGCGGGCAGAATTCCGCAACATGGGAGCATAAGAGAACTGCCTTACTCGTGCGAGAATTAATCGAAAAGTAGCTCGAAGACTGGCAAACTTCGATTGGCCGTGTGCAGGCCGCAACCGTTTCCCTTCTCGCTGTCCCACCCCAGGTCGAATGTGTCGCGTGAGCAATAATCGCAAGCTTGTAGTCGCCGCTATAGTATCCGCATCGCTGGCTGTGATGATCAGTTCCGGAATCCGGTCCAGCTTCGGCCTCTTCCTCACGCCGATAACGGAAACGCTCGGGACTGGTCGCGAAAACCTCAGTATCGCCTTCGCCGTCAACAACCTCGTCTTCGGCCTACCCCTGGTTGGCCTACTCTCGGACCGTTTCGGGCCGCGGCAGGTGGTCATCGCCGGCTCGGTCCTGTACGCTGGCGGCCTTGTCTTGGTTACACTCCTCACCACAACAATGGGGCTGGTTGTCTCCTTCGGCCTGCTGGTGGGCATCGGCCTCGGCGCCACCTCCTACGTCGTTGTACTGGGCGCAGTAGCACAGCTGATCGGAGAGGACCAGCGCAGCCGCGTCTTCGGCCTGATCACCGCAATGGGTTCCGCGGGTATGTTCGTCGTCCCGCCTCTGGCCCAGCTCCTCCTTTCAAATCTCGGCTGGCAGGGCGCCCTGTACACCCTGGCCGCCGTACCGGCAATCGTAGCGCTCCTGGCCTTCGGTCTCCCCCGCCGTCCCGGCACACAGCTGCTCGGGGCGCAAGAGCCTCAAGTGGAAGAACCGTTTCGAACTGTACTGAGAAGGGCCGCGCGCCACCGCGGCTACCTGCTCCTGACGACCGGTTTCTTCGTGTGCGGCTTCCATGTCGCCTTCATCGGTGCCCATCTCCCCGCCTATCTGGGCGACAAGGGGCTGCCGGAATTCGTGGCTGCCGGCGCACTCGCACTGGTGGGAGCTTTCAACA
>JAPPKG010000305.1:0-5404 GCA_026914085.1 Caldilineaceae bacterium | reverse complement strand
ATATTGGTGACAGGTGCCTAATCGAAGGTGTCTGGCCAGACCACGTCCCGCCAGTTCCATCAGATCCCCGTAGGCGCCGGCCTTGTGCCTGCCCTGTGCCCGCTAAGAGCCGGAGCATAATATCGCCCACCGTCGCCGCGCATTCCCCTCCTGAACCTTTTCGCCCCAAATCTATAACGCACCCCGCCCTCACGGGTGAGTTGATATCAAGACGCACAGGTCCTAAAATAGATTACCTGGGAAATCCCGTAAAGGCGAAGAATGTTCCGCTGGCAATCGGATTGGCAGATATCATCAGATATGAGGAGATATACTATGACCGCGATGGAACAAGTGGATGTGGAGGCGATGCAGCGAGGGCTTGAACTGTATCATGATGTATCGTTGCGCGGCCGCCTTCGAGGTATTGCCCATCCCGACGATCAGTTTGGAGCGGAGGTTAAGGGCTGCCGGCGTTGTGAACAGAAAAGGACGGATCCTGCCCCTGTCTACGATCCCGAACGGCACAAATGTCCTGTTCCCAATCCCGACCTCTGGAAAGAGGATTCCGATCCTTGGAAGGACGATCCCGAACTGGCGCGTTTGCGAGCAGCTATAGATGTCCGCTACTCGGCCCTGTTTGTAAAGCCCGACGGCTCCCTCTTCCCTGTGGATGAGTGCTACCCACCAGATGACAATTGGGCGACAGGCTCATTCGGATTCTGCGATCCGTGTCGGTCAGAATGGGACGAGATGGAGCGGTACTGGGCTGACCCCGCTGTGCTGGCCAGCCTGTGGTTGGAGGCGACTCGGCGTCTGGAATATCTACTCGGTATGAAGGACTACGAGAAATGGGGAGACACTCGCGTGAGTAACGAGCAACGCGAACGGCGGGAGCGGCTGATTGAACTCGCCCACAGCGGTGAAACGCTGGCGGAATCGTGGAGGCGTGAGAAACGGGAGAACGCCCGGAAATCAAGACAGCGGAATTGAAACGCGGCCGGCACGCGGCCGGCCCATATTCACGTAGTCTGCGAAGATTAGTCGGAATACCCTTCCGCCCGGCTCACAACGCCCGACATGCCACTTGACCAGCGTGTCGACAGGATTCCCCTCTCCAATTTTAGAACGCAACTGCGCTATGCCAAAATTCTGACGCTGTACGGTATCCCCGCGGAGTCGTTCACCTACCGGCCGGGCAACCCTTCGGCGTTGGCGTGGGGGGCTGGCCAGTGCCGGGCGAAGACAGGCGCAGCGGGATTAGGAACAATCCGAACCGGACGGATGATCAGCAATACATTTTGCGGTCGGTTGGGAAGGTGATCAGCGTGAGTTTGGAGACTGTAGAGACTGTGCAAGGGTTGCAGTGGATGGGGGCTAATGAAGCGAGGGGAGGTTGATCGGCTGGTGTATAATCCGTACAGACTGAACAGCTAAGAATCGAGGTTTATCGATAACAATGGCAGATGAGTTGCTACCGCAATTGACCGGCGAAGGGTCTCTACCGCCGGTTCGGTTGACTCCAGAACAAGAGGAGCTTTGCAGGCGTTTGGACGAACTGTACGATCCATATAGCTTGCACGTGAGACCGTCGAATATGTTCCGTGGCGCGGTTTTTGCCAGTAGAGCAGAGTGCCGGACCAATCCCGACTGGATCGCTCAAGCTACCCACTCCTTGCGAGAGATTCTGGATCCTATACTGAGGTCTCGTCGTGGACCTGGAAGCGGCACAGTATACATACCTGATGACATGAGCGAAGTATTTGAGAGATATGGTTCTGCGTCAATGGACTCTTTGCTAAGGGCTGAGGTGGGGCGAGTCTATAACCGCTTGAGTGACGCGGCACATCACAATCGAAACGCGACCGCACTCCCAGACTATGAACAGTTACTGATTGACTTTGAGAGATGTATGGGGCAGGCATTGACCCGTCAACTTGACCTACACAGCGAGATCGAGGAGTTTCTGCTTGGGGGTCCACCTCAATAGCGCGAATCGCCCCGCGAGGCAACTATGGCCGTCAAAAGTCCACTGTCACCTAGTAAAGAGCGACTCCAGAAGCTCTTGGACGTAAACTTTGATGCTCGCCGCTATTTCTTCCACAAGGCCGACGAACGGTGGCTGGACTGGCTTTGGCGAAACGGATTTCTGAATGTCCTTGAGGAAGAAGACCCGTCCCTCGATGGATTCAGAACGCCGGAGCTTGACTACCTCTTACGCATGGCTGAAAAATGTCCGGCGCAGGTTGTAGACATTATGCTGGCGACCCCCATATCCACAGATATGCGGAGTCAGGAGGTTGTGTACGGCTTCTTGCGGATTTGCCGCGCCCTGCCAGCAGATCAGTTGGCGCGCGTGATTGATAAGATTCGGGCTGAGCAGTGGGTTCCACTGCTTGATGAGATATTCAACCATTCGGGTTTCGCATATGAAGAAATGCTCAGCACCCTTGCTGGCGCCAAAGACTTTGGAAGTTTTCTGCTACTTGCTGAGATCGTATTGAATGTACGACCGGAAGAAGAGATAGGCAATGCGTCTCTTTATCGCGAAAGCCCCTTCTACTTGGAGAATCTCGCTCGCTCGAAACTGTTCGAACAGTTGGCTGCCGTGGCCCCCGAGTTCGCGGAGCGTGCGTTGGTCCTAGCAACAAGTAAATTGGCTGAGATCATAGCCGCGTCCGATCAGTTTCTCCTCTTAGAGGTAGATTTTTTCACTTTGGAACCAGGCCAGACTGACGGGTGGCAGGACGATGTGCGCGAGCTGGCGGCTGCCGCCAAGACGCTGGCCGTTCGTCTGATCGGGGAACGGTGCGTCGAACCAGGCGAGATCAAGAGAATCTACAGAGAATATTTGGCCTCTTTGCCGGACAGCCGCGTGATGCGGCGGTACCGGCTGTTTGTTCTGAACCTGTGCCCGGAAATCTTCAAGGATGAACTCAAGAGCGCCCTCTTTCAACTGTTAGAAGTTGAGCGATATCTCGAAATTGTCTCGGGCCCTGAATACGAGAAGGCGTTACAAACGGGATTTTCCATGTTGTCTGAAGACGAAAAGCAGGATTTCGTGCAGAGGATCATCCAAAGATTCAGTCAGCCACACGAATACAGGAAATTCAAGGGCTCACACATACTTTCCATGCTTCCCCCCTACATCGATGAGAATCCTGCGTTGAAGAAGCAGGTAGAGGAAGCGGGCTTCCAGCCTGGTCCGGATTATAAGCCGCAACCAAGCATCATTTGGGGGGATGGCGAACTTAAAACGATCACACCAAAGGGTCCCATCTCGCAGAGAGAGATCGGCGAACTGCCCGTTTTCGAGATAGCCGGGAAACTCCGCCATGCGTGGACGCCGACGGATTTGCACGCGCAAAACAGTGAGGCCGACCTTTACAACCCGCTGAATGCGGAAGGGGTTGGCGATCTTCTGAAAAACGATATCCCTGGCCGGCTGCGCGAGTACGTCGAGAACGCCGGCCTGTTCTTCGCGCGCGGGGCGCTTGATCAACATTACACGTATTCATTCTTGATGGGAGTTCGGGAAGCGATAAAGAAAGATAGAGCGGCGGCGTCAGAGGTCGATTGGGGTGGGGTAATCGATCTGTTGACTCGCATCAGGGACTCTGGCGCGAAGGAGCCGTTTGAGGGAGGGCAAAGAGAGACTGGTTGGTACGATTTCTGGCTTGCCAACTGGGATGCGGTTCATACGGCAATAGCCGATGTTCTGCGTGAGATGCTTTCTGATCGGGATGGCCTTACGCCGATAGACTTTGGCAGATATCGCGCCCAGATACTGGCGATAACGGGCTATCTGCTGTCATGCCCCGATCCGTTTCCGGCGGCCGAACAAGGTGAAACGTCATCTTCCGGTGACAGGGACTATAGCGTCAACCAGCTTCACTCGCTGGCCATAAACTCAATGCGCGGCAGGGCGTTCGAGGCATTTGTGCAGTTTTTCCTTCAGGATAGAAGGAAGTTCAGATCCGACGACGGAATACAGATTTTCGATGAAGTCAAAAGTTTGTACGAACGCGTGTTGCGGAAAGAAAACAGCCGCGCGCTCATGTTTCTGTACGGATACTACCTGCCATTCTTCTACTTCAGCGACAGGGACTGGATTCGAGAGCTACTGCCGCGGATCTTTCCTCAGGAGCCGGCTCGGGAGCATCTCTACACCGCGGCATGGGGAGGGTTTCTGGCGAGAGGTCTCTACGAAGAGATGTTCTTCGACCCGGAGATCCAAACTCTTTACAGGCGCGGTCTTGAACTGCCGGACGCTGCTGACTCGCCGCAAAGGCAAAATTACGGCGAACCTGGCGCGCGCCTTGCACAGCACCTTGCGCTTGCCTACATGCACTACGAAGAGTTCGGCCTAGACCACCCACTGTTGGCGGCGTTCTGGAAAAACGACAGTCCGACACAACATGCGCACTTCGTCAAAGATATTGGGCGTTCATTCATATCCAGAGACATAAGCGAGGAATCTTTTGAATTCAGTCGGGACGTCAAGAGTCGGATAAGAGAGCTTTGGGACTGGCTGCTGCAGAAGGATGAAGAGCGGGAAATATACATGGAATTCGGGCTATGGATCAACCTGGACAAAGGAATCTTCGAACCCGTCTGGCTTGCGAAGCGAGTGAGAGAAACTCTTGAAAGGGCAAACGGATTCCTGACTTGGGATGAAGGACTCGTCAAGGCGAGCCCTGAACTGGCGCAAGCGGCGCCAGAGTATACTCTTGAGATTGCCCGACTCTATCTGCATGAAGGGGCCGTACGCGGCAAGAATCAGCAAGTATTATGGCTTTGGGATTCGGGCAATGAGTGGATCGAGGCATTGGAAATACTTTATCGCAATCCCAGTACGAAGGTCGAAACGGAGGGTCTGATCAATAGACTCGTTGGCGAAGGCGGGAGAGCGTTTTGGCCGTTGAAGCCGATACTGGTTGAGAGTGCATAGCATTCCAAATTGGCCCAGGCGGCTGACCGCAGCTTCATGTTCTTCGAGGAAAGTCCCCGCTGGTCGGTCGTTCCGCGGTTCGCCCGGGGGTAGCACCCGCCAAATCCATCGGTTTATAACCATTGGAGAATTACAAACGGATACTGGTCAGTTGAAACACCCCGGGTCTCCGGCACCCGCGGCGGTGGCTTGGTCACTCCTCAGGTTGAAATCCATATTTTTGGGCAGGAATGGTCAGGTGGGGAATCCATGCCAAGGGTGGCTGAAACTGATGGCTGTCCATTTGTCAGGAGGCACTGGGCAGGCAGGCACAAGGCCTGCCCCTACTGTGGCGTCCGTCCGTTGGGGGCTGCGTGATGGGCCGCGGGAAGCAGCGGCTGCATTGAACACGAACTCGGCGCGGGAGGTGAGTGAAGGGGGGCGTTGCGGGGGGGTTACCCCCGCACAAGGGAGGGCCGAAGGCCCGACCGCCCA
>JAPPKG010000668.1:0-5440 GCA_026914085.1 Caldilineaceae bacterium | reverse complement strand
GCCGCCGCGTCCCCGTACCCGCTCTGCTCGCGGTCATAGCCGCTTCGCTGATCGGTCTCATCGACGAAAACATCCAGGCCTACCTACCCAATCGCGCCTACGACGAGCGCGATCTCCTCTTCAACGTCCTCGCCGCCGTTATGGCCGTCGCCGCCAGCATGGCCCTCTCCTACGCCCGCCGCTGGCGCTTCCGAAACCAGCCGGACTGACGGCCGACATCAGGTCGCGGCATACGCCCCTGCTATCATCGCGCTCAACGCAGGCGCAGGCCCTCTGCCTGCCCGGCAGGCCAAACTCAATAGTACTTGCTATACCCCAGCGCCGGCCGGTAATTCATCGTCTCATCCGCTGACGGCCACGCCACGTCGTAGCCCGCCGGCGGCTGATAGGGGAAGGGGACCTCATCGCGCCCGTAGCTGCTCTCCTTCCGCAGATCGATGGCGTGCATCATCAGTCGCAGACGGTCATCGATCCAGCTCTGGGGCACCGTCTGACCCGGCCTGAGGTACGACCCCTCCGACCTGGATTCACCCTGGCGCGCCGCCGCGCTCAGAGAATGGAACGCATAGTAGAGCGTGCGCCGCAAGCTGTTGGCGCTGTTCCGCCTGGAGCCATGCACCAACTTGACATTGTGAAACAGCACGTCGCCCGCCTTGACCGGCAGTTCAATCAGGCCGGGATAGTCAAAGCCCTGCGCCCGCACGTCCTCCCCGGAAAGATTCAGCTTATGGCTGCCCGGTGCCGCCAGCAGGCAGCCGTTCTCCGGTGTGGCGTCATCCAGATAGTAATCGACGTTGAACACCATCTCCATCACATCCGGCTGGCTGGGGTCACCGTCGCAATGGACCGGGACCTCCTTGCCGTTTCCCGGCACCTTGAAGACAAACGCCTCCGCCTCACAGATGAAGTCATCCCCCAGCAGCCGCTGCACCACCTGCAGGACCAGAGGATGCGCCAGCAGCTTGATAAAAGAGTTGTTCCTGGCCTTTGGGAAGACATACTGCACACGGTGGAATACAACCTCACCCGTATCCGGCAGCGCATCAAAGAAGTAGTCGCTCTCGGGTTCCTTGCCCTCATAGCCCTCTTCAATGATATGGGCCGAATCTTCCTGCAAGACCGCCAGCTCTTCAGGGCCAATCGCTTGCGGCAACAGGACGTACCCGTCCCGATCAAAATTGGCAACAATTTCGTCGATGTTCATTCAGTTTTTCCTGACCTGGGCGAAAGCTTAGGTGTCTCCCTTCGGATGCCAAGATGATTCCCTCGGATTACCCAATGGGATCGCACCTGTCTGGGGCCAGTTGGCCTTTGTCAGAAAAGCGGTATGCGGGGGCACATTGCGGCTTTTCCGCGAGGAGCCGCAATGTCACGCCTATAGAATCCGCTACGCCCCTGTTGTTCTTCGCGACCCTTCGCCTAACTTCGCGGATAGACAAGCTTCTATAAAATGACCTCCCGGCTCAGGAAAACGTCAACGAGCCCTACTTGAAAGTGCGATAATCAAGAAGGGCTCACCTTGATTCCCTTCCGCAAGCGTCAAGGCTCAGTCCTCACCGTAGTCGAGCACCACCTGCAAAATATCCTGCGGGCGCGTATCGATCATCTCGTAGGCCGCCGCCGCACCCTCAAGGTCGACCACATCCGTAATCAACCCCTCCAGATTCAGCTTGGGCATCAATGACAGCACCGCCTCCATGCGCCGCGCGGCCGTCCACCGATGCGACAGCTCAGGGCTAATGCCGGCTATCTGCGATGAGATCAGCTGAATGCGATTGTGGTGGAACTCCGCGCCAGGGTAGACGTTGGCCAGCGCGCCCGCATACCACGACATCACGATCACCTTGCCGTTGTAACAAACAGTGCGGATCGCCTCGTTCAGAGCCCGATCACTCGCCGAAAACTCGAACACCACGTCCGCACCGCGATCGTCCGTCAACTCCCGCACCGCCAACGCGATGTCCCTTTCCTCGCCCGCATTGAAGACGAGATCCGCGCCGCTTACCCGCTTGGAAATCTCCAGCCGCTTCTCGATCAGGTCAACCGCGATCACCGGCGACGCGCCCGACAGCTTGGCCCACTGCACCGTCAACTGCCCCAGGACACCCTGGCCAAAGACCACCACGCACTCTCCCAAATGCAGGTCCGCGTCCAATATGCCGTTGAAAGTAGTGTTCAGGACGGCCGTGAGCACACCTGCCCTCGGATCAAGTCCCTTCGGCAGCTTGGACACCGAACCCGCCGGCAGCACGTGCGCCGACTGGTGCGGGGCAAAACTGAAGACGACGTCGCCTTCTGCAAACTCTGTCACATCGCGCCCCACCGCCGTGATCACACCGACGCAAGCATACCCGTAGCGCAGGGGATATTCCCACTCAGGCTCGTCAGACTCCACGAACAGCCGTCTGCGACGGTCCCGTTTCCGCTGCCACATCGGCGCGTCGCCGCGATACACGTTCATCTCTGTCCCATGACTGATGCCCGAGTACAGCGAGCGCATCGCCATCTCCCCCGCGCCCGGTTCCGCAAGCTCATCCTCGACCACAGTTACCTGTCGCGGCCCAGTGATTTCAACAGCCTTGATCTTGATCACTTTCCTGCCCGCCTCTCCCCTACTGCTCCATATCGTTCACAACCTCAAATCCCAGCAATTGCCCCAAATCCTCAATCTCATCCACCCAGTCCCCGTAAAACAGGAGTCTGTGGCCCCCCGGCGTCAGCGGGTGCTCCGCCTTCATACAGTTCCGCAGCAGCCGCTTGGCATCAGCCACCCGGATCGCCACCGACGTCCGGCAGTCCCGCTGCGGATTCACATTGCTGTCAATCACTCCGGTAAAGACATACATGCGGTCGAACGGCACATACTGGGCGATCGTCACCGTCTGCCCCACCTCCATCTGCACGTTCACACACGTGCTCCGGTACAACCCTTGGTGATTGCGAAAAGCGTATTCCTCCGCATCCTCGCTGTCCCATCCCCCCAGCCTCGTCGCGCTGAAGTCGTGGGACATCCCGATCAGATTCCGCCCCGTATCAATATGAATATGTCCGATAAAGCCCGGCCGGTCCGCCAGATACCCGATCAGCAACTGCGTGATCGTACTCGACAGGTCCAGCTGGCAGATCCCGGCCAGCCCCTCGTCGTTCAGCATCGAAAACGCCAAACACGGCAGCGGATACGGCCCGCTCCCCATACAGATGCCGTGCTCGGTGATGCCCTGAGCCTCCTCCTCCGCCAGAATCTGCTTGATCCCCAGGTACAGCTTGCACGATTCGACCACGTCCTCCCTCGTCGGCTCGACCACATCCGTGGCCCCCGTAATCCTACTCTGCGCCAGCGCCTCCGCAGCCCCGGCATCGGCGTTCTGGTAGGCCGCGATCAGCCGCTGAGGAGGGATATCCTTGATCTCAAGCCCCAGCCTCTCCTTCGCCTGCCTGATAAAGCCGTCGCTCAACGGCGTCAGGTCGGAAAAAAGATGGATCCCGCCCCACCCTTCCTCGAACCACCTGCGGCTCGACTCCACCTGCTTCTGCGTGTGCGACTGCTGGTATAGCACCTTCGACTGCCGCATCTTGTGAATAGCCTTCAACACGCCGATCTTCTTCCCCACGTCCGCGAAATCCGACGAAAGCACCGGAATCACATTGCTTTTGCCCTTCACCGGCACGAAGTTATGCAGCCAGGCCAGCGGCGAAAGCGGCGCCTCCGTCGGGTTGAACATCACCGTCGGCTTGCCCCAGCTCGCAATCTCCTTCTGCATAACATTCGGAAACAGGCCCAGAATGAAAACAAGGACACCGTCCTCGTCCTGCACCTTCGCAGCCGTGTCTACCAACTCCCCACGCGTCCGCACCAGCGTCTGGCCCGTAAATTCCACCTCCCGCCCGTATGCCTTCAGCTCCTCTCTGTAACGCGCGGCCAGGTTTTCGTGGCTGAACGAACCCTGATAGATCGGCCACTCTTCGTTCTCATCACCGGGAAAGGTGTCGCCTTTTGGCCTGCCCAGAAACAGTGTTCGAATTCTCGTCTTTTTCACAAAGATCTCCTTTTGGAAACTTGCCGTTACATACTGGCGCTAAAACTGAAACCGGGAGGCGCTCAACAAGCTCGAATTGGGCCGCCCTGAAACTCCGCTCCCTTTAAGCCGCAGACGGCTCCTCTGCGCGCAACACCGCAACAAAGTACGCCCTAACCCCAACAACAATCAGACCCAGTACAAGCCCCAACGGCAGGTAGCCCACCGCCTGCAGCTCCGCAACCGCGGCCGCGATCAAATCGGCGGTCGGGCGCAAGCGCCTTCCCTTGTGCGGGGGGTTTCCCCCGGCAACGCCCCCCTTCAACAACATGCCTCGTCGACCTTGTGTCGACATTGGTGACAGGTCTCCTATCGCAGGGGATTCGCCAGACCACGTCCCGCCAGCCCAGTCAAATCCCCGTAGGGGCAGGCCTTGTGCCTGCCCTCTCTCGCCCCAAAAATGGGCTGTATCCCCGCCGCGGCCCTGCTTGTCGCGTTCCGCAATACGGTAGTAAAATTGCCCAACTCATCCAGGCGAACTGCGAAGGTATTACCATGAAAGTAACCCACGCCCAGAAACTTGAACTATACAAGAAAGGCTATGTGCAGATTCCCGGCGCGGTCCCCGGCGTGATGGTCGACACCGCCGTCAAAGCAATCAACCATTCCTTTGGCAAAGGCATCGATCCTGCAAATATGATTACTTTCCAAGCACAGTCATTCTGCCCCGAGTTGCGCCAGGCGCCGGAGATCACTGATCTGTACAATAAGACGCCCGTCAAACAGTTGGCAGAGTCTATGATTGGTGCCGGGAAAGTCAATCCTGTTGAACGCGGCCAGATCGCAGTTCGCTTTCCATTGCTGGACGACCCGCCGCCCGCGCTGCGTCCCCATCTGGATGGCCGCTACTCACCCCACAACGGCGTCCCGGCCGGCGAACTCCGCCGATTCACAATGCTGGTCGGCATCGCCCTCAGCGACGTCTCCTCCGATTACGCCGGAAACCTGGCCGTCTGGCCCGGAACCCATCGTCTCTACGAACAATACTTCAACCAGAATGGCCATGACATCCTGATGCGCGGCGGGGCAGAAGGCATGCCGCCCATAAATATGCCGCAACCTCACATGTTGACCGCCCGCGCCGGTGACGCCTTCCTCGTGCACTACCAGATTGCACACTGCGCAGCGCCCAACGTCTCACCACACCCGCGCTACGCCATCTATTTTCGCCTGCAACACGTCGATCTCAGGGCCCAGCTCTTCGAAGCCCTGACCGACATCTGGCTCGAATGGGACGGAATGCGCGAAATCGTCGCTCAGCACGGAGAACCCGTTCCGACTCCCTAGCCTACTCCTCGTCCATCTCCAACTGCCCGGCCCTCTCCATCGCCGCCCAATAGGCGTGGTCCGCGCTGTTCACAAGC
>JAPPKG010000521.1:0-5447 GCA_026914085.1 Caldilineaceae bacterium | reverse complement strand
GGTATATCGAGAAGATCATGCCCTTTGAACGCCGCACACTCCAGATCGCACGGCCCATCGTGTCACGGATGAGCGATATCCCACTGCCGGACGACGACCTCTTCGAAAGCGTCGAAGATCTTGTGAATGTCCTCGAACGTACCAGCCTCCTTCTCAGCGACAGCAGCGTCAGCAGTATGCGCCTGGTGATCAACCCCGAAAAAATGGTCATAAAGGAAGCCCAGCGCGCCTTTGCCTACCTCAATCTCTATGGCTATGCTGTCGATTCTGTCGTCTGCAATCGCGTCTTCCCACAGGAGCTGCAAGACGCCTACTTCAGCGGCTGGATCGAAGCGCAGCGCCGCAATCTTGCCTTCGTCGAAGAAGCATTCCAACCACTGCCCATCTCCCGCATCCCCTTCTTCGAGGAGGAGGTGCTGGGGCAGAAGATGCTCCAGCGCATGGCCGCGACACTTTTCGGAGACGAACTGGAGCGCGGCGGCGAAGGCGACCCCACGCGCCTCTACTATCAGGGGGAACCACAGAAAATCTTCGCCCGCAACGGTCACTACATCCTCAGCATCGCTCTGCCCCTGGTCGCCAAAGAGGAGGTGAACCTGCACCGCAGTGTCGTCGACGAGCTCATCGTCCGTATCGGCAACTGGAAACGTAATATCGCCCTGCCCATTGGCCTGGCGCGCTTGCAGATCGACGGCGCCAAATACGAAGGCGACCGCCTCAACATCCTCTTCCGCAAAGAAGATGGCGATTCCGATGATGGACTCGAGTCGCTCGAAAGCAGCCCCTGGGCTCAGCTGAAAGCGCGGCTGCAAGGAGAGGTGATCTGAAGGGGTCGTGGCCTAACAACACCGCCAAGAACGCCTACAGCCGTCTTAACGCGGCCCGCGCCGCGTTGAAGCCGCACATACCGTGAACACCGCCCCCGGGCGGCGTCGAGGAGGAGCACAGGTACAAACCTGGTACCGGCGTGCTGTATGGCGGAAACCGCAACACGGGCCGCGTCCACAGCTGGCGCAGGTCCTGCACGCCGCTGTTGATGTCGCCGCCCACATAGTTGGGGTTGTAACGTTCGTAGTCGGCGCTGTTCATCACCGCCCGCGCCAGAACCGTGTCCCGAAAACCGGGCGCGAACCGTTCGATCTGCGCCTCGATCGCTTCCGTCAAATCAGCCGTCGAGGCAGGCGGCGTATGACAGTAGGCCCACAGCGTATGCTTGCCCGCCGGTGCTCGCGCCTTGTCAAACAGGCTGTGCTGCGCCACCAGCACATAGGGCTGTCCCGCTATGCGCCCGCTGCTGGTCGCCTCCTCCGAGGCCGCGATCTCCGCCAGCGTGCCCCCCAGATGTACTGTGCCCGCGCCGCGGCAAACCTGCGCCCGCCACGGCACAGGCTCGTTCAGCGCATAGTCCACCTTGAACACACCCGGCCCATAGCGAAATCCCTCCAGTCGGCGCCGGTACGCGGCCGGCAGCCGCGCCCCCGCCAGCCGCAAGACCTGCCTCGGCGTCACATCCAACAGCACCGTCCGGCTGGGCGGCAGTTCATCCAACGACCGCACCTGCCAGCCCGCTACGATATCGCCGCCCAGAGCGCGCAGATACGCACCCATCGCATCCGTAATCGCCTGCGCCCCGCCGCGCGCAAAGGGCCACCCGACCGCATGCGCCAGGATCCCCAGCAACATCCCGAATGCTGATGTAAATGGCTGGCGAAAACTCAGAAAGGAGTGAGCTGCAAGCCCCGCAAAAAGCGCCCGCGCCCGTTCTTCACGAAAACAAAGGCGTGACAGCACGTGAACCGGCATCGCCGCCGGAAGTCCAAAACGTACCAGCGACGGCAGATTGACGCCCACCGGATACGGCCCCAGCACCATCGGCGCCAGTTCCTCCCAGTCAGCCGCTATCGGGCCAAAAAGCCGCGCCCAACGACGGCCGTCCACCCCGATCGATGACGCCGTCTCCTCCAGCGACCGATAGAGTCCGACCGCCGTGCCGTCATCCAGCGGGTGCGCCGCCGCAATCTCCGGCTGAACCCACTCCACCCCGTAACGCTCCAGCGGCAAACTGCGCAAAAAAGGCGACCCGGGCACCAGGGGATGCACCGCCGCACACACGTCATGTCGGAAACCGGGCAGTGTAAGCTCGGCAGTACGGTTCCCCCCGCCAATCGTCTCCCTGCCTTCGATCACCAGCACCGAGCGCCCGGCCCGGGCGAAAGTAATCGCCGCCGCCAACCCATTCGGCCCGGCCCCGACAACAACGGCATCGTAACTAAGGCCCGTTGACATCTCCTTCCACCCGGCCATCCCCCCGTAGGGGCACCCCTTGTGGGTGCCCTCGCAGTTGCCCCACTCGCGGCATCTCCGTGAAACTATGTGTCCCTCAAGGACTAACAACACTTCGGGCCAGCAAATTCCAGGTCAGAGAATCGTCAATAACCCCACGGCATTGGTTAGTCTGGGCGCCAGTGCGGGAAAAGCAGCTCGGGGTGCTGCATGACGATGTTTGAAGAGCCCCATGAATTTGGGAGACGAAGCAGAGATCTATCAGCCTGACTGAAGTACGTCCCACCCCGCCAGCATCCAGTGACTTCCGGCGGGAAGAACACATCGGTCCTATTCTGACACATCCAAAGCTGCCAGTAGCGGCTGACCGCTGCGCAAACTCAATAGCGCCAGAGCGCGTGCCCTCCGCAGCATGGCTTTCCCGTAACTTTCTCGCAACGCCTGCAAGCGCACCTCTTCTCGCGGGACAAGGGGGCGCCGTTGTACGTCAAGAAGCGCCTGAAGCTCTCTCTGATCTGCAGAAGCCATTTCATCCTTCGCAATCCGCCAAAGTGATTCTACGTCGAGAAAAGTCATCTCCAGAAACTCATTCCGCACCGATTCCGGGGCGCCATGTACGTCAGGCAGGCCGGCTGCCAATGCCCCAACCAATACCTCTTCTAAGGGGCGGTCCAGCGCTTGGGCTGTTTCGCGAGCGCGTGTGAGGAGAGAATCGGAAACATCTAATGTTAGAGTTGCCATACTTACCTTGACTTGCTGCTTAGTCGTTGTCCCTACAGGATGAACCAAACGTCGGTCTCTTCGCTCATCAATTCCCATCCCACTCAACTACTCCACCAATCGCAACCGCTGCGGACTGCGCCCATCTACCCGCTCCAACACGCCCCGCGCCTCCAAATCAAGTTTGACCGAAACAACATACCAACTCACAGAACCCTCAAATACGTCACCGATCCGCCGCCCCACATCCTCCGTCAACTCGCTGAACGTGATACCCGGCTGCGCCTTAAGCGTCTCCTCAATCGCCTCTCGCACCGTGTCATACTTGCCCTTATCGATATTCACACCCTGCTTTCCAGCCGGGTGCAGCGTCAAGATCTTTTCTGTCACCTGTTCCTCCCAGATGGCGGTGTCATCCAACCCGCGGCCTCAACCCTACATAAAGAGAAGAGAGGCAAATCGCCTCTCTTCCCAACACTATAGTCGCTTGGCAGTGGGTCCTACTCTCCCTCGAACAGCTTCTCGTTCCGGTGCAGCCGGCGGGCAATGCCGAATGTCTGGCCCTGCGCCCGCATCGTCGGCGCATGTGCCGCCAGGTAGCGGGCCGCAGCCACCAGCACCAGCACGGCCTCCTCCTGCGAATCCGGGTCGGCCGACAGCAGATCATGCTGGCGGAATGCCGCCTCGATACACTGAATCGTATGGAAGTTGCGGTCTTCCCGCAGCAGCAGCGCACCCAGCTCAGCCCGCAGCGCTTCCGCGCCGCCTCCTTCGAAAAGATACCTGCCCACCGCGTTGCCCGCCTCGTTCACCTGTTGCTGCTGGTCCAGCAAGTCATCGAGCGCCGGCAGCGAAGGGGCAGCCCCGTTCGTGCCGTTAGCCGCCGGCAGCCTCGCCGCCGGAATGTTCAGGAAACGGTCCAGATAGATGCTCATCGCCGCATCGAAAACACCCCGCAGCAACAGCTGGTACTCGTCCGGCGGCGCGTACCCCTCCAGACGCCGCAGACCCTGATGGACCGCGTTGGCGAACGTGAACGTATGCAGAGCCGTGTCCCAGTCGCCAAACTCGTTACTCGTGTGGAATCGCGCGATGCGCAGCGCCGCCGCATAGGTGACCGCACCCGCCAGTTCAACCTCGCTGGCCCCGCTCCGCAGCGACGCCAACAGCGCCTCCGCGATCGCGTGCGGATCATCCCGCAACAACACCTCCACCAGTCCGGCGCGCCCTGCCCAGCTGCCCCGCTGCCCCTGTCCCGCGGCCAGGGCAGCCGCAATCTGCGCCCGCGCATCGCCCAACACGTCGATCAGATCGATCGGATTGCGCCACGCGTTCGACTCCTCCATCCGCCGCGCCGAAGCATAGCCGGGCACCAGGCTGGTCAGAACCGCTTCCGCCTGCTCCCAGCCGACGATATCCAACGCTTCGAAGGCCTTATTCGTAAAGTCCAGCGGATGTCCAACATCGATATAGCGGAAATCCGTTGCCGCGCTGAACAGAATATCCGCCATTTCCTGCGGCCCGGCCCCCGCGTGCAACGCCGTGATGATGCACCGCTCCGCGCCCTCCGCATCCCGCACCAGAATGAAGCGGCGGAACCACTGCTTCAACGTTTTCAGGTCCGGGCTGCCGTCCGGCAGCGGCGTAACCAAAAAGCGCGGCGAACTGCCTGCCGAATCAGCCGCAACCGCCGCCAGACCGTGGGCCAGTGCTCTCGCCCTGTCCTCACGTCCCAGACTCGGCAGGAGATTCTGGAAACACGTCAGCATCGTCAAACCCTGCCCCCAACCCTCCATGCGGTACCGGGCCCCGAACTCCAGACCGGCCGCAAACGGCGACAGCGTGTCCCCGGCCTCGTCCACCATTGTGATCGCCGCCTTGGCCACAACCAGCGAAAGATTGCGCTCCAGCCCGACCCCCAGACGGTGGCGCTGGTGCTCCACCGGATCGTGCCGCGGCGTTACATCGACAAACACATCACCGTTCCGCACCTCCACCGGGAAACTCGGCGTGTCGTCCGCCCACAGATCGAAAGAACCCCCCGTGCACAGATCAAAACGCGCATGATGCCAGTGGCACGTCAGAATCCCGTCATGCACGCTGCCCCTGTCCAGGGGAAAACCCATATGCGGGCAGCGGTTGTCGAGCGCGTAGATTTCGTCCTCGTGATCGACCAGCACGATCACGTGACCGTTCACCTGGACCGTATGCAGACCGGTCTCTTTGACTTCGGCGACACTTGCAATGCGCTGAAAAGCGCCCGCAGCAACTTCGGTTGTCATCCTTTGCCTCCTCATCTCCTATTGCCCAATCCTTACACAAAGCATCGATCCGCACAGCAAACAATCGAATACTATCACCCAAAATCGTGACTGCTAAGTCCTTGCCCAAAGGCGCTCATGATTCAGCATGGCGAAAGATGTTTCTCTCTCCTCGCTTTTGGG
>JAPPKG010000359.1:0-5466 GCA_026914085.1 Caldilineaceae bacterium | reverse complement strand
CCAACATGTACGAGATCGCCCAGATCATCGAGCTGGGCGACGACCTGCCCTCGGACCGTGGCTGGACCATATTCTCCGGCATGGATGAACAGTGCGTCTTCGCCGCCATGATGAACGCCCCCGGCAACATCGGTTCCACCCTCAACGTCATGCCCGGCCCCTACAGCAAAATGCGCGCCTGCCTCGACTCCGGCGACTTTGCCCAGGCTCTCGCCCTCCAAAAACAGGCCAACCGCCTCACCGAAGTCATGATCGACCACGGCGTCGCCGCCGCCCTGCGCGTCTCTATGAAAGCCCTCGGCATCGACTGCGGGCCCCTCCGCCTCCCCCAGCAGACGATTTCCCCCCAACAAGAGGAAATTTTACTGGCAGACCTTGAAGAGGCTGGCCTCGCCGCCCTCGCCGCCATGTAGTCCGCCGCCCATCGCCAACACACCTCGAAACGCATCCCTATATGCCCGGTTTTGCCCAATCCAACCGCGTGGCGTAGCATGGATTTAGACAACCGGTCAGTCGCACAACTTGCCTTGGCCGCGCCGTCCTACTCTGTCAAAGTGAGGGCCCTGCATGTCCTTTTACGCCAAGCTGGTAGCCGCCGCACACCGCAACAACACCCTCCTCTGCGTCGGCCTCGATCCAACCCCAGAGGCCTGCCCGGATCGCTTCCTGCACACTGCCGATTCCTCACACTCAGAGGCCGGAGACGATGCCGAGAGAAAATGCCAGTCTCTGCTGGACTGGAACCGAGCCGTAATCGAAGCCACCTCAGACCTCGTCTGCTGCTACAAGCCCAACATCGCCTTCTACGAAGCCCTGGGTCAGCCCGGCATGGCCCTCCTGCGCGCAACCATCGCCGCCATACCCGAGCACATCCCCGTCCTCCTCGACGCCAAGCGCGGCGACATCGGCTCGACCGCCGCCGCCTACGCCCGCGCCTGCTTCGAAGAACTCGGCGTCGATGCCGTCACCCTCAGCCCCTACCTCGGCCAGGACAGCATCGCCCCCTTCGCCGCCTACCCGGGCAAAGGCCTTTTTGTTCTCTGTCACACCTCAAACCCCGCCGCCGGCGCTTTCCAAAAGCTGACCGTCACCAACGGCCAGCGCCAGGACAGGGAAGACCCTCTCTTCCTGCGCGTAGCCAAAGAAGCCGTCAGCTGGTCGCCCGCCGTCGGCCTGGTCGTCGGCGCAACCTACCCCCAAGCACTCGCCGACGTCCGCGCCGTCGCCCCCGACGCCTGGCTGCTCGCTCCAGGAATCGGCGCCCAGGGCGGTGACCTCCAGGCAGCGCTCTCAGCCGGTCTGCGCGCCGACGGTCTCGGCGTACTTGTCGCCGCCACCCGCGGCGTCACCCAAGCCGGCGACCCGCGCCAGGCCGCAATGAGCATTCGCGAAGGCATAAACGCCGCCCGCACCAAGCCCTCTTCCACAATGCAAGTAGAGGCGGCCTTCCCCGCCTCGCAACCAGCCCCTGTTCCAGAGTCCCACAGGGATCTCATCATAGGCCTAGCCGACCTCGGTGCCCTCCAGTTCGGCGACTTCACCCTCGCTAGCGGCAAGAAATCCTCCATGTACGTCGACCTCCGCCTCCTCGTCAGCCGTCCCGAACTGATGCAGGCCGCCGCCGCAGCCTACGCAGAAGAACTCTCCGCCCTGCAATGCGACCGCATCGCCGGTGTCCCCTACGCCGCCCTGCCTATCGGCATGGCCGTCGCCCTGGCCAGCGGCGTCCCTCTCATCTATAACCGCAAAGAGAGCAAGAGCCACGGCCTCGGCAAGGACATCGAAGGCCTCTGGCAGCCCGGCGAGCGCGTCGTCATAATCGAAGACGTCATCACAACCGGCGGCAGCATCGTCAGCTCGGTCGAGCTGTTCCGTGCCGCCGGACTGGTTGTCGAAGATGCAATCGTGTTGCTGGATAGGCAGCAGGGAGGAGTGGAAAACCTGCAGAAGGCCGGAATACGCGTTCACAGCGTCCTGGCACTGGGAGATGTCCTGCATCTGCTATCCGAGACCGGCCATATCCCGGAAGAGATTCGTCAGTCGCTCGGTTTGCTTGCCCCCGCAGGGGAAAGTCAGTAGCTGAGCAGCCTACTTATGTGAGAGATTTCCGCATTGAGCGAGGATCTTCCCAACCTGTCCGTCCCGTTTCTCGAACGTGACCTGCCATCGCCTCTGGTGTTGGCAAGCGGCATCTGGGGCACGACCGTAAGCCTCCTCGTGCGCGCTGCCGGCGAAGGCTGTGGCGCCGTAACCGCCAAAAGCTGTGGCCCCGAGCCCCGCCACGGCCACGTCAACCCCTCCTGCATCGACTGGGGCGGCGGCCTCCTCAATGCCATCGGTCTGGCCAATCCCGGCGTCGAAGAAGAAATCGGCCTGCTCCGCGAAGCCAAAGCCCGGCTCCAACCCCGCGGCGTCGCCGTCATCGCCAGCATCTTCGCCGCAACGGCCGCCGAATTTGGTGAAGTCGCCCGCCGCGTCGCCGACGCTAAACCCGACTTTCTCGAAGTCAATATCTCCTGCCCCAACGTCGAGGACAGCTTCGGCGAACCCTTCGCCGCCAATGCAGACGCAACCGCCGCCGTCACCGGCTATGTCAAGGAGGCCGTTGCTTCCCAAGGCATCCCCGTCATCGTCAAGCTCGCACCCAACGTTCCCAGCGTCGGCCGCATCGCCCAGGCCGCCGTCCACGCCGGCGCCGACGCCCTCTGCGCCATCAACACCATGCCCGGCCTTGTCCTCGACCCCTACAGCGGCCAGCCCGTCCTCGCCAACCGAACCGGCGGCATCAGCGGCCCCGCCCTCAAACCCATCGCCCTCAAGGCCGTCTACGACACCCGCAAAGCCTGCCCCCACACCCCGGTCATCGGCACCGGCGGCGTCCGCAACGGCCAGGACGCCGTCGAAATGCTCATGGCCGGCGCCACCGTAGTAGGCGTAGGCAGCGCTATATGCCACCGCGGCCCCGACGCCATCCGCCTCATCTGCGCCGAGCTCCAACAATGGATGGCATCCCAGAACATTGCCCGCATCGCCGACCTCCACGACCGCGCCCACACCGAACCCCTCTACGCCACGTCGCCTTCCACCCCACCGGCGCCGTCCGCTGTGTAGGCACGTTCGTCGGCTCCATCTCAAACTTCGAACCCCCACCTCACATAATCAACATCGCATCGCCGAAACTGTAAAAGCGATACCCCTCTGCCTTCGCCTCCTCATAGGTCCGCAACAGCAACTGCCGCCCCGCGTCAACATCCTGTGGATGCGCCTGACCCACAAACGCGCTCACCAACATCAGCAGCGACGACCGCGGCAGATGAAAGTTAGTCAGCAGCGCGTCCACAGCCCGGAACCGGTACCCCGGATAGATGAAGAGATCAACCTCGCCCGCGTAAGGAACAACTCCCATCCCCTCCCTGCCCAGCCCGTACCCGTCCACGCCCAGTGCAGTCGTAGCACAATACTCCAGCACCCGCGTCGACGTCGTCCCCACCGCAAACACGCGCCCGCCCTGCGCTTTGGCACCCCGAATGGCTTCCGCCGTCTCCGCCGTCAGCTCCGCCCACTCTCGATGAATCTCATGATCGGCCACCCGCTCCGCCGTCACCGGCCCGAACGTATCCAGCCCCACGTGCAGCGTGATCGTCTCCCACCCCACGCCCATCCCCCGCAAAGACTGCAGCAAGGCCGGCGTATAATGTAGGCCCGCCGTCGGCGCAGCCACGCTGCCATCCGCCCTGCCGTACACAGTCTGATAGCGACCCGTGTCACCCGAGAATTCAGTAATATACGGCGGCAGCGGCAACTCCCCCAGTTCTCCCAGCATCCCCTCGACTGGTTCAGAAAAGCGCGTCCGGCGCAATCCCCCCCTTTCTTCCGCCACGATCTCCGCCTCCACCGGGCCGCCATCCAGTTCCACTCGGGCGCCCGCGCGCAGACCCCTCCCCCGCACCAGGCAACTCCACTCCAAACCCTTCTCATCGAGCTGACGCAGCAGGAATATCTCAACCCCGCCGCCCGTCGGCTTCCGCCCCCGCAGCCGCGCCGGAACCACACGACTGTCATTCGCCACCAGAAGGTCGCCCCGCCGCAGGAACGCACCGACATCACTGAAACGGCTGTGTTCAATTCGCCCCGACACACGGTCCAGTACCAGCAATCGGCTACTGTCTCGCGGCTCGGCTGGATGCTGAGCTATAAAGCTCTTCGGCAGGTCGTAACTGAATAAGTCGGTTCTCATTTCGGCTAGCTGGTCGCCTGCTGTGTCGCCAGTGTCAAGTCAGCGACAAAAACCGCAGGCCGCCATGATCTGGCTGCGATTTCACTTGGTTTTAACACAGGTGTTAGAATCGTGGAAGAGTACGGTCGACCGCAACCCGCTGCCGCGAAAAGGCGAACAGGACCTCCGAACCAGCGGAAACGCTTCATCTGCACTGTCCACTCCTCCCTTCCATCCCTAAGTGATTTCAAGTGATACGCAACAGACGGGAGCCCATGAATCTCATAACAGTGATACTGGCCGTCGCCCTTATCTTCGTCATCCTTTTGCTGGGTGGCGGGCTCATCGTCTACATCTACTGGTGGCTGGTTCAACGGCCCGCCCCCCAACACGATGGCCAGCTGGACCTTCCCGAACTGGACGCAGAAGTGGAGGTTCTCCGCGACCAGCATGGCATCCCCCACGTCTACGCCCAGAACGAAGCCGACCTCTACCGCGCCCAGGGCTTCACCCACGCACAGGACCGCCTCTGGCAGATGGAGCTCAACCGCCGCGTCACCCACGGCCGCCTCGCCGAACTCTTCGGCGCCGCCGCCCTCGACGTTGACCGCTTCAGCCGCATCGTCGGCTTCCACCGCGCCGCCCAGGCCGAACTCGACGCCCTCGACGACGCCACGACCGCCGCGCTGCACCACTACTGCCAGGGCGTCAACGCCTACATCCGCAGCCGCAAAGGCAGGCTGGCCGCCGAATTCAACCTCCTCCGCCGCCAGCCCGAAGAATGGTCGCCCGTCGACATAATTGGCTTCGGCAAGATGATGGCCTGGAGCCTCAGCGTAAACTGGGAAAGCGAACTGGTCCGCCTGCAGCTGGCCGCCAAACTCGACCCCACCCTCGCCGCCGATCTTGAACCGGACTACCCCGATGCAAACCCGGCAATCTCAGAGGGCGCAGGCAGCCAGGAGTCCATGCGGCTCCTCCACACCGCCGGCCTCATCCTCAACCAGTACGAACAGCTGAAAGGCTGGCTGGGGGTCGCCGCACCGGAATTCGGACAGGGCAGCAACGCCTGGGCCGTCTCAGCACAAAAGTCCTTCACCGGAAGGCCCATCCTCTGCAACGATCCCCACCTCGTCATGTCCATGCCCGGCACGTGGTACGAGATGCATCTCATCTGCCCGCCCTCTCCCGACAACCCCGATTCCGGCCTCCACGTCAGCGGCGCCTCATTCGCCGGCGCACCCGGCATC
>JAPPKG010000183.1:0-5477 GCA_026914085.1 Caldilineaceae bacterium | reverse complement strand
CGGATCTCTGGGATTTCAAGGAGACGCTAGAGATATACGGCGACGACAAGCGGGTGATAGTCAACTACCCGACCGGTTTTTCGCGGGGCATTCTGTCGACGGTGTCGGTCCAGGGGATTGACAGCGAGGGCAGAACCTACAGGACCGAGCCTTATATTGATTGGGACAGCGCATTCGTAAGGGAGCTGCAGCATTTCCACAGTTGCATTGTCGACGGCAAGGCGTCGCGGACCGCGCTGGAGCATGCGCGCAAGGATGTCAAGTTGATCATTGACATTATTGGGGCGTATAAAGGTTAGCGGCTTAGTTTTACTTCGTATTGCGTATTGCGCGCCTGGAGTGCCGTTGGGGCTCTTTCGGCGCAGCGCAGGCCGGGCGTTCCGGGCTAGGATGGCTAATCGCTGGGATGAGAGTCTGTGGCATGGGAAAGTCTTGGCGTAGGGCTATGGCTCCCCGGAAGGGAAGGCCTGAACGGTTTGCGGCCTGACAGAGACGGAAGCCAGGGAAGTTGTCTTGTAGCGAAAGCGAGCCTCATTGGCTGCTGGGCGGGCGTGCGAAGAGGGCCACTAGAAAAGTAGAACCTGTCTGAGAAACAAAGCTGTTGGTTGAAGTTTTAACTCCCCCTCGAATCTCCACCGTGGTTCCCCCACCTGATTCAAGGTTCAACTGCCTCTAATGGTATTATGGAACCTGTTGCAAATTGGATAACGTTGTCTGGATTGGCGGTAGTTTGCAGCGATTCGGACAGGCGCTGAGACCTGGGTACGGCCAGACTGCCTCAAATGAAGACGCTGATCGTCGCGTGTATCCAACAGAAGATGCGGCTGCCCCAGACGCTGGAGGAGTACAGGGAAGACCTGCGCAGGTTTTTGCGGGCAGCGGAGAATAAACGAGCGCGGCTGGTGGTTTTTCCGGAACTGGCTGGGGTTATGGTGATCCCGCCTCTTTTGAGCGGCTTCCAGGCGAACCTGTTGAAGCGGTCGGATCTGGCGCGGCGGCGGCAGTCAAGCCTGTGGCAGAAGTTCAGCGGCGGCTTTTCGGGTGCGCTGGCTGGGTGGCTAAACACCGATTTCCGCCAGATGGCGGGCGCGCTGTTGACGACACAGCCGGAGAGGGTTTGGGAGGCGTACGACGAGGTGTTCGGGGGGCTGGCGCAGGAGTTTGACGTGACGTTGGTGGCTCCGAGCGCCTATCTGCCGGACCCGCTGGACGGTGTGTTGCGGAACCTAACTGTAGTATACGGCCCCAGCGGTGAGCGTTTAGGGTACCAAGCCAAGCGGGTGCTGCATCCTGAGGACGAGGATCTGGCCCAGCCGGGCCACGAATGGAACGTAATTCAGACGCCGGTCGGCAGGATTGGGTTGATGCTGGGCGGCGACCTGCTGTACCCGGAGGTGGGGCGTCTGCTAGCATACCAGGGCGCGGAGTTGTTGATCGGCCAAGGCGCGGCTACAGAGCGAGTGTTGTATGAAAAGTTGCGGGCGGGGATGCTGGCGCGAATGCAAGACAACCAGTTGTTCGCGGCCATCAGCTTTCTGGTCGGCCACAATGAGTTCAGCCGCCGTCAGCGAGATCCTTTCGTGGGGCGATCGTCGGTGCTGGCGCCGCAGGAACTTACGCCGCGAGCAAGCGGAATCCTGGTAGAGTCGTCCAACTTTCGCAGCGAGAGCGTGCTGTCGGCACTATGGGACTTCGAGGCGTTGGCCGAGCTGTGGGAGACATCGGACACACCGGTGAGGAGCCAACTTCCCCTGGATGCGGTCGGCCCGGCGCTGGCACAACTCTATCGAAAGATGAACCAGTTGCCGGCAGGGCCCGAAGCACTCCTGGCTG
Organism: Caldilineaceae bacterium; assembly: GCA_026914085.1. Lineage (GTDB taxonomy): Bacteria > Chloroflexota > Anaerolineae > Caldilineales > Caldilineaceae > Bin5. Next base: position 3,644 of record JAPPKG010000183.1, on the reverse strand, counting down.
CGCCCGAAGTACAGGAACCTGAGACCAAAAAACGGCCCGTGGTGATGGAAGAGAGGGTGACAGTGCCAAAGAGGACAAAGTCAATACTCAGTCTGGATGATCTGCCTGTACTTGCGTCGGTCACTTCCTACTGGGGAGATGCGTCAGATACAGAGATCAGAGAATCCTTGCCTGCGCATGTTCCGGTCAGTTTGACCCCCGAGACCTATGATTGGGAATTGGACGAATCGTCAGAGGCGTTTGAGTCGCAGGCGTTAGCTACACCAGAGGCGGTGGCGGGCACTGCAGAAGGTGTGAAAGCTCAGAGCGAAGATACGCAAACTGTGGCCGCAGGTCAGTCAGATGAAGGTCAGGCGGAGGACGGTGAGAGTGAAGAGGAGACGCAGGAGATGGATGCTCTTCTCGAGCCAAGAGCTGAAGACGACCGTAGGTAGACCGGCTGCGTTTTGACTTTCCCAATTAGGGTAGCCGGCCAGAGGTCAGAAAATGCCGGGCGTTGAACGCTAAGGGAGAACAGGTTCTTCTTTGGCGGACTGGATCAAGCGCAGCATCTCTTCGACGTCGGTGATCTTCACGCGCGGTTGGCCCCGCAGTTCTCCCCGTTGGTTCTCTATCTGTTCCAGGATCTGCCAGTCGGCAAAGGAAACGAAGTCCACCCCCCTTTGCTTCAATAGGGGAATGATGTCACCCGGCCGGCCGTGGCCGTCGGTGTGCGGGCCGGAATTGTTGGCCGAGGTCGGGGCGCCGGGAAGCAACTCGGCAGCGTTTATCACATCTTCCATCATCAGTTTCACAGTTTCGACTGAGTCGGGCTTGTTGGTGCCGATGACGCCGGTGGGGCCGCGTTTGGCCCAGCCGACGGTGTATTCACCGGGCACGACCGCACCGCCGTGCTCGGCGGTCACGCGCCCCTTTTCGTTGGGAATGATACCCCAGCGATCGTAGAAGGGGACACCTGGAATGGGGACGCCGCGGTAGCCGATGGAGCGAAACACCAGCCCGACATCATATTCTGTGAACGTGCCGATGCCGCGGCAAGCGACGTAGCCGGTTTCGGTAGCTTGCAGCGCGTTTTTCTCTGTTGTAATGGCGCTGACCGCACCGGCAGTGCCGGTTATTTCGGTCGGTGAGCGCAAGAAGTGGAAGATGATCTGCTTGGGTTTGCCGGTGGCGCCGCGTTCGGCCAGATCCTGAAGCGTTTCGAGGTTGCGGCGGGCGGTGCGGTCGCCTTCCATCTCGGCCTGGCTGGCTTCGTCGAGAACGAGGTCGGCCGGATTGACGATCACGTCGGCGATCTCCAGTTCGCCCAGCTCCTTTATCTCCGGGTTGGTGAATTTGGCCTGCACCGGGCCGCGGCGGGCGAAGATGTGAATGCGCTTGACGTTGCTGTCGCGCAACTCCTGGAGGGCGTAGTCTGTAATGTCGGTTGTTTCCAGTTCGGCGACCGACTTGGCGAGGATGCGGGTTACGTCCATAGCCACATTGCCTACGCCGATGACAGCAACACTTTCGACGCTGAGGTCAAATTGAAAGTGACGGAAGTCGGGATGGCCGTTGTACCAGGCGACGAACTCTGTGGCGGAAAAGCTGCCCTCCAGGTCTTCGCCGGGGATGCCGAGCCGCTTGTCGGACTGGGCACCGACCGCGTAGACGATCTGGTCATAGTGCGACTTGAGGTCTGCGTGCGAGACATCGGAGCCGAGATCGACGTTGCCGAAGTAGCGGACGCGGCTGTCCTTCATTGTGCGCTCATAGATGCGGGTGACCGACTTGATCTTCTGGTGGTCGGGGGCGACGCCGTAGCGCACCAGTCCGTAGGGGGTAGGCAGCCGGTCGAAGAGGTCGATCGAGACGTGGGCATCTTTTTGTTGCAGCAGGGCGCCGGCGGCGTAGAATCCGGAGGGGCCGGCGCCGATGATGGCGATACGTACGGGTCTGCTGCTGCTGCCTAGTCTTCCTGTGAAGGTCAACGCAATTTCCTTTTGGAGTTCGATTTTGCGTTAAAACTACAATACGGCAGCGAAAATCACAATTTTCGCTGGAGCAGAGACTGAAACTGCCGGGCCAGGGTGAGAACACCGATTCCGAGCTGGAAGTATTCGGCGGGGCCGATGGTTTCGAGTGCTGTCTCGCCGTCCTCGTCTTTACGCGCGCTGGATAGCCAGGCAAAGACGCCGCCCAGCAGCGCGCCTCCGATCATGCCTGCTAAAATGATTCCTGTCCGGCCGCTTTCCTTCATCGTCAGTCTCCACTATATCCGGCACCGTTCATTTAGCGCGTAAGCGCTTGTACAATATTCGTCCCGGATGACAGCTTTACGGGGCGCGGATCGGCTTGTTGCGAAAATCGACCGCGACGCTAGCGGCAGCGCCGCGGTCGATTGGTGCGCACATTGTAGCGGCAGAAGCCGCTCTTGTCACATGCAGCAGACGATTATAGAAGTGAATCGTCTTACTTCAGGGTCATCTCCTTGACGAGGATGCGGTGATCAAGCTGTGGCGCCCATTCGATCCGGCCGCCGAGGCCGTAGGCGAGATCGAGGTGGCCTATGTAACCTATGGCGACGTCCTCGTGCACGATCCGGCTGAGTTCCTGCAGCGTCATTTCACGCTCGTCACCCGTGAGGGGAAGCGCCTTCGTCCAGACGGCGTCGGCTTCCTCGTTACAGTAGACGGAGAGGATGCCCTCGCAGGAGTAGTAGAAGCGGTAGGAGGAGGCGTAGTCCATGATCTCGTTGCCATGCAGATGGATGGCGACGAAGTTCCGATCTTCGGGAACGTCCTTGATGTTGACCAGCATCACCTGGCCGAAGCCTTCAGGATCGTAGAAGGTGGTGGTCACGCTGAAACCGACATCGGTGAGCATGGAGGCAACGGCCTGAATGACCTCGTCGATTCTAGGGAAGACGGCATGGCGTGCGCCGAGCGTGATCTCCATATCGACGGGTACGCCGTCTGCAGCTGCGGCGGCCAGGAGTTCGCGTGCCTGGTCGGGGTCGTAGGGATACGGCTCCAGGCTGGGGTCGTGGCCGGTGGCGGAGGAGTTGACTATCTGGCTGGCGACGGTGGCCGCCCCGCCAAGGATGCTATCGACGATGGCTTCTTTGTCGATGGCCAGCTGGAAGGCGAGGCGAACGCGCTGGTCGGACAATAGCGGGCTATTGGTGTCCATGCGGATAAAGATCGTCTCGACGCTGGGGGCGGACACGCAGCTGGCGTCAGCCTCGGCGTCGAGCAGCTGGCACTGTTCGGGCGTGATAAACGCGGCCAGATCGACCTCTCCGGCCTGCACGGCGGCGACCCGCACCTGGTCTTCCTGCAGGAATCTGACGGTGATATTCTTGAATGTCTGGGCACCGCGGGCGTCATCGGGATGGGACAGGCCCCACCAGTCAGGGTTGGCCTCGTAGGTGATCGACTCGCCCTTGCGCCACTCGACATACTTGTAGGGGCCGGTGCCGATGAGTTCGGTATGGTAGGAGTCGGGATCCTCGGCCAGTTGCTTTGCTGAGGAGATGCCTACCCACTCGACCTTTCCGAGCAGGATAGGGTCGGGTTCCGGGGTTGAAATATCGAGGGTGTATTCGTCAACGGCTTCGGCGCTCATCGTGCCCAGGAAGTCGAGCAGGTCGAAGGCGTTGTCGG
>JAPPKG010000516.1:0-5491 GCA_026914085.1 Caldilineaceae bacterium | reverse complement strand
AAGGGAGGGCCGACTAGGCCCGACCGCCCATAACTGCAGTGGTCAGTGGTCAGTGGTCAGTGGTCAGTGGTTAGTGGATGGAGACGGGGCTACCGCTGAATCAGAGTTGATCTCGAGATGGTTGGGGCTCTGGAGCGACCTGAGGCATGGAGAAGTTCGTGCCCATTCTGGGATGCACGATTACGCGTTGCGCGGGAGCCCAGAAATCGAAAACATGGTACAATGGTTTCTCAGTGCAATTTGCCGCCGTACTAAACCGGATTTGTAACATGACAACCGCTACTGACGAGCCGTATAAACGTGCAAGCTTGAACCAGAGCCGCCGCTACCTATGGCGGGCTCTTGGTCGGTTGCGCCCGTACCTGCGGCTGACAGTGGCCGCCTACGCCGCTCTCCTCGGCACCACCGCCATTCTTCTCGTAACGCCACAATTCATACGTTGGATCGTCGACCGGGGTATTCGTCAGAATGACCTGGAATTGCTGACCATGTCCGTATTGGGGCTGATGGTGCTGACTGCAGTCCGCGGCGTCCTCACTTTTGCATCCAGCCGGTTTGCTGAACTTGCCTCGCAGGGCGTGTCCTACGGTCTGCGGCGTGAAATGCATGAGAAGCTCACTGAACTCTCCTTCGCGTATCACGACCGAACTGAGTCCGGGCAACTGCTGTCGCGGGCGATGCAGGATGTTGACAGGCTGCGCATGCTCACTGGGCGGTCGATTCTGGGGCTTGCGAACGGCGTCGTCCTGCTCATTGGATCTGCCGTGGCATTGGTCTTGATGGACCCGTTGCTGGCCCTGCTGGCGATGCTGACCATGCCGGTCCTGGCGCACAGGGCGATGCGATTCGGCGCCCGCTACCGGCCTCTATCGATGGAGATTCAGCAGCAGCTGGCGGTGTTGACGACGCGGCTTGAGCAGAATTTGCGCGGGGCGCGCATTGTCAAGGCGTTTGCCCAAGAGGATACGGAAATCGACAGGTTCGAGACCGAGAACCAGAAGTGGTTCGGGTTGGCGGCGGCCACGGCCAGACTCACGGCGCTCAACATGCCCATGCTTGATCTGATCGCCAATCTGGCCACGGTGATCATAATCTGGCTGGGGGGTTACCTGGTGATCCAGGGGAACCTGACACTGGGTGAACTCGTGGCCTTTATCACTTATCTGGCGCAGTTGACTTCGCCGATCCGCAGGCTAGGGTTCCTGATTCCGGCCATTGCCATGGCGGGCGCGTCGGCTGAACGGGTCTTTGAAATCCTGGACGAGGAGACGATGGTCAAGGATTCGGAGGATGCGAAGCCTCTTGGCACTATCGACGGCCATCTCCGCTTCGAGAACGTCTCGTTCAGCTACGCCCGCCCGCATAATGTGCTGCGAGATGTATCGTTTGAGATCGAGCCCGGCCAGGTGCTGGCTCTTCTGGGCCCAACCGGGTCGGGCAAGTCATCGATCATAAACATGATTCCGCGCTTTTATGACCCGACAGAGGGGCGCGTTTTGTTGGACGGGCGTGACATTCGGTCGGCAACGCTGCATTCTCTTCGCAATCAGATCGGAATCGTTCTGCAGGAGTCGACGCTCTTTGCAACGACGATACGGGAGAACATTGCTTTTGGGCGGCTCGACGCGACCGATGAGGAGGTGTTCGAGGCGGCTGAGGCGGCACAGGCGCATGAGTTTATCGAGAGCTTTCCGGACGGATACGAAACGAGAGTGGGTGAGCGCGGCACCACTTTGTCCGGCGGGCAGAGACAGCGTGTCGCCATAGCGCGTACGCTGCTTACCGATCCGCGGATTCTCATTCTGGATGATGCAACTTCCAGCGTAGATACCGAGACCGAGCATCTGATACAGTTGGCTCTTTCGAATCTGATGAAGGGAAGAACCTCGGTTGTAATTGCCCAGCGCCTCAGCACCGTGCGAATGGCCGACAAGATCCTGATGTTGGAACGGGGCCGGATCGCGGCGGCCGGCAACCACCAGGAACTGTTTGAGAGGTCGGAGTTGTATCGCAAGATTTATGAGGAACAGTTGACGAAAGTAGGAGCCTAGCGAGCGGCGAAGTAGCAACGCCAGTTTCGATGGTCAGGGAAGAGTAATGTCAATTTCAATTGGATCAGCTGGACGAAGCGGCGGCCCAAGAAGCCTGTTGCGCGGCCTGGCAAAGGAGGCCGAAGGGAAGGCGTTTGACGGGCAGGTGGTAGGCAGGCTTCTGACCTATTTGCGCCCACATTGGACCAAGATGGTCGCCGCTTTTCTCTTGATGCTGGTTGTAACCGGTTCGACGCTTGGCATTCCCCTCTTGCTCAAGGTTGCTATTGACAGCTATATCGCGTCGCAAGATCTGCGGGGTCTTTCGCAGATCTCAGTGGTCATGGCGGTAGCATTCCTGACTTTGTTCGGCGCCGCCTCGGGCCAGCGCTATCTTCTGTCCTGGGTGGGTCAACGGGTACTGGCGACTTTGAGAAGCCAGCTCATGCGCCATTTGCAGGTCCTTTCGCTGGGGTATCACAGCCGTCACATTGTGGGCGTTACGATTTCGCGCGTAATTGGCGATGTGGCCGTGATCAACGAGCTGCTGTCGCAGGGGTTGATTACGCTTGTCGGCGATCTTCTGGTGTTGATAGGCATTATCACGGTGATGCTGGTTCTGAGTCCGTCACTGGCCCTGCTGACGTTCAGCACGATCCCGCTGATGCTGCTGGCGACTTACTTTTTCTCGAGAAGGGCGAAAGTGGCCTTCCGGCAGACCAGGCACAGTGTGGCAGGTATAGTCGGCACGCTTGCCGAGCACCTGGAAGGGATGCGGGTGATCCAGGCATTCGCGCAGGAAGAGGCGATGCGCAAGCGTTTTGACGACGCGAACCAGGACAATCGCGATGCCTATGTTGCGGCGATGTCGCTTTCTTTTGTGTTCCTGCCCACAGTTGAGTTTCTGGCGGTGCTGGCGACGGCAATCGTGCTTTGGTTTGGCGGCCGGGCCGTAGCACAGGGCGCGCTGGAAATCGGTGTGCTGGTGGCTTTTCTGGCTTATGTGACCCGTTTCTTCCAGCCGATTCAGGAGCTGAGCCAGCTGTACACGACAATGCAGTCGGCGATGGCCGGCGGCGAACGGGTCCTGGAACTTCTGGACGCGCGCCCGGAGGTGGCCGATCCGCCAGACGGCAAGGAGATGCCAACCATTGAGGGTCGCATTGAACTGCGTGGAGTCAACTTCTCCTATGGTAGCGACGATCCGGTATTGCATGACGTGGACCTGGTAATCGAGGCGGGGCAGACGGTCGCACTTGTCGGGCCTACCGGCGCGGGCAAGTCGACCATAGCAAATTTGGTGGCACGCTTTTACGATGTGAGCAGTGGGGAGGTGTTGATCGATGGCATCGATGTTCGTACTGTGATGCAGCAGTCGCTGCGAAGGCAGACGGGTATTGTTTCGCAGGAGCCATTTCTGTTCGCGGGGACGGTGCTGGACAACATCCGATTCGGGTTGCCGGATATCGAAGCGACATCGGTAGAAGATGCTGCAAGGCAGGCCAACGCACATGAGTTCATCTTGGAACTTCCCAACGGTTACGAGACTGAGATTCTGGAAGGGGGAGCCAACCTCTCGATGGGTCAGCGCCAATTGATCTGCATCGCAAGAGCGGTCCTGGCCGATCCTAAGATTCTCATTCTCGATGAAGCCACGTCGAGCGTCGATACCGCCACGGAAGCGTTGATTCAGGAGGCTCTGGACAGACTACTGAGCAATCGTACCGCAATTGTCATCGCCCACCGGCTGAGTACAATTCGCAAGGCCGACCTTATCTGTGCGATGCAGGACGGTAGAATTGTCAGCCGGGGAACGCACGACGAACTGCTGGAAGAGGGAGGTGTGTACGCTACTCTTTACCGGCGGCAGTTCGTGGAACAGTAAGGAACTCTGCAGCGAGGCGCCTTGGCCCTCCCGTTAGTCTCGGGAGGGCTGATACGTTCAGGACAAATCCCAAGACCGAGAACTCTCCCATTAGACAAGGGGTGCCCCCGGAATGTCAGAGCAGCCCAACGTACTTTTTCTTATTGGTGACGACCACCGCGCTTCGGCCATCGGAGCTTATGGCGATCCCACCGTTCGGACGCCAACGCTGGACCAACTTTGCGTTGAGGGGTCTTCCTTCCGCCGGAACTGCCACATGGGTGGTTTGAGCGGTGCTGTCTGCGTACCGACAAGGGCCTGCATTCACACCGGTGCGCATGTGTTTCGCGCCTCGGTCGGCAACGATTTGAATGACCGCGATACTCTTAGTTCTTTGGATCCAGGACATACTTATCTGGCCGAACTGTTTCGCCAGAACGGGTACACGACTTTCGCCACAGGGAAATGGCACAATGATGCGGCCAGTTTTGCCCGTTCTTTCGGCGAGGCAGAAAGTGTGTTTTTCGGGGGCATGGACAGTCATTTCGCGGTCCCCGTTCAGGATTTCGAACCGACCGGCGCCTACGACAAGAGCCGACAGCGGATAGGCGACCAGTTTTCGACCGACCTGTTTGGAGATGCCGCTATTCGCTTTATTGAGCGGCAGGACGGGAGCCGCCCGTTCTTTTTGTACTGTGCCTTCACGGCGCCCCACGATCCGCGTACGCCGCCGCAGGACTGGGATGGGGTTTACAGGGCCGAAGCAATGCCCTTGCCCGCCAACTTCGCTGGGATACATCCGTTTGACAACGGGGAGATGTGGGTACGCGATGAGAAGCTGGCCGAATTCCCGCGTACCGCGGAGGACACGCGGCGGCATATTGCCGAGTATTACGGCATGATCTCCGATATGGACGAGAAGATAGGTGAGATGCTGGACACACTGGCCCGCAAGGGGTTGGCGGAAGATACGATGGTCGTTTACACCGCCGATCACGGGTTGTCCGTCGGCCAGCACGGTCTTTTGGGAAAGCAGAATCTATATGATCACAGTGTGCGTGTGCCACTGATTCTGCGCGGGCCCGGCGTGCCTGGCGGGAAGCAGATAGACGTGCTCAGCCATACCTATGATGTGTATCCGACTCTTTGTGAGCTTGCGGGGCTGGAGATTCCTGCGAGTGCGGATGCGAAATCGCTCGCGCCGTTGTTGAAGGGGACTGCTGAAGAGACTCGACCTTACCTGCATTCAGTCTACAAGCATGTGCAGAGAATGACTCAGGACCGGGAGTGGAAGCTGATCACTTACCAGCGTGATGGAGACCAAGGCAGCGATCGAACTCAGCTCTTTCACCTGGCTTCCGACCCCTGGGAGTTGAATGATCTTGCGGAAGACGCTTCTGTGGCGAAAGAAAGGGAGAGGCTAGAGGAGGAGCTGGCCCGCTGGCAAGAGGAGACGGGGGATCCCGTGCTCAAGGAAGAGAGTCGTTAGGGATCCCGTTGCTTTCTTGCGGCATGCGCCCAGTAGACATTACGAGCCGGTAACCACTTTCAAGTACTCTCTCTTGCACTGCAGGTCGGATCCTGTAACAGAAGCAGA
>JAPPKG010000579.1:0-5498 GCA_026914085.1 Caldilineaceae bacterium | reverse complement strand
GCGTCTCGACAACGCGGGCGAAATCGGCGCTGGTGGCGTTGCGGCTGCTGATCAGTGTCGTCTCGCGGCGGTGAAACTCCGGGTCGGGGAACGTGATATCGTCCTGCACCAGGCTGATAAAGACAACGCTGCCGCCCTGTTCGATCAGGCCCAGCGCGTTCATCATCGAGCGTGCATTGCCGGTGGCGTCGAACACGGTCAGGGGCAGATCGCCGCCGAACACCGCCCGCAGCTGGGCCTCCGCGTCCCCGCGCCCGTCGATCAGATGCTCCACCCCCAGGTTTTCCTGCACAAAGCGCATCCGATTCTCGTCGATCTCCATCACCGCCACGTCAGCGCCGGCCAAGCGCGCAAAAGCCACCGCGGTCAGCCCGATCGGACCGGCGCCTATCACCAGTGTCGACTCTCCCGGTTCCAGCCCGGCCCTGTCCACCGCGTGCGCACCGATGCACAGCGTCTCCACCAGGGCCAGATGTTCCAGCGGCAGCGTCTCGGAGCGGTGCAGCTTGTCGATCGGGACGGTGATCAGCTCACGCATGCCCCCATCCATATGCACGCCCAGTACCCCCAGATGGGAACAGCAGTTTATGCGCCCGCGACGGCACGCGCTGCACACGCCGCAGTTCAAATACGGCTCGACCGCGCACCGGTCGCCCGCGCGCAGGCTGCTTTCGGATTCCGGGTCGAGAGCCACAATCTCCACGCCCAGCTCATGGCCGAGGATGCGGGGGTAGCTGAAATAGGGCTGCCGCCCGCGAAAGGCGTGCAGGTCGGTACCGCATATCCCGACCCGGTGCACGCGCACAAGCGCCTCGCCCGCGCCCGGTTCAGCCGGCGGCGCGGTCTCCGTCAGATGCAGGCTGCCGGGTTTCTCCAATATGACGGTTTTCATCGGGTCTTCTTGAAGTGGAATGGCTGACAACAGCGGCCGGGGAGTGGAATCGGCCCGCCAGGATTTGCCTCTTGTTTAGCCGCTTGCCACCGGGCCGGCCGCGCCCACGACCTCTGGTGTGGCCGCGGCAGCGGGGCCGTGTCCGTTGCCCAGCCCCTCTATGTCGATCTGTCCGTCCTTCAGATACAGAACATAGTCTACATAGTCGTCTACGAGGCTGTCGTGCGTCACGATCAGGAAGGTGACGTTCTGTTCGCGCACGATCTGCTGGAAGAGGCTGAGAATCTCCCGCGCCGTCGTGCTGTCCAGCTCGCCGGTCGGCTCGTCCGCCAGGATCAGCTTCGGATCGTTGGCGAGCGAGCGCGCAATGGCCACGCGTTGCTGTTGCCCGCCCGACAACTCAAAAGGCCGGTGATGCATCCAGCGCGTCAGGCCGACCAGGTCCAGGCAGTTTACCGTCTTCTCATGGCGTTCGCGGCCCTTGACGCCCGACATGCGCAGGATCAACTCGACGTTCTCAAAAGCGGACAGGCTGGGCAGAAGCCCGAAAGACTGAAAGATAAAGCCGACCTGCTCGCGTCGCCAGCGCGTCAACTGGCGCTCGCTCCACGAGTGAATCTCCTCGCCGAAGATGCGGATCTTGCCATCTGTCGGCGAATCCAGGCCGCCGATGCAGTTGAGGAGCGTGGTCTTGCCGCTGCCGGAGCGCCCCTTCAGCGCGGCGAAGGTCCCCTGTGCAATCTGCAGGTTGACGCCCTTGAGCGCGGCCACCTCCAGGCTGCCCGTCTTATAGACGCGCCAGACATCCTCGGTCTCGATGGCTGTGTTGGGGTAACGGTTGTTTTCCATCTGCGTTCCGGTTTCCGAATGTTTGTGACAGCACCCGAGTGATCAGCGCACTGAACCTTCTGTTACTCACTTTTTTTGCGGCGGAAGCGGCTGAAGAAGCCGCCGATAGCGCCGGACTGCTGTATTCGTCTGGCCACCGCTTCCTCTTGGGCGACAAGCTCCGGCGCCTCTGCATTCTCGTTCTCCACCGGCCGGATCAGGATGCCCTCATCGGTGATGTCGAGCATCGCCCGACCCTGGATCGAGAACTGCTGCAGGACATCTTTCGGAATCTGCAGGCGCCCGGAACTGTCCAGTACGACCAGCTCCTCGAAATGTTCTTCGTGTTCCTCGACGATGCCGTCGCCGCCGCTGTTGAGCGACGCTTCGTCGAAGCGTTCGACCGTGCGCACCTGGCGCCGCGTCTCGCTCGCCAGCATCCCATCGCGGATGGCGACCACCCGGTCCACGTGGCGGGCGATGGTCGGGTCGTGGCTCACGATGATGGTCGTCAGGCCCAACTCTTCGTTGAGCGTGCGCAGCGTCGCGTAAATCGTCAGCGCCGTGGCCGTGTCCACCTCACCTGTCGGCTCGTCTGCCAGCAGGAGCGTCGGATTGTTGGCCAGCGAGACAGCGATGGCCACCCGCTGCTGCTCACCACCGGACAGCTCGCGCATGTGATGCTTCTTGCGCTCTCCCAGTCCCACCCTCTCCAACAGATCCTCGGCCCGCCTGCGTTTCTCTCTGCCCGCAAAACCCGCCAGCGTCATCGGCAACTCGACATTCTCGACCGCGTTCAGATAGGGCACCAGGTTGCGCGCGCTCTGCTGCCACACAAATCCGACCTGCTCCCGCCGGTAGCGGTTGATCGCCCGTTCCGACATCTTCAGCAGATTGAAGTCACCGACACGTACCTGTCCCGCCGTCGGCCTGTCCAACCCGCCCAGAATGTTCATCAGCGTCGACTTGCCGCTGCCGCTCACGCCAACGATCGCCATCAACTCGCCGGGCCGCACCGACAGATTCAATCCCTGCAAAGCGACCACTTCCAGGTCGGCAACCTGATAGATTTTGACCAGACCTTCGCAGAGAATAAATGGTTCAGTCGTTGTCATCTCTCAATTTCCAACACCCAAAAACACCGCTCTCTCGCGTCAAACGCACCCACTAAGAACTAAAAACTGACTACTAAAAACTGCCCTTCACACCGTTTCGCCCAGCTTGATCGCCTGGAATATCTTCATGCGCATCAGCAGCGTGATCAGCACGCCCAGCGCGGCGACAAACAGGACCCCGAACAGCGCATACACACGCGTGATCGCCGGCCACGCGATCCCCACCAGGTACGGCGGCGTCAAATCCGCGGCCGTGTTCCCCACCTGCAGGTAGGGGATGAACTGGTTGCTCACCGATGTGCCCAGCAGTGTCCCCGCGCCAATCCCAACCAGGATCAGAAAGGCCAGCTCCCATGCCAGGAACATCGTCATCTGCCCCGAAGACAGACCGATCGAACGCAGGGTTCCCAGCTCAATGAAGCGGCGGCGGAATGAGAACAGCGTATACAGCAGAAAGCCCAATACGGTCAGCAGCGCCGCCGCCAGGAAGCCCACTGAAAGAACGCCGAACAGCCCCTGCCGTTGCGGCTGCTTCTGCTCGTCCGCAATCCGCAGCCGGGCCGAATAGTAGTTGATGACATTGATGTCGTACTGCCGCAGCTCGCGCGTGAGACCTTCGTAGTCCGTGCCCGGCTCCGTGCGCACCAGCACATCGTACGGGAACTGTCCCCCCATCCGCTCGAACAGATAGTCGAGGTTGCCCACGACCAGCGGGGCGTCGGCGTCCGGGTACCAGGTCGGGAAGTAGCGGAAATCGCCGACGATCTTCATCTGCATCTCCGCCCGCAGCCCGTAGCGCGCCGCACCGACCAGAATCGTATCACCGACCAGCAGATTGTGGTCGCGCATGAAGTCACGATGCAGCAGGACACCTTCGGAGGCCAGGGCCAGCGAGTTCATCAGCGAACCGAGTGACGCCGCCGCAAAATCCCGCCGCCAGTAGGCCGCCTTGGGGAAGTCGAGGCGGTCAATGCCGAAGACATGGGCATCCCGCCAGCGTCCGTCCATATGTACCCGCGCCTCGAAACGGGCAAAGCGGGTGGCGGCACTGATGTGCGGAGAGCGCAAATGCTCCGAAACCGGCACAAAGGTCCAACTCGCCGTCTCTGGTGCACCGTCCGACGAGGACGACTCCTCGCCGCTGCCGGGGAAGCCGCCCCCTCCGGCCGAAACCGGCGTGTCGCCCAGCTCCGCCAGCCGCCCATCGGCGCCCACCCGGTAGTAGGCGCGGTCGAACATGTGCCCGTCCAGCGTCTGCGCCAGCGATGTGGTGAAGGCGGACAGACTGAGCGTCAGCACCAATAGAATCATCGGCGCCGTGTACATGCTCCGGTTGCGCGCCAGCTGGCGGCTGGCCAGCAGCACGCCCACGCCGCCGCCCTTGGATGCAATCCAGGCGATGATCTGCATGAAATACGGCAAGATCCGCAGCGTCACCAGCGTCAGCGCGAAAATCCCCAACGCCGGGATCAGAAACAGCAGCGGATTCTGAAAGATCGTGTCATCCGTGACCGCGCCCGGCATGCTGATGCTGCCCTGTTCCTGCAGCAGATAGATGCCGTATCCGGCCGGAATCAGCAAAAGGATGTCCAGATAGGAGCGCTGCCACCACGGCGGCCGCAACGTGCGCGCCATCTCCATCTTGTACGTCACAATAGTATGGCGCGCTGCACCGAACGAGGGCAGTGTCTGTGCCAGAAATGCGATCAGGACCGCGCCGATGCCGAACTGGAGCGTGGACTGCGTCAGCACCAGCCGCAGGTCCGATTCGATCGTGAAATCCAGGAAGCTGCGCGTCGATCCGATCAGCCTCGCTACCGAGAAACTGAGCGGCAGACTCACCAATAGCGCGAGAATCCCCAGACACAGCGCCTCCAGGCCCGACATGCCCGCCACCTGCCCCACCGTCGCCCCGCGGCTGCGCAGAATCGCCACCTCATTGCGCTGCCGGGACACCGCCAAACCGACCACCAGGCTGATAAATGCCAGCAACAGACCGATGATCGGCACGCTGAAAGCGTAAAGCAGCGTTGTCAGCAGACCGCTGGCGCGTTGATAACGCCGCAGCGCGTCCAGAGGCGAGATGCTCAACTGGCTGTTGGCCATCAGCGCCGACACCTTCTGCTCCGCCCTGCGCCCGCGCACCAGCAAACGGCCTACATCGCTCGACGTCACGTCCGAGCCGTCCATCACCAGGTACCACAGGCCCAGGTTCACGTCCTGCGGGTAGACGGGCGCAACCCGATTGTGATAGCTCTGCTCCGGGATGACAAACAGCGTTTCCAGCGTCGACGGGTTGTAGAACCAGACGTCGCTGCTCAGGTCGGCAGGCTCCCACACGCCCGCAACCTTCACCGGCGTCTGATAGCGCTGGCTGTCGCCATTCTCGGCCCGGATGCGGCGGAACAGCATATACTCTTCGCCTACCTGCAGCCCGATCTCGTCCGCCAGCTCCCGGTTGACCAGTACCTCGATCGCCTCCTCCGAGTCGGACGGGGAGACTGCCGGGAAGGCGCCTTCGATGATATTGATCGCCTCCTCAAAGCCGGAAATGAATCCCAGATTCACCCACTCCAACGGATCGGTTGTATCTGCGTACGCCACCTGCTCCGTGGGGAAAAGGCGGAAATTGTCCGTCTTGAAATAGCGGATCGTCTTCTTAT
>JAPPKG010000030.1:0-5525 GCA_026914085.1 Caldilineaceae bacterium | reverse complement strand
TGGTGGTGGCGGGGGCAAAGGCCGGTGTCAGCGCTATGGCGGCCGCGTTGCTGTCCGCCAACGTCAGGCCGCTCAGTGTTGCGTCGTTCGAGGCGGCGCGCGTGACATTCACCATGTAGATCTTCGTTGTTACCCCGTCGGCCGCGGTCACCATCACCTTGACCAGATTGGCGCCGACCTCCAGGTCGTAGCCCGCTTGCCCGGCGGTGCTGGTGTCGTCTGCGTCTACGTAGACCGCGGTGGCGCCTGTCTGGCTTGTCGCGGCCACTGCCGTCAGGGACCCGATGCCGCTGGCAACCGTTGCCGAGTATACCGTCGTGGCGGGGTCAAAGGCGGGCGTCAGTTCGACTGCCGCGCCTTCGCTGTCCGTCAGGGTGAGCCCACTCAGCGTCGCGTCGCTGTTCGCGTCTGCTTCTCCCCGCGTGACCCTCACCATGTAGATTTTCACGGTTGTAGCGTCAGGCGCAGTCACCATCGCCTTGATCAAGTTTTCGCCCGCATCCAGGCGCACCGTACGGCTGTCAGGCACATTGGTGCCGTCCACTGTGAAGATCAGCGGCCATGCCCCAGCCTGTTGTGCCGTCGCCGTCGCCGTAACCCGGTCTACGCCGTTGGCTACCGTTGCCGTGTAGTTGGTTACCTCCTTGTCAAATGCCGGGGTCAGCGTCAGGGCCGTCCCATTCGAATCTTCAAAATCGAGTGCACTCAAAGAGGCATCATCGGATGCATTGGCAGCTGCCCTGGTCAACACAACCATATAGATCTTCGTCGTATTCCCGTCTTCTGCAGTCACCATTGCTTTGACCACATTCTCGCCATCGACCAAAGTATATGTGCCCGCGGCGCCGCTGCTGCCGGCACCGGCACCGGCACCAACCCACACCATCGAAGCGCGGCTGTCGCTCAGGGCAGCGGTCGCCGTCACTGAAATGACGCTGTTGGCGACCAAAGCAGTATACTGGCCAATACCTGAATCAAAGGTCGGTCCGATCAGGATCCCCGCACCGTTGTTGTCTACCAGACTCAGTGCGCTCAGCGTGGCGTCGCTCCCCGACGCGGCGCTTTCTCGCGTGACCACCACATGGTAGACGGCAGCCGTTGCGCCGTCTTCAGCCGTCACCATCGCCTTGACTAGCGTGTCACCCACCGCCAAGTCCACCGTCGTACTGTCGGCCGCGATCACATCGTTGGTCGTGATGATCCGGACGGTTGCCCCGCTGTGATTCTTCGTTGCGGTCATCGTAGCCGAATCGATGCTGCTCGACACAGTCGCCGTGTAGTTGGTGGTGGCGGGGGCAAAGGCCGGCGTCAGCGCGATCGCAGAGCCGGTGCCATCGGTCAGCGTCAGGCCGCTCAGCGTCGCGTCGTTCGAGGCGGCGCGCGTGACGTTCACCATGTAGATCTTGGTCGTTACCCCGTCGGCCGCGGTCACCATCACCTTGACCAGATTGGCGCCGACCTCCAGGTCGTAGCCCGCTTGCCCGGCGGTGGTGGTGTCGTCTGCGTCTACGAAGACCGCGGTGGCGCCTGTCTGGCTCGTCGCCGCTACTGCGGTCAGGGACAAGATGCCGCTAGCGACTGTGGCGGTGTATACGCCGGTGTAGCTGTCGAAAGAAGGCGTCAGCGCGACTGCGGCGCCACTGCTGTCCGTCAGGGCGAATGCGCTCAACGTGGCGTCGCTCAGTGAGGGCGCGTCGTTGTTGACAATCGTTCCTGTCGCGGTACCGTTTCCTCCAATCGCCGCGTTTGAAGATGGGTTGCTCAAGGTTAGCGTAAAGGTCTCGTCTTCCTCGTTTACTGAATCGTCACCTGTCGCCACAAGGACCGTCTGTTGCGTCTCACCAGCCGCGAAGCTGATGGTCTGGCCGCTTGCCGCTGTGTAGTCCGGGCCATCCGGGGCGCTGGAATCGGCGGTTGCCGTTCCGTCCGACGTGCTGTATTCCACCGTGACGGTATCGGATGCAGCTTCGCTCAACGTGACTGCAAAGGCGACGTCAGAACCCTCGGGCGCGGATGCATCGGAGACGCTTAACAGCGGCGTGTTGGTCGATTCGCCGTATAAGATGAACCTGACCGCTTTGGAGAAGGAACAGTTATGGAAGACCTGAGCGGTCGAGTACCTGTAGAGGCAGATATCCGCCGCACTCCATCCGGGGCGGGTCTCCGGGTCCTCTGAGTCTGACTTGGTGGTTTCAAAGTCGAAGCCGCCCGAGACGCGTTCAAGTTTGAGGACGTAAGATGTGTTTGCCGACAGGGAAACCGTTGTCCCTGCGGGCGCTGTATAGATCTGATCGATTCCGTTGGCCACCGTCTCCGGGCGCGTCAGTTGATACAGCAGAGTTCCTGCTTCGCCGCCATCATCTTCATGGATGCTGATCTCGACAGTCGTGTCGGGCTCCACGTTTGCCACGTTTGGCAGAACCAGCTTGGTGACGGTTGCCGCTCCGCTGCCGGTCGTGAACCCCTGGAGGTAGACTGGGGTAGTGGTCGTAATGGGTAGCCTGGCTGTCAGCGCCGGGCTCTGCTTGACATTGGCAAGCAGGATGTTGTCGCCAATGATGTCGTCAGAGGGGGCCACCGGCGTGGCCGTCACCTGACTGGAGGGAAAACCATCTCCTACCGGATTGGTAGCGATCACTCTTACAGTGTATTCGGTGCCGTTGGTCAGACCCTGAATGGTGGTCTGGATGGTGTTTCGTCCTTGGACCAACTGCTCACGCCCGTCGGCCGCCGCATTATCGAACTGCTCACTTCCCGATTTCCACTGAACTTTGTAACCGGTGGAAGTTGTGACGGGTTCCCAGCCCACCGTGATGGCCCCGTCACCTGCCTCAGCTGTCGCGTCTGTCACGATCGGCGGTACTGACAGAGTGAATGTCACCGTCGCGATCGGTTGACTGGAGAATGCACCTGTCTCTTGCAGGCTGCTGATGGTGGCCTGGGGGCCGGTCGCGGGATTGTCTTCGGTAAAATCGGAGCCTTCCTCTGTTCCTGCATCCCAAGCGTAAAGATTTACCGTGAGCTCTCGCGTCCACTCTCCATTGGGACGCAGGTCGATGCCGTTTACGCCTACGAACCAGTCAGGGGAGGGGTCGATTTTGGCAAGGAGCGTAACCAAGGGAAAGCGTCGCGGGGCCTCGACGTAGAGTATTTTTGTCCTGGTCCCATCAATGCGTCTGTCCACCCATTCAAACGGTCTGCGGGCGTCGCGGAGACGGACCGCCTGATTTATTTCAGCTGCGAAGTCGGTTACCCCGCCACTTTCGGCAAGATCCTGCACACCTGCGCTCGCGATAGCGCCTTCGCTCCAGAACGACACGTCGCCGTTGTGGAATGTGCCGATCATCTTGCTGAAGCCCGCGCCCGACGGAACCGCAACGCCCGCTGCCAGCGCGTCCTGGGCGAACAGACCGGTGAATGTTACCTTATATCTGGCCCTTACCATGTCGAGACTTTGGGCGCGGGCAGGCAGTGCCATCTGCAGAGAGATTGCCAGGAGAACCAACAGTGCCAGCCAAGAGTGAAGTGCGACCCGCGAAACTCTTCGAACAGGACCATATGTAAATCGCATCTTCTGGAGTTCCTTTCGATCATTGCAGATCACGCCCAGACTGGTAACCCTCTTTGAATGTCGAACAACGGGTTTATCTCAGATTGACAACTCCACAGCTGCACTTGGCGTTGCCAGCAGAAAACTCGCCCTTTCGGTTGAGTGATTAATGTGGTTGACGGCAATTGCCAGACCATGAAATGGAAAAGCAAGGTGCAATGGGGGAATTGGGACGCGATTAGAATTACAAGATATCTAGCTTTCCCTCGATTCTTGCGGCGCGTTGAGCCAAGAGACCGCTTCTCCCGCCTCTTCGGTTCCCATTCGTCGAATTCAATCCAGAGTTTTCCGTAAGCGTGGGGAATAGCTCTGAGGATACACCTGCGGCGTGAAAAAAAGATGAGGAATTGGGACTTAACTGATGAAATTTTGTGAACTCTTTGGCATACGAACCCAAAGTCGATCCTCAGAACAGTGTCTGAACAGATCGCACATCCCCTGCGCGACATTTGAACACTTCGAGACCTCTATACCCTTCTCTGGCCGCAAGCAGGAAAACATGAATCATGTTGAAGAGTTGCAACAAAAGTTGAGACACCGCGAGGCCGCCCGGTCCGTCTGAACGAAGCGAGCCGCCGCATCAAGGACAGCCTGGATTTCGAGAGTGTCTTGTCAGGCGTCTTGGACAGCGCACGCTCGCTGCCTAACACCCATTGCGGGGCCAATAGCTCGAATCAGTGATCCAGGAGAGATTCAGGACTTTCTTGCATCCGGGATGACGCAGGAAGAGAGACAACAGATGTGGGGCTGGCAAGAGGGTTTCGAGCTATTCGACTATCTTGACCGGATTCAAGGACCGCTCCGGCTCAAGGACTTTCACGGGCGCATGCGTGCGCTGGGTCTTTCCGAGTTCCAACTCCCAATGCCCGTGAATTCCCCGCTCCTCTTTCTGACCGCGCCCATCCGCAACTGCGACGAAGTTGTGGGCAGCTTCTTCCTCGGCGAAAAGGATCGGGAAAAGGGATTCTTTACCGCAGATGACGGAGAGACTTTGGTTATGTTCGCCTCTCAGACCGGCCTGGTCAT
Source organism: Caldilineaceae bacterium (assembly GCA_026914085.1). Lineage (GTDB taxonomy): Bacteria > Chloroflexota > Anaerolineae > Caldilineales > Caldilineaceae > Bin5. Next base: position 889 of record JAPPKG010000030.1, on the reverse strand, counting down.
TGCCAATGCCAAACGCGATCAGGACAGAAAAGCCCGAGGCTCGCCTGAAAACTCCTATAGACACTTCGACTATCGGCGTTGTTGTACTGAATGCTTCGACCTACGAGGCAGTGTCATACAACGGGGAAGCGGCGAGAATCTTTGAAGCCATTCGAACGCCAGATACAGCTGTCCAGCAACTACTGGGGTTGGTCAAAGTTCGCCGGGCAAACGGTCGAGAGACTTCTTTGCAGGAGTCTCCTTCTCCCAGACGCTGCGCGCAGTAGAAACGGTTGGCGCCGAGGAAATCGAGCTCAGAGTCCCAGGCGGCAATTCGGTCAGAACACTCATCAACACGACCCTCATCCACATGACGTAGAAGACAGAGGTGGATCCCTTCGTCGTGCCTATAGAGGACTTGGCCGCACTTGAAGAGATAGAAAGGCTCAGATGGGCGTTCTCAGCCGCGGTGAGCCACGAACTGCGTGTACCGTTGCGGTCAAGGCAGGTCGCGGCCGTTTGTGAAGCCGGGGCCGCCGGCGGCCATGTGGCCGTAGCTGGCGCCGTTGGGGTCATCGGTCACCCAGAAGGAGAAGAGTTGCCCTGATTGCAGATGGAATTGCAGCCTGCATGGTTGACCGGCGAGCGCGGCGAGACCGGTGCCGGACGACCATTTCACCTCGGCGCAGGTGCTGTCCACACCGAGGGCAGCACAGGCATCGGCGCCCAACCCTTCCACAGTTTCCCCGTTTCCGTCCAACACGGACACCCTCAGTTCGCCCTGCGGTGCATTGACGTTGACGAAGAGGCGGTCTCCGTTGAAGGTAACGGGCCGCGTGGTCAGCGAACCGGCTGCCGCGCCGGCTTCCATGCTGGCGAAGCCGTCACGGCGGAGGGTTGCCAGCCCGGT
>JAPPKG010000330.1:0-5527 GCA_026914085.1 Caldilineaceae bacterium | reverse complement strand
GCATTCCGACCACCGCCGAAGGGCTCCTGCCCCTCGCCGACGTCAACACGCCCGATCTCGACCTGACCGATCTGGATGATCTGCAAGGAACACTTGAGCTTCTTCAAGAGGTAAACGCGCTGCAGTAAGAGTAAGTTTTCCTCTTTCACCTCCAAAACACACCCGGTGGACGACATACCTCCTCGACGTCCACCGGGTGTGTTTCCCCCTCTATAGCAGTTGCAAACAGCTGTTCCGATTCCTTCGTCCCTCTTCAACCCCTCAAAAATGCAACTTCAATGCGACACCAGGCCCCTCAAGAAATAACCCCCTAACCGACCAGCCATCGAGTCCGAGAGGTGTTCACCAAAAACTAGAAACTCAAAACTGAAAACTGCAGTCTCAAACTATCTTCAACTGCGGCTGACTCCCCCCCGACACCGCCCGCAGCTGCGCCACCACCTTCTGCGCCAGCTCACCAAATGTGCGCGCCGCCGCGCCTGCGGGGTTGGCCGCAACGATCGGCCTGCCCCGGTCGCCCGACGCGCTGATCTCGGCCTCCAGGGCGACAACGCCCAGCAGGTCCGTGCCCAGTTCGCGGGCCGCGGTCTCGCCGCCGCCGCTGCCAAAGACCTCCCCGCTCATGTTCTCAATCACGCCCAGGATCGGCACCTCCAGTTGCTCGAAAGCCGCCGCGCCGCGCCGCGCATCCGCAACCGACACCATCTGCGGCATCGTTACGATCAGCCCGCCGGTCAGCGGCGCAATCTGCGCAAGTGAAAGCTGCGCGTCTCCCGTCCCTGGCGGCAGGTCCACGATCATATAGTCCAGTTCGCCCCAGCGCACGTCGGTGAACAGCTGCTGGATGGCCTTGTGCAGCATCGGCCCCCGCCAGATCAGCGCCTGCTCCGGCGGCAGCAGAAAGCCCATGCTCATAATCCGCACGCCATGCGCCTCAGCCGGGATCAGCTTGCCCGCCTCCACCGGCGGCATCTCGTCCACGCCCATCATGATCGGGATGTTCGGCCCGTATATGTCCGCATCCAGCAGCCCAACCGCTGCGCCCGTCTGCGCCAGGCTCACCGCCAGATTCACGCTGACCGTGCTCTTGCCCACGCCGCCCTTGCCGCTCGCCACGGCCACGATATTCTTGATCGCTATCCCCAGCTTCGCCTCAATCCGCGGGTCCGAAGGGACCCCGCCCCCCGCGCCGCCTCTGTCGTTATGTCCACTGGCCATTATGGTTTCCTGTCCCTCGAATCCCAGCATGCCGCCGGAATGTTGAATGCCTGCCGCTACCTTACTCTGCCCCTATTCGCCTGTCAAAAAAACCTTCGCGCTGCACATCCGCTTCCCATCAGGCCGCATCATCTCTCCTAACCGCTGCAGTTCACTAACCACTAACCACTGTCGTCAACAATCATTCTCGCCGCCCGCTGTCCGATCTCCACCGCGTAATTCGTGCCCCGGTCCCACGGGTACACCTGGCTCATCGACGCGAAGTAGAGCCCCCGCAGCGGCGTGCGCAGCTCCGGGATCATCGCCGCGTAACCTCGCACCGGCACCGGCTGCGCATACGTAGCGCGGTGCAGCCACGCGCCCGTCACCCATTCGGGCCGGAACTCGCGATTGAAGCGCGGCAGCGCCGGCAGAAACTCGGCCAGCAGCTCCGCCTGCGACATCGAGAAATAGCGGTGCGTCGGCTCCAGGTAGTCACCCAGGTAGAGCAGATGATCGCCGCCGTAATGGCTCGGGGCGACCATGTTCGTGTGCTCGACCAGCACCAGGAACGGCAGCCCCTCTGCCTTGGGCACATTCACCCAATAGGTGTCCTTGAGCAGGGGCCGGTCGAGCGCCACCGTCATCACCACCGCCCCCATATGCCGCAGCGAACCCAACTGCGCCAGATAACTTTCAGGCAGCTCAGGCGCGAGCCGCTGCATCAACCCCGGGCTGACCGTCGCAAGCACCACATCGAAACGGCCAGAGTCCTGGGGGACTCCACCATCCTGCCCCTTCTCGCCGCTCTCGATTCGGAAGCCGCCCTCCGGCAGCGGTGCCAGCGAGCGCACCGGCGCGTTCGTCTCGATCGTCACCCCCCGCTCGCGCGCAGCCGCGCCCAGCCTGTTCGCGAAAGCCTGAAATCCTCCCCGGTAGTAGCCGAGCCGAGGTGTGCGCTTGTAGACCCTCGCCCAGAACCATGCCAGATTGACATCCTGAAAATGCGGGCCGAACTTGCCCTCCAGCATCGGACGCCACAGCTTGCCGTACGACGTCTCCCCCATGCGGCGCGCCAGCCATTCATCTGCCAGCAGGCCGTCAAACGCGCGCCACGGCGGCCGCGGGTGATACTTCAGATAGGCCAGCACCAGCCCCATGCGCAGCTTCTGGGGCAAGGACAGGTGCGGAAACCGCAGGAGGTGTGCGGGGCTGTCCAGCGGATAGTTCGCACCTTGGAAGTGCATGACGGTCGACGGGCGGTGGATCTCCAACAGGTCGCCGGCGCCGATCTGTTCCGTCAGCCGTATAATCGCATCATCGTTGGTGAACAGATGATGATAGAACTTCTCCAGCGGCCAGTCCCAGTTTTCCCGCCCTTTGAAACCCGACGCCAGCCCGCCCAGCTCCGGCCCGTTCTCAAAGACATGCACCTGCGCACCGCCCGCGCCCGCGAGCTCGTAGGCCGCGGTAAGACCCGCTACCCCGCCGCCGATAATTGCGATTTGAACGGCTCCATCCTCCTGTGGGCGCGCACTGTGTGAACCCATCAACGTTCTACCCTGTTCTCAACCGCTGCCGCGCGTCCCGCTCGTGCCGTTACGGTGCTCGGCAAGACCCGTAACATCTCCGCCTGGAAAGAAAAAACCAGCGCACAGAAGGCGCTGGTCTATCTGCGGTTGCGAAGCGCTGTCTCAGGTCGTACGACTTCCAGTTCACGCAGTGGCCAGAGACAGCGTTCCCATGCCGCTCAGCTGCCGGTCGATCTCCTCCTGCGCATTGCTGTAGAGCCGCAGCAGGTCAGCGTCGGTCCCCTTGTAAGTGCGGATCGTCTGCAGCGAGCAGAAGGCGCAGCCGCGCAGGAATTTATAGTAGTTGCTATGACACTTCATACAGTCGCCCAGGTTGATCATCATCAGCACGAAAGCCAGACTGTCCGGGTGCGTATCGGGCAACACCGACACTCGATCGACCAGCTCGCGCCAGCTGTCGCCGCGCAGATCCCGCAACGAGGGGATCAAATAGGCCGGGAAGAACAACTCCGCCTTTCCGTCGAGTACCGCATCATTTACATCAACCATACGTCCTCCCTTCACTCGTCCAACGCACTTCACATTGGCGCAAAGACCACTGCCGGGCTGTTTACGAGGAAGACTCCCGCTTCAGCATACGTCCTTTCATTATACGTCTAAACTATCGCCGGGATTCAGAATTGCGCACTCAATGTCGGTTTCGTCCTGCAGCTTCTGCGCAAAGGCTTCAACATCCTGTTCAATCGGCGGGAAGGTATTGTAGTGGAAGGGGATGACCTTCTTGGCCTTCACGAACTGGGCTGCCTGAATCGCGTCATCCGGCCCCATGGTGAAGTTGTCGCCGATCGGCAGCGCGGCCAGGTCCACGCCGCCCACGTCGCCGATAAGGCGCATATCATAGGTCAGGCCGGTATCGCCGGCGAAGTAGACGTCGGTGCCGTCGTTGAAATGGATCAGGATGCCGGCGGGATTGCCGCCGTAGCTGCCGTCGGGCAAGCCGCTGCCGTGATGCGCGATCGTCAGCTTGACGCGGCCGAAATCGAAGTTGAAGCCGCCCCCGATGTGCAGCTGGTGAACGTTTTCCACCCCTTGCGCCATCAGCCAGTCGCCGATCTCAAAGTTGCAGATCACGAGGCAGCCGGTGCGCTTGGCAACCGGGATCGCATCGGCGATGTGGTCGCCGTGTCCGTGCGAGATGATCATCACGTCGGCGTCAACGCTCTCCGCGGTCGCGTCCGCCGGCGCCACCGGGTTGTTCGGCGCCAGAAACGGGTCGATCAGCAGCTTCGTCCCGTCCGCATCAACCCCAAACGTCGCATGCCCATAAAATGTAATCGAAACAGTCATCGCCCCATCTCCTCAGTGGCCAGCAACTGCTAAAGACTCGGCCAATCGGCGTCACTAAAAACTGACTACTAAAAACTGCAGTTATTCGCCCGACTCTGCCTTACGCGCCCGCGCCCGTTCCTGCGCCCTGCGCTTCAGCTCCTCCATGCGCGCCCGCTTGGCCGCCGCGGCGTCATCATCGCTGCCGCCGCCCTCTGCCGCCTGGGCCTGGCGCTGCGCGGCCCGCTCTTTGGCCAGCGCCTGCAGCTCGGCCGCCGTGCGCCTTGGCGCTGCCCCAGCCGACTCCTCCGCGGCCGCCGCGCTCTTGGCTGCGGCCCTGGCCGCGGCCTTGGCAGCCTTCTCCTCCTCCTGCTTGCGCTTCTGTTCCTCTTCTTCCTTGCGCCGCGCCTGCTCCTCTTCGTACTGCGTCGGCCACAGCGCCGCGTAGTACTCAAGCGGGACCGTCAGCTCCTCCATGTCATAGACAAGCTGGGGATAGCGATCGTAGACCGCCAATTCATAGTCATGGTTCATCTTGATGGCGTCGAAGGGGCAGAACTCAACACAGAAGCTGCAGCTCATACAGACGGCGGCGTCGATGTAGAAGTCGGAGCAGCGGGTCATCGGCTTGCCGTTCTCATCGCTGTCGCGCACGATCCAGATACACTGGGGCGGACAGACCTTGGCGCAGATGCCGCAGGCGGTACAGCGGTCCTCCTGCTTCTCCGAGTCCCAGATCAGCATCGGGATATAGCGGAAACGTTCCGGCAGCAGCCGCTTCTCCTCCGGATACTGGATCGTCAGCAGCCCTTCCTGGTCGATCGGCTGCTGGATCACGCGGCGGTTGTTGCCCAGCTCCAGGCTGCCCTTGTAGCGGTCGGGCACGCTATCGCGGTCGTCCTCGAATGTATCCAAAGCGTGCTTCAGAGTCACGCCCAAACCCTTGAGAAGTCCTGTTCCAAACATTCTGTAAACCCCCAAGTGCAGTTTTTGGTTTTTAGTTTCTAGTTTTTAGTAACTGCGTACAACGATGCGCCTTGGCTTCACTAAAAACTAAAAACTGACTACTAAAAACTACCGATCCACTTCGCCCAGGACGATGTCGATGGCGCCCAGGATTACGATCGCATCCGCTACCTTGTAGCCGACGCTCATCGGGCCGAGGGCGTTCAGGTTGATGTAGCTGGGCGAACGGATATGATAGCGCCACGGCTGCGTCTTGCCGTCGCTGGCCAGGTAGAATCCCAGCTCGCCCTTGGGCGCCTCCAGGCGGCCGTAGACCTCGCCTTCGGGCGCCCGCAGCGTGTAGCCGCCTCTGCCGCCGAGAATCTCGCCCTCGGGCATGTCGCGCAGGGCCTGCTGCAGGATGCGCACACTCTCCTTCGCCTCCAGCAGCCGGATGTAGTAGCGGTCGAAAATGTCGCTGTTGGGCAGCGTCGGGATGTCGAAATCGAAGCGGTCGTAGATGCCGT
>JAPPKG010000412.1:0-5535 GCA_026914085.1 Caldilineaceae bacterium | reverse complement strand
GTGCCTGCCCAATGCCTCCCAAAGCCGCAAGCCCCCAAAATCCCCCTTAATCTCCTAAATCCCCCCAAATCACGGTCCAAATCACGGTTCAGACGGCCCGCACCAACTGTAAGCCCAACATGACCTTGTCCACCCGCTGCAACCATGCTCCACCCCATCCCCCAACCCGCACCTGTAGGGGCAGGTCTTGTGCCTGCCCTGTGCCTGCCCAATGCCTCCCAAAGCCGCAAGCCCCCAAAATCCCCCTTAATCTCCTAAATCCCCCCAAATCACGGTCCAAATCACGGTTCCACTAACCACTGCAGTCCCCCCACTCAAAAAATAGCGCTTGACTTGAATACTGCAACAGGTGTACCCTTGGCGACGAACGATCAGTTAGGGCTTGCTTCACGCTAGTATCTTTATCCAACCAAAGGAGGAAAGCTATGAACAGGCGTCTGAGTCGGCGCAGTTTTCTGAAGATGGGAATGGTGTCCGCTGGAACGGGCCTCCTTCTTTCTGGACTGAGTGCGTGTGTACCCGCAGCCGCGCCGGCTCCGGAGCAGGAGGCCGAAGCCGAGGCAGCACCTCCTGCTGAGGAGAAAGTCGCGGTTTTCATCCAGGGCAGAGGCAACAACTACGGTTCTGCCCCCAAGACTCTTTGGACTGGATTTCGGTTCTGGACCAACAGCGGCCAGCCCAGTCGCATCATGTGGGAGCCGATTGTAGACCTGGACGAAAACCTGCAGCCGGTCCCGGGTCTCGCAGAATCGTGGGAGTTTGTCGACACCCAGACCCTCCAATTCAACCTCCGGCCAGGTCTGCAGTGGAGCGACGGAACCCCGCTCACTTCGCAGGACGTTGTCTACAGTATGAACATGACCTTCCATGCGGACTCTCGCGATCTCACCGCCGGCGAACTGTCTCTGATCAAGGGCAGTGCAGAGATGATGGCCGGAGAAACCGACGAGCTGGCCGGCGTCCGCGCCGTAGACGACAACACCTTCATCGTCGAAACGTCCAAACCGGATACGACACTTGTGCTCTCGATGGCACATCGCTGGTGGGCGCCCATCCCCCAACACATTTACGGTGGCATCGCCCCCGCCGACCTCGAGCAATCTCCTGAGATGCTGGAACCCAAAGTTGGATCCGGGCCCTATCTCATGGACCGCCAGGAGACCGACAAGTGGTTCGAGTTCGTACCCAACGACAGCTACTGGAGAGGCAGAGCACCCCTTGACCGGCTTATCTATGTCTACGGTGACATCGGCGACCTCGTGGCCCTCGGCACGCAGGAACGCTTCCACCACTCCTGGGTGCGCGACGGCGAAGTTGCCTCCGCGCTGGAAGCGATGCCAGCCTATTCGGCCATCTGGAAAGAGTACATCCAGGGCTATCGCATGCAGTTCAATCTCACCAAACCCAAGTACCAGGATCCCCTCTTCCGCAAGGCGGTCTGCTACGCCATCGACCGCGAAACGCTCTGCAATGACATCTACAAGGGCTTTGCCACCCCGCTGTACACCGACTTCTTCGAGGACCTGCTCGACCCCTCCGCCGAGGTCTACCGCTTCGACATGGACCACGCCCGCTCGCTCTTGGCACAGTCCAACTGGGATCCCGACGACACCGTCAACTTCCTGCGCACCACGCCCAGCGGCGCACCCAACCCCACGGCCGAAGCCGAAATGCTCGCCTACCAGGAGTGGTTCACCGACCTCGGTGTCAATTTTGAGTTCGACACCAAGCCGGACGGCGCCTCCTACACCGCCGCTATCAACGAGATGGAATTCGACCTGTTCGAGAATCCGCACAGGCCTTACCACATCTACGGGCCGCTGGAAATGCAGAACTATCTCTATTCGGCCGAAGGAGTCGGTTTCATCGGCTACAACAACCCGACCGTCGATGCCCTGATCGAAGAAGCGTTCATCACCTACGGGACCGACTACGAAAGATACGTGGAAATTGGGCGCGAGATGTCGATCATTGTCCAGGACGAGGCCGTCTACGTGCCCACCAAGGCGCTCATGGCAGCCAATATCGTCCACGAGGACTTCACCGGCCTCACGTCGATCAGCGAAGCCTACCTGACCTACGCCCAACCCTGGCTGTGGGACCTGAACTAGACCCGCACCCTCAGTTACTTAGCGCTGCCGGGGCACGCTCTAAGCTTGTCCCGGCAGTTCGTCGCCCTGTATAGCCATTCGAACGGAATAGCAGCGGATGTGGCGTTACATCCTTCAGCGGGTACTGATCTTCATACCCACGCTATTTGGTATTACAGTCATCAGCTTCGTCGTCATCGCCTTGGCGCCGGGCGACGCCGCCACCGCCATGCTCGCCGAGGGCGGCGAAATAGCCCGGGCCTCGCAACTGGCTGACTTGCGCGCCAAATATGGGCTCGACGATCCCCTCCCGATTCGCTATGCTCGCTGGATGGGCCAGCTATTGAGGGGCAACCTCGGCACCTCTCTGATCGACAGCCGGCCCGTTGCCGATACCCTCGCACACACTGTCGGCCTGACCCTGGAGTTTACACTCCCTGCCTTTGTAATCGGGCTGACTCTTGCAATCGTATTGGGCGCTTGGAGCGGGTTCAGGCCCTATTCCGAATTTGACCGCGCCGTCAGCTTCAGCTCCATGATCGTCATTGCAACGCCGTCATTCGTCCTCGCCCTCCTCGCTCTCTATCTGCTCGCCGTGCGCATCCCCATACTGCCGTCCGGCGGCAATCGCGATATGCTTGGCGCCGACGCGTCGAACCTGATCAATCGCCTCCCCTATTTCGTCCTTCCCGTTTCGACGCTGGCTCTTCTCACCGCAGCCGAAGTCATCCGTTACGTACGCGACAGCGTGATCGACGTATGCACGGCAGACTATGTGCGCACCGCACGCGCCAAAGGCCTCGCCGAGCGGCTCGTATTGGGTCGCCATATCCTGCGCAATTCGATGATCCCCATCATCACAATCAGCACCCTGCGTTTGCCCATCGTGGTAAACGGCGCCATTTTGATCGAGACGGTGTTCGGCTGGGGCGGCATGGGCTCGCGTATCGCACTGGCTGTTTCACAGCGCGACTTCCCCGTCATCATGTCCGCCACCTTGGTCACCGGCGTCGCGGTCCTTGTTTCAAATCTGATCGCCGACATACTCTACGGCGTTGCCGATCCCAGAATCCGGCAGGGTTAGGCGCATCAAGGGAGAAGATGGCGTGAAAGCGGCAGCGGCGGCGGAAGAAGCCGCACTACTGCAAAAAGAGCAGACAATTCGCCAGGGAGCGAGTCACCGCCTCCGCGAATTCTGGGCCTTTTTCGCCCAGGACAGATGGGCCGTCGTCGGGCTGGCCATCCTGGTCATCGTCATTGGCGCGGCCCTCGCCGCACCCTTGATCTCCCCCTACGGCCCCATTGAGCCAAACTTCAGCGAGGCGCGCCAGCCCCCCGGGCTCGCGCATCCGCTCGGCACCGACGTCGCCGGGATGGACGTTTTCTCCCGCCTGATCTATGGCAGCAGGGTCTCTCTGGCCGTCGCCGCAGTGGCCGTGCTCATCAGCACAACTTTGGGCGCCACGATTGGCCTCGCATCCGGCTACTACGGCGGATGGATCGACGCCGTCCTCCAGCGCGTGACTGAGGTCTTCGCCTCCTTCCCCACACTCATGCTCATGATCGCGCTGGCCGCCGTCCTGGGACCAAGCACGCAGAACGCGATGATCATCATCGGCGTCTTTGCCTGGACGCCTCTCAGCCGTCTCATGCGCGGGCAGGCGCTCTCCCTCAGAGAACGAGATTTCATCATCGCCGCTGAAGTGATCGGCTGTAGAGAACGCCGCATCATTTCCAGACATATCCTCGTTAACACTGTCGGCCTCCTGGTGGTGAACGCTGTGTATGGCATTCGCAGCGCCATTCTGGCCGAGGCTAGTCTCAGCTTCCTCGGCGTAGGCGTGCCCCAACCCACGCCAAGTTGGGGCAGCATGGTCAACTTCGCCACCAATATCGCCTACCTGCAGTTGATGCCCTGGGCGTGGGTGCCTTCCGCGCTGATCCTCATCGCCGTGATCGCCTCCATCGGATTTGTCGGCGACGGACTGGCGCGGGCGCTGCGCCGCTGAGTGAACGCCTCTGCCCCAACGCAGGGAGGGAATACGATGAGCACCGAAATCGATCGTGAGCTTCAACGCAGCCAACCTGACTATGTTGTCTACAATCCGGGCAGCATGGACGGCTCAACCTTTGACACCGGCAATGAACACTTCCTCGTCTTTGACGGCCCTGACGGCTCGCTAATGACTGTCTGGACGCAGAGCAGCTACGAGGGAGCCGGCGACCACCGTATCGTTTTCTCGCGCTCGGACGACGAAGGAAGGAGCTGGGCAGCCCCCAAACGCCTGGTCGGCCCGACCCGCCCAGGAGACGGCGCACCTGCCAGTTGGGGGTTTCCCATTACCTCAATTTCGGGGCGCATCTACGTTATCTATAGTCAGCACCAGGGCGTGGAGGATGTCAGCGCCAACCCGTATTCGTGTCACACCGGCACCATGGACTGCCTCTACAGCGATGATGCCGGGGCCAGCTGGTCCGACCCGTCCACCATCCCCATGGACCGCAGCCAGTATGACAACCCGGACGCCGCAATTCCGTCCAATTGGATTGTGTGGCAGAAACCGATCCGGGACCTCCGGGGCCGCTGGTTCACCGGCTTTACCCGCTGGGTCAGCCGCGCCGTGCGAACCCCGCCAATGAACGACTCATGGACCAGTTGCGAGGCGGTCACCGAATTCATGCGCTTCGAAAACATCGACGCCGACCCCCTCCCAAAGGACGTCCAAATCAGCTATTCCGCCTGGGGACCCCAGGCGCTGCGCGTGCCGCACTACCTCAACCCCATGTTGAGCATCGCTCAGGAGCCCAGCCTCGTGCGCCTGCCCGACCAACGGCTCTTTTGCGTCATGCGCACCATGAGCGGCTGCATCTGGTATAGCACCTCCGATGATGACGGCGCCAGCTGGCGTAACCCGGCGCCCCTGCTCCGGCGCGACCACGGCGACCCGATACTTGAGCCGCTCTGCTGCTGCCCCATCTATCAATTGACCGACGGGCGCTACGTGCTCTTGCACCACAACAACGATGGCCGATTCGAGGGTTGCGCACCTGAAGATTCCCATGTCCACCGTCGCCCCGCATTTATCGCCCTGGGCGAGTTCCGGGAGCATGCCGAGCAACCGCTATGGTTCAGCCCCTCCAAGCAGTTGATGGACAATGACGGCGCCCGTATCGGCCCGCGCAAGAGAATTGACATTGGCGTTTACCCCAGCATGACCAACCGCGGCGGCAACGACGTCCTCTGGCACCCTGACCGCAAGTTTTTCCTCCTCGGCAAGCGCATAACGCCCCAATGGCTGGCCGACCTTGAAGTGCCCGCCGCCTGACCGCCTGTCACCGCCCTTGACCAGCCCCGCCCCCTGCGCCGTGCACCTTCACCCAACCGCCCTCAACCACTAACCACTGACCACTGACCACTGCAGTTCCGGGCGGTGGGGGCGGTTAG
>JAPPKG010000488.1:0-5540 GCA_026914085.1 Caldilineaceae bacterium | reverse complement strand
TTGAGCCGACCGTATCATGCCCGCACACTGTGGACAACGTGGCACCGCTGTCGGCCGTGGCGGGGACAGTGGTGCAGCAGGCGTTCATCGGGACATGCACAAACGGGCGACTTGAAGATTTGGCCGAGGCTGCGGAGATTGTGCAGGGACGCCAGGTAGCCGCCGGTACACGACTGCTGGTGATTCCCGCTTCGAGCGTGGTGCTGTCGGAGGCCTTGGAGCGGGGATACATTCAGGCGCTCGTTGCTGCGGGCGCCGCGATTGGAACGCCGGGGTGCGGACCCTGCATGGGTAACCATATGGGTGTGCCGGCAACGGGGGAAGTGACGATTTCAAGCGCCAACCGCAATTTTCGCGGGCGCATGGGCACGACCGAGGCCGAGATCTATCTGGCGAGTCCGGCGGTGGTGGCGGCGTCGGCGGTTGCGGGCAGGATTGCCGATCCGAGGGACATATTGTAAGTAGAGCAAGGGTAAGCAGGAGCGTCTCTCAGGGGGCGCGCTAGAATGGGTCGCTTGCTGCAGCGCGAGGGGTGGAGGAAACAGGTGATTCAGGGCACGGCCTGGAAGTACGGGGACAACGTCAATACTGATGTACTGTTTCCGGGCAAGTATACGTATACGGCCAAAGGACGCGACGAGATTGCCAGCCATGCGCTGGAGGACCTGGATCCTGATTTCGCGTCCAACGTGGGCGAAGGCGATGTCATCGTGGGCGGCCGCAATTTTGGTTGCGGGTCCAGCCGTGAGCAGGCGGCGACATGCCTGGTCTACAACGGGGTCAGCGCGGTGATTGCGGAGAGCTTTGCGCGGATATTCTATCGCAACGCCATCAATAACGGCTTGCTTGCAATCGTCTGCCCCGAGGCCGCGCAGGCGATCCAAGGGCAGGAATACGTCTCGGTTGACTTGGAGGGGAGGGTGATCGAGTGCGCCTCCGGCCGGTTTGCGTTCCCGCCGCTGAGCGCTACCGTGCAGGAGATTCTGGAGGCAGGGGGCCTGGTCGAACAGGTTAAGCGGAAGCTTGCGTCGGCGCGTTCGGCTTCCTGAGCCAGTTCGAGTGCAGTCTCAGGATCCGGAAGCGTATTGTTGCCAATGCAGTTGCCAAAGTTAGCAAGGTTTCTGCATTTCGTTCAACGGCTGCGGTGGCGACTGGCTAGACCAACGACTGTGGGCGTGAGGTTGCTGGCGGTCAAGGAAGGAGAGGTTCTACTGGTCAAGCACACCTATCTTGAAGGTTGGTATCTTCCCGGGGGCGGTGTGCAGCCAGGAGAGTCCTTGCGAGATGCCATCGCACGGGAGGCTGCAGAGGAGGCGGGAGTCGAAATGCAGGCGTTGCGGCTTTTCGGTGTTTACAGCAGTTTTCTTGAGGGGAAGAGCGACCATATTGTCGTCTTTGTGTGCGAGGCGTTCACCTGGAGAAAGGTGCGTAGCCGGGAAATCGAGAGCGTCGACTGTTTCGCTCTTGGCGAACTGCCTGAGGGCACTTCTCCCGGCACACGCAGGCGAATCGCAGAGTATGCGGCCGGCGAGAAGGCCGTTTCGGCGCCCTGGTAAGCAGTCATGAGTTGGAATTTATTTCAGTCAGAGGAATCAAAAACAGATCAGGAGAAGTAGCATGGCAGTTCAAACCGTTACCGCAGTGGCCGAATGTCCGGAGTGCTTCGGCGAGGTCGAACTCAACGACGTGATGGAGAACGAAATCGTCCAGTGCGGCGAGTGCGGCGTGGACCTGGAGGTTATCGGTCTCGACCCCGTGGCGCTGGACATGGCACCGGAAGAAGATGAGGACTGGGGGGAATAGGACCGATGCGAGTTGGCATCCTTTACAGCCGCGTGCGCGCCGAGGAGAAGCTGCTGTTCGAGGAGTTTACACAGAGGGGCGCCGAATTCGATCTGCTTGACGACCGCAAACTGATCTTTGACATTTCCGGCGGGTCGGATTCAACGTGTTACGAAGACTACGATGTGATCGTCGAGCGCTGCATCCATCATGGGCGGGCGCTGGTCAGCCTGCGGATACTCAATGATCGCGGCATTCCGACGGTCAATTCAGTGCAGGTGGCGGACGTGTGCGGTGACAAGCTGCAGACGACGAGCGCGCTGACGGCGGCCGGCATTCCATCACCGCGCACGAAGGTGGCCTTCACGGCCGAGAGCGCACTGGAGGCTATGGAGGAGCTGGGGTATCCGGTTGTGATGAAGCCTTCGATCGGCTCGTGGGGGCGGCTATTGAGCAAGATAAACGACCGCGAGGCGGCGGAGACTGTTCTGGAGCACAAGGAGGTGCTGGGTACGTACCATCACAGCATTTTCTACGTTCAGGAATACATCGAGAAGCCGGGGCGCGATATCCGCGCGTTCACGGTCGGCAGCGAGACGATCTGCGCGATCTACCGGGATTCGGCTCACTGGATTACGAACACGGCGCGCGGCGGGCAAGCGTCGGTCTGTCCTGTGACAGCGGAGCTGAACGACATCTGCGTACGGGCAGCCAAGGCCGTTGGCGGCGGTTGTGTGGCAATCGACGTGCTCGAAGACCCGGAACGGGGGCTGCTCGTGAACGAAGTCAACTACACGATGGAGTTTCGCAACAGTGTGCAGCCGACCGGCGTGAATATTCCGGGCCGGATCGCAGATTTTGTTTTGCAGGTGGGGGCCGATGGCTGGGAAGCGGCAAACAGTTGACGCCGGGGCAGTAGGGTTGTCAATAGGTAGAGCGTGAACGGGACGATGGTAGTGGATACCAGTTCAGAGTCGAAGTATTCAGTATCTATCCTTGGCGCCAGCGGCTATGCTGGCGGCGAGCTGCTGCGTCTGCTGCTGGACCATCCTCATGTCGAGGTGGCCCAGGTAACGAGCGAACGAAACGCGGGATCGTTCGTCCATTTCACGCATCCAAACTTGCGCGGGAGAACGAGGCTGAAGTTTGTCAGTGCAGCGGAGCTGGCGCCTTGCGACGTGCTGGTGCTGGGACTTCCTCACGGCGGGGCGATGGGGCGGATAGAAGAGTTTGCAGGGCTGGCGGACCGCATTATCGATCTGAGCGCCGACTTTCGTTTGGCGGATGCGCAGGCCTACGTGGATTGGTATGGCAAGGAGCATAGCAGACCTGACTGGCTCGGGAGATTCGTCTATGGTTTGCCGGAGTTGTTCCGTCAGCGGATTTGCGGCGCCCGCTATGTGAGCGGGGTCGGGTGCAATGCGACCGCGAGTGTGCTGGCGGTGTGGCCGCTCTTTGCGGCGGGGCTGGCCGACCCGAAGCGAGACTTGATCTGCGAGGTGAAGGTTGGTAGCAGTGAGGGAGGCAATCGCTCTGGTGACGCGACTCACCACCCGGAGCGGGCGAGGGCGATGCGCAGTTTCGCGCCTACAGGTCACCGACATACGGCAGAGATTCTGCAGGGTCTGGCACTGTCCGAGGCTGATGACTACGGCGCTGTAGCCGCCCACATGAGTGCGACTGCGGTGGACAATGTTCGGGGAGTGCTGGCTACGGCGCACGTGTTCGTCAAGAAGGGTGTAAGTGAGCGCGACCTGTGGCGGGCGTACCGTCAAACGTACCGGGACGAGCCGTTTGTGCGCATCGTTAAGGAGAAGACCGGCATCTACCGTTACCCGGAGCCGAAGATTTTAAGCGGTAGCAACTACGCGGACG
Source organism: Caldilineaceae bacterium (assembly GCA_026914085.1). Classification (GTDB taxonomy): domain Bacteria; phylum Chloroflexota; class Anaerolineae; order Caldilineales; family Caldilineaceae; genus Bin5. The sequence goes on along the minus strand of JAPPKG010000488.1, from coordinate 1,883 downwards.
TTGGGTTCGAACTGGATGAACGGACGGAGCGTGTGGTGGCGCTTTGCGCCATTGACAATCTGGTCAAGGGTGCGGCGGGCAGCGCCCTTCAGAGCCTGAATCTGATGTGCGGATGGGATGAGGCGACGGGACTGGGATTCCCGGGGTTGCATCCGGTCTAGCCAGCACGAAGTGAAGGGGGCACTACCAGTCGAAGTCCGGAATAGGGGGAGAAGCATCTACCCCGTTAGCGCCAGTTTGCGGGATGAGAGTTCAGGTACGCACGGTCATGACGGAGCGGAAGTCGGTAGTCTCTTTCCTGTGGTCGCCCAGCCGTAGACGGGTCACGCTTTCCCTTAATGGAGACGCGGATGACGCGGTGCGGCGCCTAGAGTATGAACTGAGCTCCAGCGAGGAAGTCAGCGGGCGTGTAGCGGAACGAGCGGTGAAGATCAGACGTCTTCCGAGAAAGTCCGCCGTCAAGGGTATTTTCGCGACGTACTTTTACGCAGTTGTCCAGGAAGAAGGTGAGAACTGCCGTCTGGTGGGTCACTTCCAGTGGCATCCTGTCGGGCGCATTTATGCCGCCGCCTGGATGGTGCTGAGCGCCGTGATTCCACTGGCGTTCCTGGTCGCGGGGGTCTTGCGCGGGACACCGGAAAGCACGGCTCGAGATGCGCTGCCCTACCTGATTCCCGTGCTGCTGCCTTTACTTCTCACAGGAATGCTTTACATACAGCGCAGGCGCGATTTGCCTGACGAAGAGGCGATACGCGGCTGGCTTGCAGGTTTTAGAGCTGGCTGGCAAGAGGTTGGAACGGAATCCACAGCTTCCACTGAGCGAGAGTCCACGGGCTGACCCGCTGGGAACAGAAGAGGAGTAGATCGATGTCAACGGTAACACACCTGGAGATGGCGGAACTGGAACAGAATCTGGAGGAGATCAGGGATTCACCCAAGGAAGAGGGCAAGCTGGCCCTGATCGTGAGACGGCCCCAATCGGGGGAGCGGGAAGTGATCGAAGCCGGCGAACTCACGGTGGCCGAGGGGCTTGCCGGCGACAACTGGAGTACGCGCACTCCGGATGCTCCCCTTGAACCGGAACGGCAGCTAACTATTATGAATTCGCGTGTTGCGGGGCTGCTGGCACAGGATGAGGGCCGCTGGGAGTTATTTGGCGATCAGCTCTACATCGATCTTGAATTGAGCGAGACGAATCTGCCCGTTGGTACGCGCCTGGAATTGGGTGGAGCGGTGATCGAAGTGACGCCCATCGACCATACCGGTTGCAAGAAGTTTGCGGACCGGTTCGGCGTTGACGCGGTGAAGTTCGTCAGCACTCCGGAAGGCAAGGAGATGCGGCTGCGCGGAATGTATGCGAAGGTGGTCCAACCCGGACCGATCAGGGCGGGTGACGTGGTACGCAAGCTCTGAGCGTTCGCGCTTGCAGCTATTTTTTCCTTTAGTTTCAAATGGATGGGCCCTGCGACTCCTTCGTGAGGAAGAAGGCGTGCCCTCGCCATGGCAGGCATTTCGTCACTTCGCCAGGAAGAGATTGAACTGCGTTTGCCCTTTGGGACGAATTTTCCTTTGCCACAGCATTGATCGCGGCATTGCATCGGGTTCGTCGCCGCCGATAGCATGCGAAAGGTCGTGCCAAATTTGGGGCGGGAATAGGCTGGCGGCTTATGGGAAGACGCAGGGCAGGCGCCAGTTTTGGTCGTGCGGTGGAGTCCGTGAGTTGGGGCATGTGCGAGGGCAGGCACTTGGCGGGCACGTAAGGGGATCTGGTGGGGCTGGCGGGACGCGGTGGGGCCAGACACGCTGGATTAGGCACCTGTTACGAATATCGGCACCCGGTCGATGAGGCACGGCATGGTTTAGGGGGGGCGTTGGGGGGGGGG
>JAPPKG010000380.1:0-5548 GCA_026914085.1 Caldilineaceae bacterium | reverse complement strand
GGCCTATCCTGGACAAAAAAGGTGTTCTTCGCGCCCCTTCGCGTCCCTTCGCGGATAAAGGGTGTCCTCCTGTTCCGTTCGCGGATCGCAGGATCCGTTCAACCACCATACCCAGACCTAACCACCACCCTCCCCCAACTTCTCCCTCACACGATCATAAACATGCCGTCGCTCAGGATCATCCTTCCACCCCTCCACCAACGAACTGATCTCCTCCGGCACACGCTTCCAGAGATTCAACACCGCCCTGTACACCGCCCTGCGCACCACACTCCGCTCGTCCGCTGCCACCTTCCTCAGCAACCCTGACAACAGCGCCACATGCTTCGCCGCCTCCGCCGCCGACAGCGCCATCGCCACATTCCACTGCGCCCGCGGATGACTGCTCGCCTTCCCCAGCCACCCTGCTACCAGCGCCGGCTGCGCCTTCAGAAAGCTGTCCCCAATCGCAAACGCCCCCATATTCTTCCGCACGTACGCATCATCGTCCTCCAGCAGCGGCGTCAACGCCTCCAGCATCAACCGGCACTCCGCCTCCGTACAGTCCCCCGCCGCCCACGCGCTCGCCACCGCCGCCGCCCGCCGCACATTCGGCGAACTGTGCCCGACCCACTCCCGCACTGTCGGATAAATCGCCTCGAAATTCTCGCTGATCACCCGCCTCAACGCACTCGCCGCCCACTCCCGCACCTCCCAATTCTCGCTATCCGCCAGCCTGAGAATCACACCCGTCACCTCCGCCAGATTGTGCTCGAACAACTGCCCCAGCAGCACAAGCCCCACCTCCTGCGCTCCCTCGCTCTCCGAATTGGCAAACGACATCCCAGCCTCATACAACGCAGCGCTCCCCTCCCCAAAATGCCCGCACATCACCTTCACCGCCTCCAGCTTCACCGCCTGCCTCGGCGTCCCAGCATGAGCCGTCTTCTCCCCATCCAGCACCCCGATCGCCTCACACAACGCCCCCCGCTCTATCGCCACCGCAAAACTATCCCTCCACAAACTACCCTTTCGCATAGCCATCAAAAGCCCTCCACTCCCGCATTGCACCCTTCTCCAATATATGGCATCCTGACCCCACCTGACCCTTACATTGCACCACATGAACAGCCGATCTACATATCAACCGCGCAGCCACCGCCAAGCTAAGACCGTCCTCCGCGAATCAAGCTACGTGCCCCTCGCTCTAATTCGCGGATCAGAAAAGGTTTTCTTCGCGCCCCTTCGCGTCCCTTCGCGGATAAATCAGTGCTTTTCGCGGACTCCCCGCAACCTCCCAATAGGATGAATTACTCGTGAGAGCCATCGTACTCAGAAACCGACACGACAACATCCGCGAAAAAGTCCTCGTCACCGACTGGCCCGATCCCGACCCGCCCCACACCAACCAGATCAAAATAAAGACCCTCTACTCCGGCATCACCAACGGCACCGAACGCAACCAGCTCCACAGGGGCAACTACGCCCCTGGCGACCATCTCCTGCCAATGCCATACGGCTATCAGACCGTCGGCCGCGTCATAGAAACCGGCCCCGACACCCAACTTCTCCAAACCGGCGACCACGTCTTCATCGGCGCAAGCACCGGCGCCCATATCGAATACATCGTCGTCGCCGAAGACGATCTCCTCATCAAACTTCCCGACGATGTCGACCGTCGCCAAGCCGCCATCTACGGCATGGTAGCCGTCGCCCTCAACACCGTCCGCAACGCCGCCCCGCAGATCGGCGAAAAACTCCTCGTCGTCGGCGCCGGCTGCATCGGCCAGGCCGCCGCCCAGTTCGCCGCCCTCCAGGGCGCACGCGTCACCATCTGCGACGTCGACGACCGCCGCCTCGACATAGCCCGTCAGATCGGCGCCGCCGAAAAAGCCCTCAACGTCGAGGGCGACCGCTGGGCTGCCCAAATCGCCGACGCATCCTACGACGCCGTCCTCGACTTCGCCGGCGTCCCCGGCATGGAAGAACAGCTCATCCTCGCCATGAAAATGGGCGGACGCGTCCTCCTCATCGCCGGACGCGACCGTGTATCCTACCCTTTCAACATGGCCCAGCGTCGCCTCCTGACCCTCAAACAAAACAGCCACTTCTACGTCGACGACCTCGAAAACCTCGCCCGCCTCCACAGCCGCGGCCAGATCGACCTCGCATCAATCATGCAGGACGTAGTCCCCGCCGAAGAGGCCAAACGCATCTACGACACCCTCCGCGATCGGCCCAACGACCTCCTCGGAACAGTATTCACCTGGTGAAAAAGGGAAAATCAAACGATGAGCACCCATCAGTCCGACAATGACACCATCAAAACCGCCGTCATCACCGGCGGTCACTTCTTCGACGTACCCGGCTTCCACGCCGTCTTCCGCGACATGCCCCAGGTCGACAGCTACATCCAGCTCGAAGCCAACTGGGCCGCCGACGTCGGCAACGTTCTCGACACCTACGACGTCTTCCTCTTCTACAACATGCCCCGCGGCCTCCCCGAAGAGCGCACCCGCCCCGTCCTCGAAAAACTCGGCCAAAGCGGCCAGGGCATCTTCCTCCTCCACCACGCCATCCTCGCCTACGAACAGTGGCCCTTCTGGTCCGAACTCGTCGGCATCTCCGATCGCAGCTTCGGCTACGACCACGAACAGGAGCTCTCCGTCCACATCGCCGACCCCACCCACCCCATCACCCACGGCATCCAACCATGGCAAATGGTCGACGAGACCTACTCCATGGCCAGCGCCGGTGACGACAGCCACCTCCTCCTCACCACCGACCACCCCCGCAGCATGAACGTCCTCGGCTGGACCCGAAAGTTCCGAAACGCCCGCGTCTTCTGCTTCCAGTCCGGCCACGACAACCTCACTTACACCGATCCCAACTTCCGCAAAACAATCCTCCGCGGCATCCAATGGTGCGCCCGCCGCATCTGAACGGCGAAAACGCGAAAACTCCCCCGCCGCACTGAGAACGGGGGAGTGATATTCTCCCGAAAGTCACCTGTAAAGCGCTGGCCTATACCATCAACGCCTCCACCGCTCCCCAGTCCACAGCCTCCTCGACCGCATCGGCAAGCCGGTCATACTCCCGCTCCTGCAACGCCGTCGTCGCGACCACGGGCCCGGACCAGCCCAGCCCCCGCAGCCAGCGGTGCCGAAAACCATCGTTCTCAAACAGCCCGTGCAGATACGACCCCCAAACGCTCCCGTCCTCCGACCTGGCGCCGTCAGGCACGCGTACCGCAGCTCCGCTCCGCTCAACGATCACGCCGAATCGCTCCGCCCCTTCCCGCACGCGCGAATCCCCCGTGTGAATCTCATACCCGCGCACCGCCTCGCCGTCATCTAGCCGCATGAGCGCCTGGTGCGTCTCCTTCTGCGCCATGAACTCAGTCGCAACCGGCAGCAGACCCAACCCCGCCGCCTGCCAGCCCGGCTCCCCCTCCATCCCCAGCGGGTCCGAGAGCCGCTCCCCCGCCATCTGATATCCTCCGCAGATACCAACCAACTGCGTTCCCCGCCCGTGCGTCGCCCCGATCGCATCGTCCAAGCCCCTTCTTCTTGCGGGCGCGCCGCGCCGCCATCCGCCGCAGCTGCGCCGCAGCTTCCTCCTCGCGTTCAACCGCCTCACGGTCCGTCTCCGGCTCCGCCTCCTCCCTCAGCGGCCCCCACGCCACCGGATCCAGAGCTTCATCCCCTCGCACATCCGGCGCATAGGCCGGCTCCTCCCCCTCCGGATAATGCCGGTGAAAGATCAACGCCTCAACCGGCCTTCCCCCGATCAGATGCTCCCTGTAAATGCGTTCCAGCCCCGCCTCGTCAACCCCGTGATACCAGGTCCCGTCCGGATAAACCACCGCGATCGGACCGCCCTGGCACACCCCCAGGCAGTCCGCCAGCGTGCACTTGATCCGATGCGGATTGCGCAGCTTGTTCAGCCCCTGCTGCCGGTTCCGCGCCAATGCCAGCCGGTGAAGTCGCTCCGCCTCTTCCGCAGGCGCGCAGTCACCGTGATTACAGATCAACAGTTGCCGCCCATAGTGCCTCATGTTGGGAACACTCTCCTCAACCACCCTGCACCTCCTCTCAACGACCTTTCCCGCTCTACCCCTCTGCCGCCCTACCCACCTTATTCCGTCCCGGAAAAAAGAGGGCCGCCGCCGCGCCGACCCCTATCCCCAGAAAAACACAAATCGAAAGCAGTCGCCCCGCCCGCCTGATATCACCCGCACCCGGCTTCCGCAACCCCTCCCCAATCCGGTAATGCCCGACCTTCACCAACTCCACCTCCAGCGCACCCGCCGCCGCGCTCATCACCTGCCCCGCATTCGGGCTCGCCGTCTTGCCCCCATCCCGCCGCCAGATCCGCCACGCGCTGCCGCTGTTCCCGCCCCCAATACCGGCCCCGCCAACGATCAGCAGCGCCGTCAAACGCGCCGGCGCCAGATTGACCAAATCGTCCCCCCGCGCCGCACTTTTCCCCAGCCACTCCCGCTCAGCATCCCGGTACCCCAGCACCGCATCCGCTGTATTCAGGAATCGATAAGCCAGAGCCGCCGGCAGTCCCCCAATCCCATACCAGAACAACGGCGCAATCACACTGTCCGAACTGTTCTCCGCCAGCGACTCAATCGTCCCCGCCGCCACCAGGCCCCCGTCCAACGCCGACACGTCCCGGCTTACCAGATGCCAGCCCAACTGCCTTCGCGCCTCGCCCAGATCCCCCCGTTCAAGCGCACCTGCCACCTCCGCCCCCGCTCTCATCAGACCCCGCCAGGCAATCAGCTGCGACAAGACCGCGCCCTCCACCAGCCACCCCAATCGCCAGCGCTGCAAGAGACCCGCCACCCACCTCCCCACCAGCCAAAGCGCTGTCACGCTGGCTCCCATACCCGCCGCCCCGTACAACAGTTCCGCCAGCGGCCCGCGCCGCGGCGCCCGCCTCCGCAGCACACCTATCCAGCTCCCCATCCACGCCACCGGATGAAAACGCGACGGCGGATCCCCCAACAGCGCGTCCACCACCACCGCCGTCAGCACCGCCAGCCCCCTCCGTCGCCCGCTCCCTTCAGAAAAAGCCAGACGCCTACCATTCACCCCGAACACTCCCCCAAAAAAAGGCGATCCACTCGAAGAGTGGATCGCCTGGAAAAGAAAATCCGCCAAATGGCGGATGGCGTACAAACTGACCTTGCCGCTCATCCCCCTCAATCCACGAAGGTGGTGTCCAAACCGACCTGCCGCCGCGCTGCAGGTCCGCTCGACTGAGCATCCGAAAGGGCGGGTTATCGGGCTCGGTGAATCCTTCTTCACCCTACCGTTGCGGGACAGCGCCGGACTGGTTCATCTGAACGTCACCGGTCTTCCCCCATTGTGCGCCGCGCATCCGGGCATTTGGCGCACCCAATCGGAAACCGATTCAATTGTCCCCGCAATTCTACTCCCCAAAACGCCTGCCTGTCAACCGCACCAATCCCTTGCGTGCATCCCAATTTTGGGGTGAACAATCCCATTCCTCAGGCAGCAACGGACCCATGCCCAGTCCGCTTTCGACCCTGAAG
>JAPPKG010000057.1:0-5569 GCA_026914085.1 Caldilineaceae bacterium | reverse complement strand
TCCGCCGCTGCATCGAACTCCATTCCCCCTTGCACCAGCTCACGAATACGTTCCAAGCTGAGGAACGCGCTGTGCCCTTCGTTCATGTGCCAGATAGTCGGTTGGTAGCCGAGGGCTCTTAATGTGCGAACACCTGCAATGCCCAGCACGTATTCCTGGCTGATACGCATCTCGCGATCGCCGCCGTAGAGCCTTGCACTGAGTTCTCTGTCCTGGTTAGCGTTCTGCTCCACATCCGTATCCATCAGATATAGAGTCACTCTACCGACCTGTATCTTCCACACTTTGGCATAGACCGTCCGGCCGGGGAGATCGACGTGGACGACAACCGGATTGCCCTCCGTATCCACTGCCTGAGTTGCAGGCACTTCAGAGAAGTCAAATTTCTCGTAAATCGCCTCCTGGCCCCCCTTGGCGTTTATCTGTTGAGTGAAATAGCCTTGCGGGTAGAGGAAGCCTACACCGACGAGAGGCAAGCCCATGTCGCTCGCCTCTTTACAGTGATCGCCACTGAGGATCCCAAGGCCTCCGCTGTAGATGGGCAGCGCTTCGTGCAATCCAAACTCCGCACTGAAGTAGGCGATCAGCTCGTTCTGTCTGCCAGGATAGTTGCGCTTAAACCAGGTGTCGGCGCCGTCCTCCATGTAGGCGTCGTACCGCTGTAGCACGGAACTGTACCTCTGCAGGTAGTCTTGGTCACGTGAAGCCTCCTGCAGACGCTGCAGCGACACCGTACGCAGAAACTTAACAGGATTCTCATTGACCCGCTCCCACAACTCTTTGTCAATCGATTCATATAGTATCTGGGCATCCGGAGTCCAGGTCCACCAAAGATTGTACGCCAACTCCTGCAGCCGGTGGATAGTCTGCGGGAGGGGAGGATGAACCGAAATATTTCCAACGATTTTCACTGCGAAATGCTCCTGAAAGGATGGTGCTCTTTTCTATTGCTGAATACATTGGGCGGCATCAGCATCGACGAGCCATCTCAACCGTCCCGTCGCAGGCTGCACGCCCTGAACAGGAAGTGCGTTTGGCCGGTGAGGGCCCTTCAGAACTGCATTCAAGGTGCTCGCCTTGGAGGCGCCGCTGACCAAAATAAGCAGGTGACGACCAGCATTGAGGAGTGGGTAGGTAAAGGTAAGACGATAGGCCTTAAATCTGCTGACATAGTCTGCCGTTACAAGCCGATCGGTTACCTTCAGGGCCTCTGATCCGGGGAAAAGGCTTGCAGTGTGGCCATCGTCTCCCATACCCAGCAGGATCAGATCGAAACGAGGTATGCCTGACTCGTCAGCCGGTACGACTCTTCGTATAGTCTTTTCGTAGGCGCTTGCCGCCTGTTCTGGCGGAAGTTCACCGGGCATTCTCGCCACAATTCCTGGCGACTGCGGCAGCCGATCCAGCAATGTGTCAAGTGCCATGCGATAGTTGCTGTCGTTATGTTCTGGAGGAACACATCGTTCGTCACTCCAGAAGACTCGTGTTCGCTTCCAGTCGACATCGGGATCTTCAGCCAGGAGTTCGTACACCGGGCCCGGCGTGGAACCACCTGCAAGAGCGAGATTGAAGGCGCCCCTCTCCTGTATGCAAATCAACGAGGCGGCCGCAATCATCCCGGAGGCGGCAAGAGCGAGTTCGGAGCAACTGGGTTGGACAATAACACAATCTGACCGACTATAGGCGGCTTCGAGTCGGAGACACCGCTCCTTGTCCAAGTCTTTGCTTTTTGCTTTTCCTCGGTCGTTTGACTGCGTTTCAAATGCTGTATCAGCCATTCCACTCCTTTTTTGAGGAACCTGCCCGTTACTACAACTTTAGCGACTTTGAGATCCGGTTACTGGTATCTGAATTCCAAACGCACTGGAAGACTGGAGTCGCAGCAATGTATCGTGCCTATTGGTACGGAGCTGCGTGCAGCGCCGGGCAATGGCTGTAGCACTGTCAAGCAACGCCCCTATCTTGTCACCATTTCTGCCGGTGTTCCTTAAGGCAGGATACATCTTTCCCATTGAATGGCATCCGGCTGATCTGGCTACAATAATTCCAGACTATAGGGTCTTCATTTGGTTGTGCAAGAGCAGAGTGGTTAGCGGCTTCACCTCTAGCCCGATAGTGGCGGGTTGCTGTACATGAAGGAGTTCAGCTTTCTGTTCCCGATCACAGTTTAGACATCGGACACTTGAAGCCATTGCAAAAGAGAGCTGTGGTGAAGTACGTGGATATTGCGCGGCTTCTGCGGTTGTTACAGTGGATCATCTACTCGGTAACCCAGTGTTGCCCCTCCTTTTCCAGCAGTGTGTCGGCCTCTTTGGGACCCCAGGTCCCCGCCGGGTAGTGCGGCAGGCGAAATGGTGTCCTCCCGTTCGCCCTCAATTCTTCCTGCATCTGCCATCCATCCAACACTTGCGTGATCCGCTGCCATGCCAGCTCCACTTCATCTCGCCTGGTGAAGAGGGTGGAGTCGCCCAGAACAACATCCAGGAGAAGGCGCTGATACGCGTCCGGCGGTTCGCCGAAACTGTGGCCGTAAGTGAACTCGAGATTGACAGGCGTAAGGTTCACCGATGGTCCGGGCCGTTTGGCCAGTGCTTTGAGTGTAATCCCTTCATCCGGCTGGATGCGCATCGTCAGGACGTTGCGACTAAGGCTGTCGCCGTTCAATCGCAGCCCTTGAGGAGCTGCTCGGAAACCCTGGTCAGCCTGACTCGCGGAGGTTTCGAATCCTTCGGCGGAGTCAAACAGAAGATGAGGAGCTCGACGGAAGGTAACAGAGATTTCGGAAGCCTTTCGCGGCAGAGCCTTGCCTGTACGCAAATAGAAGGGCACACCTTGCCAGCGCCAATTGTCGATTTCAAGGCGCCAGGCAACATAAGTCTCCGTTGTGGAATCTGATGCAACCCCGTTCTCGTCGAGATATGCAGGAACCGGACGTGTGGCTGCCGTACCAGCACCATACTGGGCGCGGACTACGAATTCAGGCACTTCTTCTGGCTGGAGTGGCCGGATTGCCTGAAGCAGATTGACTTTCTGGTCGCGTACGGCTTTGGCGTCAAAGGCAATAGGCGGCTCCATCGCCGTTAGGGAGACTAACTGAAGGAGATGATTCTGCATCATGTCCCTCAAAGCACCGGACTTCTCGTAATATCCCCCGCGACCCTCAACACCTATGCTCTCCGCCACCGTGATTTGCACATTATCAACGTAGTTGCGGTTCCAGATCGGCTCGAAAATCCCGTTTGCAAACCGAAATACAAGTACATTCTGGACAGTCTCCTTGCCCAGATAGTGATCGATGCGATAGACCTGTTCTTCCTGAAAGACCGACAAAACATGATCGTTGAGCTTGTGAGCACTCTGCAAATCGCTGCCAAAGGGCTTCTCAATTACGACACGTGTCCAATTCTGCCTGCCGGCAGGCTCAACAAGGCCGGCCGCGCCAAGACAAGTGATAATGGGTTCGTAGACCGATGGCGGCGTAGACAGGTAGAAGAGTCGATTGCCGCCAATGTTCCATTGCTCCTCCAGCATCGAGATGCGCTCACACAGTCGTTGAAAGCCTTCGGCGTCGTCATACTCACCTGATATGTAAAAGAGACGCGGGGCAAATGCCTCCCAATCCGCGCTCTGGAACTCAACTTCTGGATTTGCCAACATGCTGGTTCTCGCCCGTTGGCGCATTTCGTCATCGCTCAAGGGTGAACGCGCGTAACCAAGAATGACGAAATTGGGTGGCAAGAGTCTCTGTTGAGAAAGCCTGTAGATTGCCGGCAACAGCTTACGGTTAGCCAGGTCACCTGAAGCGCCAAATATCACCATCAGAGCTGGCGACGTTACCTGAAACTGCTCATGGATGTCCGGGGCTTCTTCCAGAATGATTCCTTCGCTCATTGTCAGTCGCCTCTCGACTTGGTGCCTGTTGCGCTATTTTCACGGCCGGCCGAAATGCAATGGGCCATCAGTTCTTGCGTGGATATGCAATCACAGGAGAGCGTACGGCAACCTGCAGTGGCAAATCTGATACATACGCGTCTGATGGCCCCACGCGCGCCGTGAGAAAAGTTCCCGTTGGGAGCTGCACCGTAATCAGCTGGTCGTGGCCGAAGAAAAGTGAACGCTTAACCCGGGCCGCGGGCAGACCGGGCTGTGCGGCAAGGAGCTCGATACTCTCAGGCCGAAGCAGTATGTCCACGGGCCCTCGAATCTGCTTCCTTGCGGCCAGTATCCCCAGTTCACACTCGATTGTGTCCCCTCGCCCGACTCCGGGAAGAAAATTCGCGTCCCCGATGAAATCAGCAACCGATCGGGTGGCAGGGCTTGTGTACAGCTCGTGAGGAGAGGCCATCTGTTTTACGCTTCCGTTCAGCATGACCGCGACCCGATCGACAAGACTCAGCGCTTCCTCCTGGTCGTGGGTAACGAAAATCGCAGTAGTCTTGGCTGCATGGAGAATTTCCCCTACCTCGGCGCGCACGCGTGCGCGCAGACCGGCGTCCAGATTGCTGAACGGTTCGTCCAGCAAGATCAGGGCCGGGTTCGGGGCCAGTGCCCTCGCCAGGGCGACTCGCTGCTGCTGACCCCCGCTCAGTTCATGCGGCATTCGTCCTTCCAAACCTGCTAGTCCCGTAAGTTCCACGACCTCCCGTGTACGCGCGCTTTTGTCTGCTGCCTTCATGCGACGCAATCCAAATTCGATGTTTGCCAATACACTGACATGGGGGAAAAGCGCGTACTCCTGGAAAACCATGCCAACGCGGCGTCTTTCGGGTTGCAGGTGGACCGATCTGCCGGCCACCAAAGAACCGTCAATCTCGATCGTGCCGGCATCTACACGTTCAAACCCGGCAATGAGACGCAGTGTTGTTGTTTTTCCACAACCTGAGGGGCCCAGAAGCGCGATGAACTCTCCTCGGTCGACCGTCAAGGTAACTTCGTTGACCGCCAATACGGGTGCATCAGAGGTGCCAAACTGTTTGGAAACGCCATGCAGTTTAAGCCCTGGTGGCTTCTGATCCGGTCGATTCACGGCTCGCGTCGAAGGTGTCCAGAAGCAGGTAAGCTACACTACCCGCTTACAACCTCCCTTTCCTCCTGCATAAGCACAAGAAAGATACTGAATGCCGACATCGCCAACAGAACGAGCGCAGGCGCGGCAGCCCGCGTGAAAAAAGCTTCGTCCGTGGCTGACCATATCTGCGTTGCCAGTGTCGAAAACCCTGTCGGACTCAAGAGCAACGTTGCCGGCAACTCCTTCACAGTCGTCAGAAAAACAAGAGCCATCCCTGCCAGGACCCCTGGCCGCACGATGGGCGCAGTTATTCTCCTGAATACGGCGCGGTTACCCAAGCCCAAGCTGTGGCCTGCTTCTTCCAGGCGGGGATTCATCTGCAGCAGGCTTATCTGCATCGCCCCCATCGCCTGTGGCAAGAAGCGGACGACATAGGCGAACACCAGCATCCACAACGTCTGGTAAAGCCACGGCGCGAAATTCGCCCCGAAAAAGACCAGGCTGAGCGCGATGACGATGCCTGGCAAGCCGTAGCCCAGGTACACCGCCCTCGCAGCAAGA
>JAPPKG010000301.1:0-5574 GCA_026914085.1 Caldilineaceae bacterium | reverse complement strand
CTATTTCCTCGCGCAAGCGTTCTTCCCAGTCATCAAGCCTGTCTCTTTCGGCAGCAATATCCCAAGACATAGTCCGACCCTTTCCCTAGAGGCCATTTACTCGACACCTATATGCTTATGTCTACAACTGAAGCAGTCTATAGAGGTATTGTTGTGCAGACTTTGCGATGGGTTCAGTAGAAACTCTTGGGAAGATTTAGGCAGTGGTATTAGTGTGAAATCTCCACACCTTGCCATACTCTACCAAACTTAGTCATGAGATAATTTTCACTGGCCCCTCGCGAGTGCTGTTGTCTAACCTTCCTTCTTTGGGAATTGCCTGAAAGGCCCGTGAGATTGTGGCGTGCGTAAAATATACCACACCTGCATTGCATTAGTGTGTCATCGCGGCCTATTCCCATGCGGATTTTATGTCAATGATAAGGAATTTGTAGACTCTAGTATATAGTACCATTAATTGGATTGCAAGAGTGTAGACGCAAGAACATGACCGCGGCAAATCTAGAAAAAGTGATTGGGTACATTCGAGAAGAGATTGGAAGGCACCTATGACGCTGCCACTGGCGGCGCGCTGGCCCGCGTGGGCATTCAGGTGATCGAGCAGTACCAAGTGAAGGAAAATGTACTACAAACTGGAACGACCCGAACCATCACCTCAGGCGTACAAAAACCCAATCGGCCGTGTGTGCACATCTACCGTCTCGTGCAACTAATCGACCGCAATCGACTCGCCGGCAGTTTGGGCCTAGTCGATGTTTCCGGGGTCAAGTACAAGCGCGTCCATGTACCGCTGATAGCACTCAGGTACCGTGCTCTACGGCGCGGAGACTGCGCCTTCGGTGCCGGTCGCGCCTTGGGGTGAGGCGCATGGACATATGCGGGATTCAAAAGAGGTGAGGGTGGTTAGTTAGGACGCGGCTTCGAGCATGTGACGCAGACAGATTTCGTCATGCCCTCGCACATGGAACTTCGGCTTTGTCCAGAATCTCTTGCCGGAAGTATGAACTCAGCTCCTCGGCTGTTCGCAGATTGACTTTGCGCCCCGCGAAGAGTTCAGACAGTGACAATTTCCTGCTGGCGATGCCCAACAGCCCGGGGATAAGGTCCGGCTCAAACTCGACGAGCAGATCGATATCGCTGTCGGGTCCGAAGTCGTCGCGCAAAGTTGATCCCTAGATGGCCAGCCGTCTGATACCGTGATCCAGACAGAAGTTGGTCAGTACTTTCTTCGATACCGATACCTGCGGGTTCATGTTGCTGTTTCTTGCGTCGCCATAGTCCGCCGCAAGAGCGGAGGAAAACAACTACCACTCGCTACCCGCACAAATCCCCAATCAGCCGCGTATACACCTCCACCGCCTCATGCAGCTGCTCGACCGCGATCCACTCGCCGACGGTGTGGGCCTGGTCGATGTTGCCGGGGCCGAGCACCAGCGCGTCCATATAGTTCTGATAGCACGTGGCTTCGGTGCCGTAGGGAACGGTGACCGCGCGCGGCGCGCCGGTTGCGCGGCAGGCCGCATGCGCCAGCGGGCCGTCCGCATCGGCAAAAAACGCGCCGCCGCCGCTGTGAGACACGTCCAGGCCGTGCGCTTCCGCCCGCTTCACGACCATCTGCATCGCCTCCTCGAAGCAGGCGTCGGGCATGGCGCGCAGTTTGAGGGTGGCGACCGTTCGCGCTGCGGTCACGTTCGATGCCGTGCCGCCGTCGTTGATCACCAGGTTGAAGCCGTTGGTGGGCGGGTCGAAGAGCGGGTTCTGGAAGCGTTTATCCGTGCGGAAGGTCTGCGCCAGCTCCGCCATCTCCGCCAGGAACGGGGCGATCTTGAAGTTGGCCGATTCACCCTTGTCGGTGCTGGTGTGCGCGGCCACCCCGTGCGCGGTGACGATGATGCTGCCGCCGCCCTTGTGCGCATAGACGGGTTGCAGCTGCGATGGCTCGCAGACAATGCAGTATTGGGGCCAGCCGCTCGTCAATGTCTGTGAGCGGATGACGATGTCGTGCGCGCCGGTGTGGCCCCGCTCCTCATCTGCGGTGACGGCGATCACCAGCGGCCGTTCCAGGTCCTCGGCGTCGAAGCGGCAGCCCGCAACAATCGACGCCGCCAAAGGCCCTTTCATGTCGGCCGAGCCGCGACCCACCAGGCGCCCATCTTCCAGCGCCGGTGTGAAGGGATCCCAGCCGGCGTCGCCCGGCACCGTGTCCGAATGGCTGAACAGGCCCAGCCCGCCCGCCCCCGCGCCCTTTTTCGCGACCAGGCTGACCTTCTCCACGTCGAAATGGTCGATGTAGGCCAGCTCCTCGACGGCGAAGCCGCCCGCCTCCAGCACCCCGCGCAGGAAATCGGAGATCGCCCGGTTACTCGTCTGCGTCTCCGAGGGCATTGCGATCAGTTCACTGGTAAGTTCGACAACGTCGATCTCCATACCATTGCCCTTTCCCATCAGGTCTTCTTTCGTGAAGGTCCGCACGGCCACCGCAGTCAGGGTGGCCGGCCGCTCGCCTGCTGATCGCTACCCGCAGAGGTCCTCGATCAGCCGCGTGTACACCTCCACCGCTTCCTGCAACTGATCGACCGCGATCCACTCGCCTACCGTATGGGCCTGCGCGATGTTGCCGGGCCCGAGCACCAGCGCATCCGCATACCCCTGATAGCACTCGGCCTCGGTGCCGTAGGGCACGGTGACCGCCTTCGCCGCGCCGGTCGCGCGACAGGCCGCCTGCGCCAGCGGGCCGTCTGCAGAGGCGAAGAAGGGGCCGATGCTCCAGTGCTCCACCTCCAGGCCGTGCGCTTCCGCCCGCCCCACAACCATCTGCACCGCCTCCTCAAAGGAGGCGTCCGGCATCGCGCGGATGCCCAGTTGGACTACGGTCCGCGCCGCGCTCACGTTGAGGGCGGTGTCGCCGTCGCTGATCACCATGTTGAAGCCGTTCGTGGGCGGGTCGAAAAGCGGGTTCTGGAAGCGTTTCTCGCTGCGGAAAACCGGTACAAGGTCGGCCATTTCGGCGAGAAAGGGGGCGACTTTGAAGTTGGCCGACTCGCCCCTGTCGGTGCTCGTGTGCGCGGCGACCCCCCGCGCCGTGACCGTGATGCCGGCTCCCCCCTTGTGCGCGTAGACCGGCTGCAGCTCCGTCGGCTCACAGACGATGCAGTACTGGGGCCAGCCGCTCGTCAACGTCTGCGAACGGATAACGATATCGTGCGCGCCGATGTGTCCCCCCTCCTCATCCGCGGTGACGGTGAGAAAGAGCGGCTGCTTCAGGTCATCGTCGTTGAAGCGGCAGGCCGCGACAATCGACGCGGCCAGGGGACCCTTCATATCGGCCGAGCCGCGTCCCACCAGGCGCCCATTTTCCAGCGCCGGCGTGAACGGTTCCCAGCCGGCGTCCCCCGGCACCGTGTCCGAATGGCTGAACAGGCCCAGCCCCCCAGCCCCTGTGCCCTTCTTCCCTACCAGGCTGACCTTTTCCTCACCGGACGGGTCGATATAGGTGACCTCCTCGACGTCGAAGCCGCCCTCCTCCAGCACCCCGCGCAGGAAATCGGAGATCGCCCGGTTGCTGGTCGGCGTCTCCGAAGGCATTGCGATCAGTTCACTGGCAAGTTCGACGACATCGATGTTCATGGCTGTCCCCTCTCTTGTCCGGTTTTCCGGCGGTGCGCCCTTCAGCCGTTACGGACGGCGTCATTCATACGAACAACGCTTCTCGTTCGATTCGACGTATAAAAGGCGTGTCGATTTTCTTGCTGAGGCGGCGGATATCCACCTCGTTCCCCAGGACCTGCTCCATATGGATGTAGAGCCCAGCCAAGGCGTCGAATCTCGGCTCCTTCAGTTCCACGATCAAGTCAATATCGCTGTTTTCGGTTTGTGTGCCGTAAGCATACGATCCGTAGAGACCGATTCGGCGTACCCCGAAGCGCCGTTCAAGCTCAGGTTTCGTGCGGTCCAGAATCGTGAGAATCTCTTCTGCTGATCTCATCGTGTTCTTGTTGTCCTGGGCGATCTTCGATACTGCATTTCTTGTCGATCTGCTATCGCAGCTTCCCCCGTCCGCTGATTGGCCACATCGTCTCGACGATGCCGTCGCGCACGCCGTACATCGCATCGTGCAGGAAGACGGTCGCGTCGCCGTAGCCGACGATGAAGTCGAGCACGTCGCCCACCTGCACGCTCGTGTTCGGCTCGGAGAGCGTGATCACGCCGTGCTCGGCCGAGGCGGAGATGTTGACGACGTTGTCCAGGCTGACGGCTTTGGGCTGCCGTTCCATGCCGGGCAGCGTCTTGAAGCCGGCGTCGGTGATGATGCGGTCGGGCGCGGGCCGGCTGGTGACCACGGCCTGGCCGAAGAGCGCCGGGTCGGTCGGCACGCCCCACATCTGGTAGGTGGCATCGCCGAAGATAGCGCCGCCGGCCTGGATCTCGGTCACCTCCGGCTGGTGCATCGTTACATCCATCGTGCCGCTGCCGCCGCAGCTGACGATCTCGACCGGCAGGCCCGCGTCGCGGCCGGCCTGTACCGAGGCTGCCAGTTGACCGATGCACTGCTGGATCGCACTAGCGCGCGCATCGTCATCCTGGATGTCCAGCGTATGTCCCTCCCAGGCCATCATCCCGGCGAGGCGCAGCCCGTCCTGCTCGTGGACCGCGCCGGCCAGCGCCACAGCCGTGGAGCCGGGCTCGACGCCGGCCCGGTTCATGCCCACATTGAGCTCGACGACGACCGGGATTTCGACGCCGATCGCCTGGGCGGCCGCGCCGAGCTCATCCAGCGTTGCCGTGTTGTCCACCGCGATCTTCACACTCGCGTGGCGTTGCAGCGCGGCAATGCGGGCGTATTTCTGCGCGCCCACCACCTGATTGGCGATCAGAATGTCGCGTACGCCGGCGGCCACCATCACTTCGGCCTCGCCCGGCTTCGCGCAGGTAACGCCGAGCGCGCCGGCATCGATCATCTTATGCGCGATCGCCGGGATTTTGATCCCCTTCGTGTGCGGCCGCCAGTTCACGCCGGCGTCATTGAAATTGTCCATCAGCAACGCAATGTTGCGCTCCAGTATATCCAGATCCACCCACAGTGTCGGCGTATCCAGCAGTTCTTTCGCCCGTCCGATTTCAGTCATCAGATATCCTCATACTCCTTTTCTTGTCATTTTTCCCCGGCAAACGGCCAGTTCAGGCCACTAACCACTGATCACTGACCTTCTACCACGCGGTCCAGCCTCCGTCGACCAGAATATTCTGTCCGGTAATGTAGCTGCTGCCCTCGCTCGCCAGCAGGACCACCAGCCCTTTCAGCTCTTCCGGCTCACCCATCCGTTTCATCGGCACCCGCTCGGCCAGCCTGGCAACGAACTCCGGCTCCCCTTCCCGCACCTTGGGCGACGGGAAGGGCCCCGGGCTGATCGCGTTCACGCGTACCCCATCCTGCGCCCAGTAGACCGCCAGATGGCGGGTCAGGTGGATAAGACCGCCCTTCAGACCGTGATAGTTGGGCGGGCTGTTGGCGCCGAAATCGGTGTACGCCTCCGGGTAGCTGGCGACGACCCCGTACATGCTGGCGATGTTGAT
>JAPPKG010000292.1:0-5593 GCA_026914085.1 Caldilineaceae bacterium | reverse complement strand
TTTGGGGGGGGGGGGCATTTGGCCCCCCCCGTTGGGGGGGGGGCCCCCCCCCCCCAACGCCCCCCCTAAACCTTGCCGTGCCTCATCGACCGGGTGTCGATATTCGTAACAGGTGCCTAATCGAAAGTGTCCAGCCAGACCACGTCCCGCCTATCCCATCAAACCACCGTACGTGCCGGCCTGTTGCCTGCCCTCGCACTCTCGCAAAAGTCGGCAAACAAATTCAACCGCCGCTCGCACTGACTCTCCGCCAGACTGTTCCCACCCCTAATCGGGGATGAACCCCTTCGCGCAGGCTGTATCCCGAATTATTGTCCGCCAGGTGGAGTTGAATCACTGACAAGGCTGGACTCAACGCTGGTCAGACGAGTCTCGTAAAAAATCAGGGATGCACCCGCCAATTCCCCTCCAGGTTTTCTGGGCATTCATGTTCAGGTATACTGCCATGACACCTTTGGCCGCTTTGTATCTAGTCCGGGAATCTACGAATGGAAAGGCGAAAAATCTTCCTCGCTGCGGCAATCTGGCTGATCATCGTTGCATTGGTCGGCCTGACCCGACCGGAGCCTGCCCCGCAGTTTCAGACAATTTCAGCAGACAACTTTTACGACAAAGTATACGGTGCGTGGAAGGCGACGATGTTCGCCAACCACGCCGGCCTTGATCTGCAAGGCGTCTACATCGAAGAGCCGGGGCCGCCAGGATCGTTCTCGCCCCCCTTCCTCGAAGAGTGGTCGACCGACGACGATACCCACGTCGAATGGGTCGACCTTCACAT
The DNA here is from genome assembly GCA_026914085.1 of Caldilineaceae bacterium. Taxonomy (GTDB): domain Bacteria; phylum Chloroflexota; class Anaerolineae; order Caldilineales; family Caldilineaceae; genus Bin5. Next base: position 4,815 of record JAPPKG010000292.1, on the reverse strand, counting down.
TCTGGAGACGCATGGACTCGATCCCACTGCCGAAGAGATTCGCCTGGAATGGGTCGATCATCTGAATCACGATATCTGGGTATCGACACGCCGCGCCCGCGACCTGATGGACGAAGGCCTCCTTCCGCCTGAGACAGGCAACGCCGCCAACAACCCCGATGGAGCCTGGTCGATCGACGCCCAGCTGCAGACCGAGCTGTTCGGCATGTTGGCTCCGGGGATGCCCGCAGTCGCCTCGGCTTACGCCAAACGATTCGCCCAAGTCACCAACAGCGGACCCGCGGTCGAGGCCAGCGTCTTTTTCGCCGCGCTCTACAGCCTTGCCTTCTTTGAAGATGACGTTCCAACTCTGATCGCCGCCGCACGCCAACTGACTGACGACCAAGCCATCATCGCCCCCATCGTGGACAATGTGGTGCTTTGGCATCAGCAGAATCCTGAGGACTGGCGCTTGACGCGGCAGCTGATCCGGGACGCGTACGACACCGACCCGATGTGGTGGGCCTCGCGTGTAAACTTTGCCGTCACAGTCATGGCCCTTCTATATGGTGAAAGTGACATTCTCCGCACTATCGAGATCGCCGCGCTGGCCGGCTGGGATGCCGACAACACCATGGCCACCGCCGCCGGCCTGCTCGGACTGATTCACGGCTACAACGGATTGCCGGATGCGATAGCCAACAGTACCGACATCTACTTCAATGAAGACGTCACCGGCGATCTGCCCCGCTACGACACCGTTACCCAGTTTGCCGTCAGGACCCAGAATCTGGCAGAGGCACTGATCTCCAACGCGGGCGGCGCCACACTACAGGGTGTATACAGGATTCCCGCCCAATCACCGCCGCCCCGGGGTCGTTGACCAGAATGACACGTCTGAGGTCCTGGTCTGCCCCTCTCTCCCTCCTGCTCCTCTCGACTCTGGCCTACGGCGGCATGGTCTCCATGCAGATTCGCCACGGGAACCTGGGTACGACCGAAGTCGCGGAATTTCTCCTATGGTTTGGCCTGGCGTTTGCCGCCTACGCTATCTCGATCTTCTGGCTTGAGAGATGGTGGCACGGCCGCGACCTGGGAGGCGCTAAGTCGCATTCAGGTGTCAGGCAGTTCTACCTGCTGGTCTGGATCTGGATGGGGGGCTGTCTTTTCAGGTGGCTTCTGCTCCAAACATTCCCAACTCTGTCTTCCGATGTCTTCCGATATATGTGGGATGGCTACGTCACCGCCAACGGCGTAAGTCCCTATGCCTACCCCATTGATGCATCTCAGTTGGACTGGCTTGACGTACCATTTCGGTCCCAGGCCAATCATGCCTGGATGGCAAGCCCCTACATGCCTGCGGCCCAATGGTTCTTCGCCGTCATCGCCCTCTTCTACCCTCTGGACCCCGACTCCTTTCAGGTAGCCGCCGTTCTTTTCGATCTGGGAACCGCGTTCATCCTCTCCAGGTTGCTGGCGACTGTCGGGTTACCCACCCACCGGCTGCTGATCTACTTGTGGAACCCGCTTGTGGTGGTAGAGACAGCCCAGGGAGCACACGTCGATGCCCTGATGGTACTCTTGACCATGATGGCCGTCTACGCGATGGTAAGAACTGCAACCGCAACTGGCGATGCTCGCCAGTCGGGGAAGTCAGATTCGGTTTCTGGCAGACCTGCGTTCTCCTTACTGGCGCCCGCGCTGCTGGCACTGGCCACGCTGACCAAGCTGATCCCAGTTTTTCTGACTCCAATATTCTGGTGGCGTTGGAACTGGGGTAGCCGTCTGCTGTACGGTTATTTGACGATTGGGATGCTGGTGTCGCCGGCACTTAGAGCTGGCTGGGGTCTGAGCGGAGAGCGGGACGGGCGGGGTCTCTTCGGCGCACTACGCATCTACAACGCACAGTGGAATTTCAACAGCGGGCTCTTTCGCTGGCTGGAAAACTGGCTCGCAAGCATGGGTATCGCCGATCCGATGGCGCAAGCCCAGGAAGTCTCCTACTTCCTGATGTTTCTGCTGCTCCTGGGAGTGTGGCGACAGTTTCGACACTTCAAATCCGATATGAGAGCAACCCTCCGCTGGATGGCAGTTCCTCTTGGCGGCTACCTGCTTCTCGCAACCACCGTTCACCCCTGGTACCTGCTGGCTCTGATGCCCTTCCTTCCCATTCTGGCGCCCGGCGACGACGAGCCCAGGAGACAGTGGCTCATACCCCTTCCTTGGCTTTGGCTCAGCGGAATCGTGGCGCTCTCCTATGTCACCTACATCGACCCCGAAAAACTACGCGACCTGGATGGGGTGCGCCTTGTGGAGTGGCTCCCCACTCTGTGTCTCTTGGGGATTGCCCTTTCCTGGGGCCTTGGGAAGCAAATTCGTCTGCGCCCACTGACCTCTTAAGCGACATCTCCATCCCGTAGGGGCACCCCTAGTGGGTGCCCAAACCCGCCGCCCTGGCGAGCGCCATCCCGCCAAATCCCCCGTAGGGGCACCCCTTGTGAGTGCCCTTTTTGTAGCCACACGGCCGTAGAGGCCTCGCAAACAACGTGTCCCTCGTGAAATGACTACACTGTGGGCCTGCATATACCAGGTCAGACATTCGGCGAAGATTCCTAATGCCTGCCAGAAAACAGGATTATCTGAAGTCCCTCAAAGTCGGCCTGCTCGGACTCCCCAAATATCTTGCCCAGCTCGCGGGGAATAATGCCATCCGGGTCCGAGTACCAGTTGTGAGAATATACGAGCCAGACACGGTCTCGGCCTTCGAGAATCTCCTGGATCCGGGGAATGTCGGCCTCCTCCATAGTCGGTTCCAGCTCCCCGCTGTCAAACAAGTCCACCGGCAACCCTTTCAATAAAGTGTCGAGTTCATACCGTTCGTAGTAATACGCAAAAGGAATCTGTACCCAGGTGGCATTGAATACGATCATCTCTCCTCGGCGCACCTGCTCTGCAATATGAGAAGCCGCCTCGTCCCATGCCTCTTTCTGAAACCAGAAATAGTAGCCGTTCAGAGAAAGACTGCTCAGCCCAAGGATGGCCGCCAGGAGAAATAGCAGGGCGCCAAGCCTAACGGTGGACACGAGTCCAGTTAAGTTGGGCCCCCGTCCAAGGGAGAGAAGGCCAGACACGCCCCGTCTCAGAGGGCCGCCAACGACGCGAATTCCGACGGAAACGAGAACAAAATATGGCAGCGTCGTCCAAATCAGTGGCCGTTCCGCATAAATCGGACTGCGCATACTTACAAGCAACGCCACGACGTGTGGGACGAGAAAAAGACACATGATCAGAATGGCAACCCTGTCGCTATCAAGGGATGTCGTACCCCCATCATGCACAGCCATTCTCTCAACCTGACGCACCGACCTACTCCGTCGCCTTTCATGCCAGGGCGGACCAAATCCGAAAAGCAGCCCGACCAGCCCCAGTACAGCCAGCAAGGAATAGCCCCACATCCACACGGGGCGCACTGGCAAATCCGATGGAAGAAAGGCGAAATGGAAGTTTCGGAAAGTATCCAGCACTAGGTCAGGCCAGGGAGGAGGCAACCAGAATCCTGAACCCACGTCGATAACCTGTATGATGAACGGCACCGACCAGGGCAGCCACAATAGGACGGCCAAAACCTGAAACCTGACCCAGTTCTTCCAGAAAGCATCCGCGCCGGCATCATCCGTCTCTTTCTTCGTTTCCCCGCCTTGCAAGGGCGCGTCTTCATCCGAGCTTCCATCCAGTGACACGCCGTCCCCAACTGCATCTGGCCTCTCTCCCTCCTGTCCCCACTCTCCGGCCCGACCCCCAACTCCGGTGGGAAAAAGCAAAAAGATCAGCCCTGCCGCCGCGTTCAGCGCAACTGGCAGGTAAACCGCTGCCGTATTGTGGGTCAGCATCACCAAAGCCTGGAAAACCGCGAGCCCGACCCAGTCTCTGCCCTCTGCGACTGGGCTCGTCACCAACCGCGCCAGGAAGTAGATTACACAAGCCACTTCAAGCGTAAGCAGCGCATACATACGCGTTTCCTGGGCGAACTGCACGTGAAACGGCGAAAATGCCAGAATGAATACGGCGATGGCTGCTGTTGTACCGTCGAGCAGGCGGCGGCACGCGGCGTAAAACACCGGAATGGTCAGCACGGACAGAAGAGCTGACAACGTTCGTACAGCACCTTCCAGTGATCCGAAGAGCAGTATCCAAAAATGCAACAGGCTGTAATAGAGTGGCGGATGCTGGTCCACCTCAATTAGCCAGCGCCAACCCTCCCAGAGACTCTGGCGGGCAATCCACAAGCTGAACGACTCATCCAGCCAGATGCTCTTCTCGTCAATCAGGTAAAAGCGCAGGACGGCACCGACAAGAGTGATTGCCAGGACATACCACCGTTCGCCTGGTTCGCTCAAGATGCCTGTTGGATTCTTGGCTCTGGTCTCTCCGTTCATCCTTCCCATTATGGCATCTGCTTCGTAAGGTATCAACTGCCAGGGCTTAGGTAGCAAGTTTTCATTGCGTGAGTTTCCAAGCCCATGTACAATTCTTCACACAGCCTGCTCCACCAGTTACTGACGGGACACCCAACGGAACATAGGAGAAGGACCCGAGTCGACGCCGGAAGTCGCTGACCCAATGTCCGGATAACCAAAGCGACCAAGGTTAATTCAGTGCGCGACGCCGGACGAGGCGAGCGAAGTCTTCTCTCTCCTCGCTCATCGATTTTTTGGGCGGTCGGGCCTATTCGGCCCTCCCATGTGGGGGGGGGGGCGCCCCCCCCCCCCCCCCCCCCCCCCGGCGGGGACGGGGGGGGGGGGGGGGGGTTGGGGGGGGGAGGGAAGCGGGGGGGGG
>JAPPKG010000695.1:0-5604 GCA_026914085.1 Caldilineaceae bacterium | reverse complement strand
AACTGGCGGTTGTGACCACGCCGATGGCGGCGTCGGCGCTGATTGTGGTTTTGCGAACAGTCTGGTTGATGAGCAGGGCGGCGATAAAGCCCCAAGATACGGCCCCAACATAGAAGTTAAACTGGAGTATGAAGGCGACGACCGCCCCGCCGAAGACGGCGTGGGAGAGGCCGTGGCCGATGAAACTCATGCCGCGCAGGACGATGTAGACGCCGATCAGGGCGCAGAGGCCGCCGACGAGGACGGCGGCGATGGTACCGTTGCGGAAGAACTCATATTGAAACGGAGCAAGCAGAACGTCCATAGCGGTCAGGCCTCCTTTGAGGCAGGAACAGGCTGAACAGTTTTTTGCAGGCTGTCATGATTGGGCAGGCCCCCTTCAACGGGGTCGGGGAGCACTTCCTTCAGTCCGTGGGGATGGGGCCTCTGCTGGACGAAGATCATGTCGTCCTGGCGGAGAACGATAAAGTTTCCTTTGTAAGCATCGCTCAGAATCTCTTCGGTAAAGATGTCTTGCGGCGGTCCCTGGGCCACGATGCGGCGGTTGAGGCAGACGACCCAGGGCACGTGGGCGGCGGCCATGTTGAGGTCGTGGGTTGTCAGCAGGATGGTCATTCCCTCTTGGTTAAGCATGGTGAGCCAGTGGAAGATATTTTCGGCACTGCGGACATCGACGCCGGTGGTGGGCTCATCGAGGACGAGGACTTCGGGGTCTGCGACCAGGGCCCGGGCGAGGAAGACGCGTTGCTGCTGTCCGCCGGAGAGATCGCGGATATGGCGTTCCGCCAGATGGCCGATCTCCAGCCGGTCCAGGATTTCGCGGGCGCGTTTGCGCTCGCGGCGGCGAGGCCAGGGCCAGATATTCTGGCGGTGGTCGAGGCCCATCAAGACCACTTCCTCGGCGGTGACGGGGAAACTCCAGTCGACGGTCTCGATCTGCGGTACGTAGGTGATTCGCAGATCAGGTCGCACGCGCTGGATCTCCCCTTCTCTCGGTGTGAGGAGGGTCAGAATGAGCTTTAACAGGGAGGTCTTGCCGGCGCCGCTGGGCCCCACGAGGCCGACGAACTGGCCGGGATGGAGATGCAGGTCGATGTCGTCCAAGACATTGAAGGAGCCATAGCCGAAGGCGACGCGGTTCAGTTCGATCAGTGGATCCATTTGGACTTCCTTCTGAGGAGAGAGTAAAGAGGAGTGAGGAGAGAGAGGAGTTCCTACCGCCCACACCGCTTTACTCAATACTCCCCGTTTTTCTCCTTAATCGCTGCCCTGCGCGTTGCCGGCTTCTTCGCCATCCATCAGGGAGGGGGCGCGCCCTAGCGTAGCGGCAAGCGTCCTCATGTTTTCTTCCGACATACCGAAATAGGTGAGCAGCCGGCGATTCGATTCAGGGAAGGTTGGCGGCATGTGACCCCTCAATTGGCGTCAGGCGCCGGCAGAATCGCGGCAGTCGGTGCAATGCCCAAAGAAAGAGACATGACTGACGTCGATCTCAAAGTCGTATTGGGTATCCATCGCCCGGCGAAAGGACCGCAAGACGCTGTGGGGCAGCTCGAGCAGGCTGTCGCAGGAGCGGCAGACGAGATGGTGGTGCGGCTCTGGGCCGGCCAGTTCGTAGGCAAGACGGCCGTCGGCCATGTACACCATCGCGAGGATGCGCTGTTCCGTCAGAAAGTGCAGAACCCGGTAGACGGTGGCCCGGCTCAGCGTGGGCGCGATGCGGTGTACGTGGTCGTAGACAGTTTCGGGCGTGACATGGTCACCGAGTTTACAGACGGCGTCGAGGATGAGCTGGCGTTGGGGAGTTACCCTGTAGCCGGATTTGCGTAACTGTCGATTGATCTCTGTGGTATTGTGGGACATGATAATTTTATTTGTTGCGAAAATTCGCAACAAGGCTCAGTTTGGCACCGCTTGACGGCGGTGTCAACACCGGTTTCCCGTTAGCTTCTTTCTTGCTTCTGAGTCAATCTTACTGACTGTACCATCTTGCTGGCAAGACAGGAAATCCTCAAATGCTCCACAGCACTCCTGCATCGAGGCGCGTCTGCCGCTGACCGGACCCACTCCGTGTCCGGCACGTTGCGGGTGTCGACATGGTCTGCCAGCGAGCCGTCGCCGCCAAGCGCTTCGGCCAACGTCTTTAGGTACCGGACGCGCATGCGGTTTCGTCCTGGGAGACGGGTTCGGCGGCGGTCTGTTCGGGGGCCAGGGGTACACAGGCGGTTATGAGGAGCAGCAACGCAACGAGTGACAGCAGTGTCCCAGATGAGTCTCGCATGACGGGACTCCTTTGTCCGTATGGGGCTTGTCGCGAGTGTTAAAGAGCGATAATCATGGCACAAGTTCGAATCAACGCAACTTGGAATCACTAAATTTATTGGTTAACAGAAGTATCCGGGCCGGGCACGTTGCCGGTTTCCAGACCATCCATCAGCGCGGGGTCGCCGCCGAGGACTTCCGCCATTGTTTTGAGGTTTTCGACCATCATACTTATGTAGGAGTGTTCAGGGTCGCCCGGATCTCCGGGGAGGTCGTCGTCGCTCAAGGTGCTGACAAATTCGACGCCGACCTCGCGTCCGATCTGTTCGACGATGGGGGAGGGGAAGACCTCCGAGCCAAAGATTGCGGGAATGTCGCCTTCGCGCAACTGGTCTATGAGGGCGGCGACTTCCTGGCTGGACGGTTCGGAGAAATCGGCGGGTTGGATGGCGCCGAGGACCGTGTAGCCGTAGCGGGGGGCGAAGTAGGCGAAGGAGTCGTGATAGGTATAGAGTTTGCGGTTTTCGGGGGGGATGCTGGCGGTCGCGGCCTGAATGGCAGCATCGAGGGCTTGGATGCGGGCGGCGAACTCGTCGTAGTTGGCCTGGTAGGCTTCGGCGTTGTCGGGGTCGTGGGCGGTCAGCTTTTCGCGTACGATTTCGGCGTATTGGAGTGCGAAGATCGGGTCGGTCCACAGATGGGGATTGGGGCTGCCGGCCTCTTCGGGAAAGGAGAAATCGAAGACATAGTCTTCGGGGTTGATGACCAATTCACCGAGGAGGACGATCTCGCCTCCGTCCTTGAGATTGGCTTCGGCCATCTGCATTGCGGATTTTTCCAGGTCGAGTCCGTTGATGAAGATGAGGTCAGCACCGGCCAGGGTGACGGCATCGGAGGGAGCGAGTTCGAAGGTATGGGAGTCGGTGCCGGCGGGCACGAGGCCGGTCAGTTCGACGTGGTCGCCGCTGATGTTGTAGACGATGTTGGTGATGGGGGAGACGGTGGCGACGACCTGGAGGCGGCCGGACTCAGGTTCCGAGGTGTTTTGTACGCAGGCTGACAGGAGGAGAATTAGCGCCAGGAGAGGGAGAATCTTGGGTGACAAGCGCATGCGTGGGATGCCTTTCGGTGACGAAAAGGGTTTGTCTCTGCGGAGATGTCGGATGTTTCCGCAATGCTAATTTCTGGAATTCTTCCAATTCTAGCATTGTTCCATGAGGCTTTCAAAGTCAGTTGGTATGTGTTCCCGGATTGGGGATGTGGGTTGGGTTGGAGGTGAGAAAGGGGTTGGTGGCGTTGGCGGGGGCTGGGAGTGGTGAGAGGGAAGGTCCCAAGTGGACTTTGAATTGGGATAGCCCTAATCCTGCGACCAACTCGATGAGGGCTGCGTAAATTCGGTTACGTTGGCGTTTGCAGGAAGCAGACCGGCTAGAATCTCGCCTAATAGATGTCCTCGCGCCGGAGGCTGAGATTTTGCGGCCAGCCACCGGCGGAGTGTACGGGCAATATTTCGGCCAGGGAAGCGCTGTGGACGGCGGTCCCCGGTTTACGTCGGAGGAGGAGGGCTTCGGCGTCGATGTCCACCTCTGCGGTCTCCCATCCGGCGGCGTTCCAGGCGTGCGTCGGGCTGCGGCCGTTGGGCACGGATTGGTTGGACCACCAGGAGCGGTAAAGACGGGCCGATGGGGGTAGAGGGAAGCCAATGATGGACTCGAGCTCGCTGAAGGTGGTTTTCCACTCCTGGGTTGGGAGTCGGCGCAGGTGGGTGTACAGGCGGTGGTACTTTCCTTTTGCGGCTATTTGGCGGTACTGCTGTTCTTTGTTCATCGAGATGCCCATTTTCAAAGTCGGCGCCAAAGGAAAAAGTAGGTCAATCTTTAGCATTATAGTCGGATCTTACTATCTCTCCACTTCCAGGCTTGGCTGACGTTTGTCTGACCGGAAATCTGCAGGCCCATAGTATTGTCAATCCTCGAGGGCACCCCACAAGGGCACCCACAAGGGGTGCCCCTACGGTGGGATGGTCGGGCGGAAGGAAATGTCTTGGGGCCATAATGTACATCATATAGTCTGGCGCGCGCAGTACAGCCCCTGACATATTCACGGTTTCATTTGAAATCGACATTGTGTAGACAGTTTTTTGGGACATGACTCAACCTGTCTTTTTGGCCAGTCGAACCTGATCCGACTTTAACACAATGATATAGTTGTGTCATGATCCCGGAATTTGGTCCTGGCGGCAATCTTCCCCCGGGTATTCACTGGGCCATCTGGGGTGAACTCCATGAGAGATTCGGGACAACTCCGTGGCGTCGGCAATTGCTCGTTGGACTTTGACTAGCCCTTGAGAATCTGCGGCAGGCTGGTTGTCTTACAGCTTACGTAGACGGCAGCTTTGTTTCATCCAAGTCTGAACCTGGAGATTTCGACGCGTGCTGGGAGGAGGCGGGTGTGGATCTGGAGAGGCTCGACCCCATACTGCTGACATTTGCAGACGGACGCGCTGCTCAGAAAGCCAAGTACGGCGGTGAGCTATTTCCGGCGTCGGCGATAGCCGGCTTTGAGGAAGGCGTCTTCCTGGACTTCTTTCAGACCGATAAGGATACAGGCGCCAGGAAAGGCATCGTAGCCTTAGATCTAAGAAATCTAACATGATCAAGAATGAAAGACAGTATCGAGTTACCAAGGCACAGGCAGAAAGGTTTACCAAGGCGCTGCGCAGTCTTGATGCCGGCGGCCCGGATCGGTCCGAAGTGACTTCACGTCTGCTTACTGTGCAGAAAGAGGCGCTACAGAGCCAGCTATCTGACCTGGAAGGGGATATTCAGGAGTATGAAGCGCTAAAGGCGGGAAACTTTGCTTTTGAGCAGTTGGAGGAGATTTCGGAACTCCCCAGGCTCCTGATCAGGGCACGCATTGCGAGCGGGCTCAGTCAGCGGGGATTGGCTGACCGCCTTGGATTGAAGGAGCAACAGATTCAGCGCTATGAAGCCAACGACTATGCATCAGCGAGCTTCACCAGGATAAGAGAGATTATATCCGCACTGGGTGTTGGGGCGAGTAATGGGTGATAGTTTCCATTTCATTCGAGCCAGATACGGGAAGAGCGGTGAGTGGGAACTGCCACAGGTGCAGGGCAGTGGGAGATGCTTTGAATTGCGGGTGCATCTTAGATTGGGGGTGGGAACAGTCTGGCAGGGAATCGACGCCAGCGGTGGCTGGCGTTGTTTACCGTCTTTGGGCGAGACGCAGTGCAGGCGCCTGGCCTGGCCGTACGGGGGAGTCCGTCAGTTGGGGCGGGTGCGAGGGCAGGCACAGGGCCGGCACGTAAGGGGATCTGAT
>JAPPKG010000515.1:0-5625 GCA_026914085.1 Caldilineaceae bacterium | reverse complement strand
GGTACTATAACGAGTATCAGCTTCAACTCTCGTTTGCCAGACACTCTCGTTTCCCTGTTTCGGCCGAGGCCGTCCCCTCTTTGAACTGACAACCGATCCTTAGGCGGCTGTCGACAAACCGGGCCGCTTCCGCAACATCCGAAGTCCATTTTTCGGATAAGGAAGTCCCCCATTAAGACAACTCAGGGGCAGCGCAACATTCTGCCCCTGGTAACCCCTGCATCGTATAACAGGAGATCCACATGGACCGCTTTGAAGCCAACGTCCAGGACAATCAGGAGCGCTTTCTCGCAGAACTTCAGGAGTTCTGCCGCAAACCGAGCATCATTGCGCAGAATATCGGCATAGGAGAGACCGCCGATTGGGTCAGCAATCGGCTGCGCAAAGTTGGCTTCGAATCCAAAGTGATCTCCGTCGAAGGCGGGGCGCCCGTCGTCTACGGCGAGATGGGGTCCGGCGACAAGACACTCATGATCTACAACCACTACGACGTCCAGCCTCCAGAGCCCCTGGAACTCTGGGATTCAGGCCCCTTCGACGCCGAAATCCGCGACGGCCGCGTCTGGGCCCGCGGCGTCTCCGACAACAAGGGCCCGTGGATGGCCCGCGTCCAGGCCATTGAAGCCTACCAGCAGGAGATAGGCGAACTTCCATTTCGCATAAAATGGATTGTTGAAGGGGAAGAAGAGATAGGCAGCCCCAACCTGGGCCGCTTCGTCGAGGAAAATCGCGAACTTCTGGAAGGCGCCGACGCCTGCTTGTGGGAAGGGGGACGCAGAGACAGCGCCGGCAGACCGGTCATCGCTCTCGGCATGAAAGGAATCGCCTACCTCGGCTTCTCCGTCAGCGGCGCAAGCAGCGACCTCCACTCCATGAACGCCCCCATCGTCGGCAATCCCGCCTGGCGCCTGATCTGGGCCCTCGCCAGCCTCAAAGACGAAAACGAAAACATCACCGTCGACGGCCTGATGGACCACGTTGTAATGCCCACCGCAGACGAGTTGGAATACATCCGGGGAATCCCCTTCGATGAAGAGCAAAACAGGCAGGACTTTGGTATAGGCTCGTTCCTCAAAGGAGCAACCGGCCCGGACATCGTCAAGCAGCTCCTCTTCGACCCGACCTGCACCATCTGTGGCTTCCTCACCGGCTACACAGGCCCAGGACTGAAAACCGTCCTTCCCAACCAGGCCTCGGCTAAAGTGGACTTCCGCCTGGTCCCCAATCTGAACCCCGAGCTGGTGCTTCGCCTCGTTAGAGACCACCTCGACCGCCGCGGATTCACCGACGTCAACGTCGAGCTCCTGGCGCGACTCTGGCCCTACCGGTCGCAGGTCGACCATCCCTGGGTCCAGGCAAGCATCTCCGTGGCCCGCGACATCTTCGGCGCAGAACCGGTCGTCTACCCCTCTTCAGCTGGCGGCGGACCCATGTACCAACTGTGCGGGACCTTCGGCATTCCAGGCATCTCCGGCGGTGGCGCCGGCAACCCCAACTCAAACCTCCACGCCCCCAACGAAAACATTTTCGTCGAAGATTACATGCGGGCCATTCGCTATACCGGCCACTTCATCCAGGCAATCGGCAACCTGTAGCTCCGGCTAGCGCAATCCTGAAGCAGAGGAACAAGCTCGCCTTACAGGACAGCAGGTGAGGCCGCTATGCCATTTTCCTAGCCAGGTCCGGGCCCGAAATGAACAGTGATGCCTCAACCGTAGAAGCTTCCCGGACCCGCAAGTGGGTTGCCCTCCTGGCGGTAGTCGCCGGCATTCTGGTTCAGGCCCTCAACCAGAGCACAATTCAGGCTGCACTGCCGACCCTGTCCCAGGAGCTGGGCACCAACTTCACCACCATTCAGTGGGTGCTGCTCAGCTTCCAGATCACCCTGGCCGTGGTGATGCTGAGCGTTGGCCGCCTCGCTGACATGTTCGGCAAGAGACGCATCTTCATCGCCGGGAATCTCTTCTTTGGACTGGCCTCCCTTCTCTGCGCACTTTCTCCCAACGTCTACTTCCTTATCGGTTTCCGCGTCCTTCAGTCCACCGGCGCCGCCGTCGTCACCGTCCTTTCCATGGCGATCGTCGCCGAGATTTTTCCCGATTCAGAAAAAGGGCGTGTACTGGGTATCGCTGCCGGCGCCAACTCCTTCGGACACTTCGTGGGCCCGATCCTTGGCGGATTTCTGATCGGCGCCTACGGCTGGCGGATCGCCTTCTTCATTCTTGTTCCATGTGCAGTATTGGCCGCGCTTTTGGCGGCAAGGTATCTCCCTGTCTTGTCGCCCTCCGGCACTTCCCGGCGTTTCGACATTTTCGGCGCGACCCTGATCGGCGTAACCATGTGCACGCTCTCGCTCGGCCTCTCCTACGGCCAGATCATCGGCTTCGCCCACGTCTACGTCCTTCTTCTCTTTGCCGCCAGCGCCATCAGTTTCGTGGCCTTTCTCTACGCCGAACGCCGCGTTGCCCATCCCGTGCTCGACTTCGAACTCTTCCGCAGTCGCCCATTCACACTCCACATTGCAATTGCCGCACTTGCCGGCATCGCAACCTCCGGCGTAACTTTCTTGCTTCCCTTCTTCATGCAACTCGCGCTTGGTCTTACCATCCTCCAGGTCGGCTTCGTGATGGCCATTGTCTCCATCGAGATCGCGCTCATCGCACCCGCCGCCGGCTATCTCGCCGACCGCCTTGGCGCCCATCGCGTAACCCTGATAGGACTCGCAACCCTCCTCGTCGGCTTTCTCGTCGCCAGCACCTCCAACCTGGACAACAGCCAGCTTGGTTTCCTCCTGCGCATTCTGCCCATGGGCATCGGCATCGGGCTGTTCATGAGCCCCAACAGCACTGTCATCATGGCCGCAGCGCCCGCAGCCCGGCTCGGTGTCGCCTCAGGCCTGATCGGGCTGACGCGTATGATAGGTCAAACGACTGGGATAGCTCTGCTGGGCGCCGTCTTTGCCAGCAACGTAGCTCGCTCTGCCGGCATGGCCGTGGACGTGACCGAGGCCTCCCCGCTGGCCATCAGTCAGGCCTTTCGACTGCAGTTCTACATCGTAGCTGTTGTTATCGGGGCCACACTGCTCTGGTCGCTGAGGTCCAAACCGGAACAACCAGCCTAAGTTCGCCAGGCTTCAGTCATGTTGTGTTGCGGCAGCTCTGCTCCCAGCGTACCGCTCTTGCCCGGCCTGCAGTAGCGGCCGAAGTGCGTCTCGATCAGAAGAGAGAGTTCAGAACGGACTACCTGGTGCGAGGAGCTGTCAATGAGGTTACGGCACTCGCGTGGATCGGTCTCCAGGTCGAAGAGTTCGTCGGGCCCGCTCGGATGCCGCTGAACCAGCTTGTATCGCTCTGTCCGCGCCATGCGCACCGTCCCATACTCGCCAAACTGAACCTCCCGCCAGGACCCGGCCTCTTCCGACCCGGCGAAAAGCGGCCGCATGCTTCTACCCGCATAGTCGGCGCCAAAGGGTGGCTGCACCCGCCCTGATTCCGCCAGCGTCTGAAACAGGTCCAGGTGATCAACCAGTTCCCCGCACCGCATTCCCGCAGGCAAAACGCCCGGCCAGTTCAGAATCAAGGGCACCCGAATCGACTCCTCCACCATGTTCAAAGGCCGCGTCCCGTTCCCCTTGCCCCAGATACCGTGATGCCCACAGTTCAGCCCGTGATCCGATGTGTAAACGACCAGCGTATCGTTCAGCTTGCCCACCCCGTCAACAGCCGCCAGCAGTCGCCCAACAATTTCGTCAACATGGCTGACCGCCGCATAGTACTGGGCCTGTGCCTCCCGCTCGCGACCCCGGTCCACGCTCAGCGACTCTAACGCCTGTTCACCAAACGCATAGGACTCTCCCCCAGGAATGTCGTCAAAAACAGCTTCATCATACAAACGAACCAGCCTCTCCGGATGCCCGCTCCATGGCCCGTGTGTAGCGGTTAGACAGACGAAAAGAAAAAAAGGTCGCTGATCGTCAGCCTCGACGAAACGTGTTGCCTGTTCAGCAATGATCTCATCGGTGTAACCCCCAAAAGTCTCCATCCGCCCCTGATTGCAGAAGTCGCGTTTCCCCTCGTGTAGCAGCGGGTAAGCGCTACCCACACTGAACCAAAAATTAGACCCCGGCGCCGGCTCGTCTTCATTGCCTGCATGCCACTTGCCGGCCAGCCCCGTCCGGTAACCGGCCTCCTGCAGCAGCTGCGGCAGAGTCCTTTCCCCCGCCAGCCACGGCCCCCGGTCAAACGCCATCGCAATATAATCGTGGACCCCATGCTGCGAGGGCGTCAGTCCCGTCAGCAGCGAAGCGCGCGCCGCCGAACAGACCGGCGTCGGCGTAAACGCGTTCTCCATCACAATACCCGACGCCGCCAAACGGTCCAGGTTCGGTGTCACCACCTCCCTATTACCGTAAGGACCGCTCGCCCACTGCCCATGGTCGTCAGTCACGAACAAAAGGATGTTTGGTTGCCTGCGAGTCGTTGACATGCTACTTCAACCAGCTTTCCCCACGTAGGGGCACCCCTTGTGGGTGCCCTGGTACTACCTCCGAGTCGGCACAGAACAGGCAGGGCCTCGAGATTCGAGCGCGGCCGTTCAACTGTGTGAATCCACCGGCCCGCGCCGACCGACCGCAACTGTGGCCCGGCCAACCAACCATCCCCACGTAGGGGCACCCCTTGTGGGTGCCCTCGTACATCCTCAGATCCAGCCCAGTATAGGCAGCGCCTCGGGTTACGAACGCGGCCTAACAGATGTATAATTCCACCGGCCCGACACAGCCCTCTCGGTTTGCGGCCCGGCCAATCTTCCTCTCCCAAAGGAGAACATTCGAATGACCGACACCCGTAAGCTCCGAATCATCCTGTCCCTCGGCCTTCCTGGTCACACCATCCTCTTGCTTTCAGCCACCCTACTCCTTGTCGCCTGTCAGTTCACGATTCCGCCCCAAGGAACGCCGGCGCCCCCAGTAGTAGCCGACGGAAGCCCCACTCCAATCAAAGCCACTCCGGAATCTTCCGAAGTGCGCGTACCTGCATCAACCGGCCTGATCCAACTGCTCGACCCCCTCGACGAACCGGAATTCTACTGCGTAGACGTACCCGGTTTCGGCCGCTCACTTAATCTGCAGGGCGCCCTCACCGCCCACACCTGCAAACCTGGCGCCGACGACGAGATGTTCCAATGGGACTCGCCTGAGTCAGGGCAAATCTCCATGCCTGCCTATGATTTGTGCGTGGAAGCGAGTGGGGAAGAGGCAGGATCAACGCTGCAACTGGCCGGTTGTTCCGGTTCGCCCTTGCAACAATTCCTGTACGATGACAACGGCCAAATCCGCCTCGATCAGGAAGCAGACGGTGGTGAATTGTGTCTGACAGTAGGACCAGAGCCTGGCGAACCCACCGGCGGCCCCAGTCACTTGCGGCGCATGCTTACCCTGGAGACCTGCAGCCAAGTCGACGACTCGCGCTCACTCTGGACCGTCGGCTCCCCCAATGTCATGACGGGAGAGCCGTAAGCCTCAGAGTACGCCGTCAATTTACATTTCTGTCTGGCTTACAACGATATGTGGCCTAAGCCCCCTCAACCGGGAACTGTCCTAGACCGTAGAGGTAAATGTCCGGATCC
>JAPPKG010000345.1:0-5632 GCA_026914085.1 Caldilineaceae bacterium | reverse complement strand
CGGACCCCCACCGGGGGCCCCCCCCCCGGCCGGTCCCCCCCCCCCCCCCCCCCCCGTTTGGGGGGGGGGGGGGCCTTTTCCGCCCCCCCGTTGGGGGGGGCCCCCCCCCCCCCAACGCCCCCCCCCAACAACATGCCTCGACGACCGGGTGTCGTTTTTCGTAACAGGTGCCTAATCGAAGGTGTCTAGCCAGACTCCGTCCCGCCAGTCCCATCGGATCCCCGTACGTGCCGGCCTTGTGCCTGCCGGCCCCCCAGTCAACGGACCTCCCGGTATGGCCGGACTTGGCGGCTGCCCTCCGTCTCCCCAAGAGCCAGCAAACAGTTCCAGCCAACGCTGGCACTGATTCCCCGCCAGACTGTTCCCACTCCAATTCAGGGATGCACGCTAAAAGAGCGGACGGGGGCGCCGCTGTAAGGCATCCACGGCGCTATGCAGCCATGGTGCCGGAAATGTAATCGAGTTTTCTGGGGGTGATTCCACTGAACGTCAGGGACAAGAAAGAAACGGCGCAAATCGTCGCCATCCAATGTAAGACCCGTTTGACACCAGGACCACCTGCGCGGGTTACGCCCTGGAATCGCGCCTGTCACGCAAGCCTCTACGCAATACGCAATAAAAAACTGGTTCTCATATTGAACGCACATCAGAAGTCAGATCGGCCAGATAGCCTCCATCTCCCATGCTTCCAGAGAATGAACGGTTGCACTGCCGCCCAGCGCAAAGAGCTGCACACCTAGACTGTCCGGCCGCGCCGGATAGATTCGTTTACCCAGGTAGTGCCCGCCCGGCCCAAAGACCTCGACCACACTGCGGTCGACATAGACGCGCAGCTCGATCGGCTCACCGTAGGCGTGCCTCACCGTACAGCGCTGCGACTCACGGTTCTTCACTTCCTTGCTCACACTCGAGCGCGTAACGTCCAGGACCAGCAATCTGTCCGTGCCCAGATTCTCCTGCGGCTGTGTCGAGTCGTTCGGATTGACGTTGAAACGGATCATCGTCTGTTCTGCGCCGTCGGGCGAACAGCACACACGCAGGCCAAACTCCTCGGCGCTCTCCCAACTGAAGACCGCCCGGATCTCCAGCCGGTTGCCCCGCACGCCGTCAAGCGTGATCGACGAATCTCCCGCCAGATGGATGTCCGACAAGCGCACAGGGTTGCGGCGCAGCGCCTCCAGCTCCTCTACCGGGTTCAGGTGCAATTCACCCTCATCGCCCATAGTGAGCGCCATCGGCAGGGCCATGATCCCGGACCAGCCCGACGCCCGCTGCACGTATCCGTAACGCCCCTCAGACAGCCGGCCGAACATGACTCGCCTGCCGTTGCCATCCAGCAGCGTCTGACACTCGTTCAAAATGCCGGTCCTGTTGGAAAAGTTCGTCTCGCCGAATGCCATTCTGCCGTGCCGCGTGGGCGTAAATCTGTTGTTCTCGTAAGTCCCCGTGTAATAGTGCGGCCCGCGGTGGTGGCTGGCAAAGAGCAGGACATGCCTGTCGCCCATCGGAAAGAAATCGGGCACCGCGCAGTCCTCACCGACTTCCGTGTACTTACCTCCTTCATATAGAGGATGCAGGTACGCCCAGTGCGCCAGATCGACCGACCTGAACAGAAAAGCCCTGTCCGGCTTTTGACCCTCGAACTCTTCCCGGCTGGTGTTGCCCGTGAGCGCGTAATAGGTGTCGCCTTCTATCCACGCACACGGCGCGCCGTCCACCGTGTAGCCGCTGCCGGGTTCAGGTGTCGGGATCACGGGGTTCGCCGGATGTTTTTCCCATTCGACCAGCAACTCGTCCTGGCTCGTGGCAAGACAAATCCCGCCCGGCACGCCATGATAGATGATAGTCGGCACCCCGTCCATGTCGACGAAAGCCGTGCCGCTGTAGCAGCCGTCCCGGTCGAAGGGGTCCACCGGCGCCAGCGCGATCGGCAGGTCCTGCCAGTGTACAAGGTCTTCACTGACCGCATGTCCCCAGTGGATCGTTCCAGTCGCACCGCCGTGGAAGGCCGCGTGGGGGTTTTTCTGGTAGAAGAGGTGATACCTGCCCTGCCAGTAGATTGTTCCGTTCGGATCGTTCAGCCAGTTGCACGGGGCCAGGAAGTGGTAGGCCGGCCGGTACGGGTCGGACGCAAGTCTCTGGCGGCTCTCGCCCGCTGTCTCCGCGTCTGCTTTGATCATTTTCAACCTCTCCTGTCCACAGAAGTCGCAGCTGGTCCCGGAGTTTGAAAGGGCTGGCCGCATTACAAGGTTGCCGAAGAGTGTGCGAGCACCCCCGCCGGAGTGCCCGTTACGTGCTGTCCCCGTTCACCGAGCCGCGATCGGCACGAAATCAACCGTTGGCTCCCGTCTCAGCCTTGGCGCGTCCGCCCGAATCTAAGATCAGGACGCACAGGCCTTGTCGAACCTGTCCGGCCGGAACCGCTCGATCGGGTACTCGGTCGACCCGTCCGCGGCCAGATCGGCCAGGATCTTGCCCACGAGAGTCGAAAACTTGAACCCATGCCCCGAAAATCCGGCGGCGACCAGCACGTTTGCATTGCCGGGATGTGTACCGATGACGAAATCCCGGTCGGGCGTTGACGTATACATGCAGGTGGTGCCTTCGACATAGGAGAAGCCGCTATCCGGCATGATCGATAAAAGCCACGCCTGCAGTTCATCACGCTTGTCGAGGTCAAGCGTTCGATCGACTTCCGCAGGAGATGTCTTGACACCATGCCCATCGTCAGCGGTCTTTACCCCAGGGCCATAGTCGGGAAAGCCGTAGAACTTGGTGTCCATGTCTCCGAAGACCGGCAACTGGCCAGGCTTGTATCGAGCGCGTTCTTTGGGCAGGAAGTAGAACTCCTGCTGGCGCGTAACCCGCAACGGCAGCGCAAGTTCCTTGAGGATCTCGGGGGCCCAAGGTCCGGGCGAAATGATCAGCCTGTCGCACCGAACTTGGCCGGCGGATGTCTCGAGCAGGGGCGTCTCCTGACTGATATCCACGCGGTGCACGCGTACCTGCTCCTGGACGGTCGCGCCGGCGCGCTGCGCCTGTTTCAGGTGTTCCAGAATACAGCGGCCGACATTCAGCAGGCCGGCCCGGGCTGTGAAGCAGGTGACGGCGTCCGGCAGCAGCCGCAGTGCCGGGTAGCGGGCAGCCACCTCCTGGGGAGTCGGGCATTCGACTTGTCTGCCCAGCGACCCCATTGCCTCGATTCTCTTTGCGATGTTTTCGTTGCCGGGGCGTGCAAAGTATAGCAGTCCCGTGAAGTACATCAGCTTCTCGGCGGCGCCGGCATCCAACTCCTGCCATAATGGAATGGTCGCTTCGGCGAGCTTTATGTATTCAGGATGCTCATAAATGTCGCGGAAAATCCTTGAAAAGCCGTGTGAGCTGCCGAGGGCGTGGCCGAGCTCAAACTGCTCGATGCCGGCCGCGGCAACGCCTCGGCGGGCGAGGTGATAGAGGGCTGCACTCCCCATTGCGCCCAGTCCGACGACTACGATCTTGGCGTTTTGCATAATCCTCTATGCCGTAAACTGTGTGGAAAAAGGTACTGTTTCGCCTTGCGGGAACCGGCCTGGCTCCCCATGATTTGGTCTGCATTATATGCAAGAGAATGCCCCTTTCCAAGCGAAGGAGCTTTCTCTTCCTGCTCGGATTCCGTCTGTATCCTCAGCAGTCTCACCATCGCCTCAACCGGGCGCAGCCCACAGTCGGACCGGTGCTTCCCCTCCCTACCTGTCGATGCCCAGCATCCTGCGCGTCTCTTCAATTGTGGCAACGCCCCGGCCCAGGTCGTTGGCGATGCGCGCAATCCGTTCCACCATCTGCGCGTTGCTCCGCGCCAGCTCGCCGCACTGGTAATGGATGCAGTCCTCCAACCCGGTGCGCACATGGCCCCCCAGCAGCATCGCCATCACATTGACATGCAGCTCCTCCAGTCCGAGCGCACACGTCTGGAAAAGGGAGTCCTCGGGCAGATTGCGTACCATGTACAGAAAACTGTCCATGCTCGTGTTGATGCCGCTCTCCTGCCCAAAGACCAGCTGCAGGAAATACGGTTTATCGAGGGCGTCGCGCTGGATCAGATAGTCCAGGATGTCGAGATGACCGGGGTGGTAGAGAAACACCTGCGGCTTGATGCCCCGTTCGCGCAGACGGTGCGCCGTACGCTCCGAGTCGTCGAAAGTGGCGAGCGTGACCTTGCTCGGCCCGCCGTCGCCTCCCGTGTAAGCGGCGCCGCCGCGAAAGGTCATCGGGCCGGGATTGAAAGCCATGATATCGGGGCCGGCCTCGATCGGCGCCGATTTGTAATGATGAGCCGTACCCACGAAACTGCTGCCCGCGGTCGACAGATCTGCGAAGCCCTGCGAATTGTCCACCAGGATCTGCGGTGCCTTGGCGCGCATCATTGCGTTGATCTCTCGATAGCGGTCCGCCTCATGCGACGCCTGGGTCGGGTCCTCGGCCTGGCGGGCGTGAATGTGAATGATCGTCGCGCCCGCCGCGAAGACCTCGGCAGCGGCATCGGCCTGCTCCTCGGCGGTCACCGGCACCGCCGGGTTCTCGCTCTTCTGATGCCCACCCGTCACCACCGCGCTGATGATCACCGGGGGCATGCCCCCGCTTATGCGCCTGACGTACTCGCGCTGGCTCGTGTAATCCCAGGTGATATCCATGCTGACGCTCCTCAGTTCGGAACGATCACGCCCTTGATAAAGCCGTCCAATTCAATCTCCCCGCCTGCCGCAAGCACCGCCGTCTCGGCCTCAGCCAGAGAGAAATGATGCGTGACCATCTTTTCGATCGGATAGCGCCGCGATTCGACGATCTTTATCGCAGCCTGCACGGCCGGCGTATCGTGCGTATTCACCCCCTGCACGCGCAGCTCCTTGATCGGAATCTTACTTGGAACGATGGCCGCCTCCTGCTCGCCGGTGTTCGAGCCGACAACGACTACGCCCATCGGCCGCGCCAGCTCCAGCGCCAAGGGGAAGGAGGCCGTAGCCCCGGTCACGTCCACGACCAAATCAGCCAGCACGCCGTCGGTAAGCTCCAGAACCGCTTCGACCGGGTCTTCACGTTCGAGATTGATGATGTGCGTCGCCCCGAACTGCCTGGACAGCTCGAACCGGTGTTCATCCTGACTCAGCCCAATCACGATAATCTTCGACGCGCCGGCCTCGTTGGCCGCCAGAATCGCCGCCAGCCCTTGCCCGCCCGGCCCGATGACCACGACGTTATCCCCGATCGCGGCGCCGCCCTTCGTGCGCACCCAGCGCAGGCCGTTCCCAATGTTGGCGCATGTCATCGCCGCCGCCTCGGCCGGCACATCCGCCCCAATGCAGTGCACGCGCGAATTCGGCGCCAGATACATGTACTGGCTGTACGCGCCCCACAGATGAGGCGGCACGCTGGACGGCGTCGTCCCTCCGTAGCCCTGATGCGCCTTGCAGAACCGGTACTCGCCCAGCAGGCACCAGCGGCAGTGCCCGCACCCGAACAGGTGCTCAACGATGACGCGATCCCCCACTTGCACACCCCACCGCGCCGCAGCCCGGCGCCCGATGTCCTCAATATGCCCGACAAGCTCATGCCCCATAATGAGCGGAAACCGGTGGGATTCTGTCCAGTTGTAGAT
>JAPPKG010000532.1:0-5637 GCA_026914085.1 Caldilineaceae bacterium | reverse complement strand
CTTCGTCGGTGTGGATTCTGACGAGGAGGAAGGGGGACTCGGTATGGCCGCCGCGACCGCCGCGGATGGCCCTTTCGGGGCTGATGGGGACGTTTACGGGGATCGTCTCGATTTGCTTTATCTTCATTGTGTAGCTTCCCCACTGGAATAGTCGAATCGATTGGATGCACCGGCTGACAGGTCAGTGTAGGTGATCGTGGTATAGCGGCGGCCCCAGCGTTCCTGCGCGCCAGTCTGGCCGGTTGTGCGGGGCGCGCCAAGCGCTGGGGGCAGGAGGAGGGTCGCTGCAGGCAGGGGCGAGGCGGCGTGGAGGGTTCCTCCTTCTGCGTCAAGGGTGATGCGCAGCTGGTCGCGGCTTTCGGTCCAGTCGAGCCAGTCGTCGGCGGATAGGATCGGCATTCCCTCGGCGACGGCTGTGTCCCAGTTGCCCTCGATGAGGGGGCCGGAGTAGGTGGCGAAGCTGACGGGATGGGAGTTGAGGGCGACGGGCGTGTAGTAGCGGCGGGCGGCGCGGCGGATGATGGCGCCGGTTTCTTCGAGGGCGCGCTCGACGGGCCATTTGAAGCTGAATACGAATTCGGGGTGGATGAGGCACTCTTCGGTCCAGTGGGTGGGCTGCTGGAAGCAGTCGATGAGGGCGCCGGCCTCGTCGACGAAGCGGAGGGGGCGTCCTGAGCCGCACATATAGCCGAGGAAGGGTGAGACGGCGATGTAGTTGAGGTCCATGCGGACGCCGAGGTCGGCGAGATCGCGGGCGGCGTCGACGTAGCCGCGCCAGCGGACGGCGTGTTGGCGCACCGTGCGGACGGGGCGGCCGAACTCGCGCTGGTAGCGCTCGATGTTTTCGGCCAGCATGGGTCCGACGAGAGCGCTTTGCGGCTCTTCGATTTTCATTGTGCGCACGGTGTCGGCCTTGAGGGCGGGGTGGACGCTGAAGGTATGTCCCTCGGCTTCCCAGGCCTCGATGTGGTCGCGAGTCAGGTTGGTGTTGGGGACGACGTAGAAGGTGCAGCGGGCCTGGCGGCGGCGGAGGCCGTCGAGCAGGGCTTCGAACTGGGGGAGGGTAGACCAGTCGTCGTCGCTGGTCATGATCAGGGCACTGGTCTGTCCGGCTTGGGGGTAGTACCAGAGGCGCGGGCGGGGGGCGAGCTCTTCGATCAGGCGGGCCAGGAGCGCGGTGTGGAGGTCGGCCTGCGGGATCAGCATCTTTTCCGGCGGAAGCTGTCCGACGAAGAGCTCGCTGGGCCGGTAGATGCCGTCGAGGCCGGCGAAGCAGAGATCGACGTGGTCGGGGTTGCCCTGGCGGAGACGGGCGACGGTGTAGGGAAGGTCATAGGCGAAGAGGACTGCGGCGCCGCGGCCGACTCGGGTGGACACAACTGCGGGCGTATCCTCTGCTGTGCCGTTTGGGGTAGGGCGGATGACGGCCAGCTGGCTGATGGTCTCTGCGGCGTCCCACGACCATGCGACGGCAGGGGTCAGGACCTGGACCGGTTCGCTGCACAGTCCCTGAACGGAGGGTTGACTGGTGTCGATGTGCAGCAGACCGGCGTCGAGGCCGCGGTAGGCGGGACGCAGACCCAGTTTTTCGGTTAACTGAGGTTCGGGCTGAAAGGCGATGAGCCGTCCGCCGTCCTGCACGAAGTCGACCAGCTGGCCTATCTGGGCGCGGCTGAGCGCGGCGCGCGGCAGGATGACTAAGTCGTGCTGGACAAGGAGGTTTCCGTCCAGGGCGCTGATATCCTCTTCGGTGAAGTCAACGAACCCTTCCATGCGCATGATCTCGGCAAGATAGTAGCTGTAGCGGCTGCGGGCTTCTCCGGCGTTGTGGAACAGGAGCATAGTTGGGGCCTCGTCTGCTGGAAGTGGGCCGGCTAACGGTAGAGCAGCTCACGTGAAGTGCAATTTATGCGCTGCGTTGGAAAAAAGCTTATCAGTCGAAGGTTGGAATGACGACCGGGCCGCCACCCTGCTGGGCGGATTGGAGGGCGGAGATGCCGGCGGCGACGGAGCGGGCGGCCTCGCGGGGGCCGATGGCGGGTTCTTCGTCGTCGATGATGGATTTGAGGAAGTGTTGGGCCTGCTCGATCTCCATGGTGCCGTGTCCGAGGGAATGCTGGCGCTGGATAGCGGGATTGCTCCAGTTGGGAACAGAGACGGGCGCCATGCGGCGGGCGCCGGCGATCCGGTCGTGATAGTGGTAGTTGATGGTGTCCTCGATTGCGCCGCCCTGGTCGCGGGTGCGTTCGAAGGAGCCCTGGCTGCCGTAGACGGAGTAGTAGAGGCAGTAGGGGCGGACCATGCCGTAGGATACGGTCACTTTGGCTGCGGCGCCGTTGGTTGCTTTGAAGATTGCGACGGTGGTGTGGGTGGTCTGCCAGGGGGACTGTTGTTGGGCGTGATAGGCCTGGGCCTCGATGAAGTCGACGCCCATGAGCCAGCGCAGGGTGTCGATGGCGTGGGGGCCGCCGCCGAGTAGGGTGGTCTGGGGAGTCTGGGGGTGAATGCGCCAGTGATCGGGTGGGCGGTCTCTTACGATGTCGTCCATGGTGTGGAGGTATTCGCCCTCGCCGTAGAAGATTTCGCCGAGATTGCCGGTGCGGATCATCTTGTGCACGTCGCGCAGGCAGAAGGCGTAGCGGACCTGGTTCCCCATGTGGTATTTGAGGCCGTGACGGTCGGTGAGCTCGATGATGCGCCGACAGTCTTCAAGCGTAGTCGCCATTGGGATCTCGGAGAGGACGTGTTTGCCGGCTTCGAGGGCCATGATGGCGTGGCGGCCGTGGAGGTGGTCGGGGGTGGCGACGACGATGAGATCGATAGCGGGGTCGTCGAGCATGGCTTCGTAGGTGGGGAAGCGCGTTTCGACGCCGAATTCGTGTGCTATACGGGCGGCGAGGCGGGCGTCCTGGTCGCAGAGGGCGGTGACGGTGGCGCCGTCCAGGAGTTGGAAGGCGCGCAGGTGGGAGCGGCCCTGGCCGAGGCCGAGTACGCCGACGCGTATTGTCCCTTTTTGTGTCGACGACGCATGTCCGTTCGTGTTTTCCATTTGCGTTTACTCTTCGTCAATGATGCTCACTGTTTGACACCGGTAAAGACGATACCTTGTATAAAGTATCGCTGGGCGAGGGCATAGAGCAGAATGCAGGGCAGACTGACCATCACGCTGGCTGCCATGAGCAGGTGCCACTGCGTGACCTGATAGCCGCGGAAGAGGTTGATTCCGAGGGCAAGGGTGTATTTCTCGGTGGTGCTGAGGAAGATGAGGGGGTTGAAGAAATCGTTCCAATGGTTGAGAAAGGAGAAGACGGCGACTACGCCCAGGGCGGGGCGCGACTGGGGCAGGATGATATGGCGGTAGATACCGAAGGTGCTGGCGCCGTCGATGCGGCCGGCGTCGTCAAGATCGAGGGGAAGGCGCATGTAGAACTGGCGCAGCAGGAAGATGAAGAAGGCGCCGCCGCCGAGCCAGTAGGGCACGATGAGGGGGGCGTAGGTGTCGAGCCAGCCGAGAATGCGAAAGAGAATGAAGGTGGGGATGAGGGTGACCTGATAGGGGATCATAATGGTGGCGAGCAGGACCAGGAAGAGCAGGTCGCGTCCGGGGAAGCGCAGGCGGGCAAAGCCGAAGGCGACGAGGCTGGAGGAGATCAGCTGACCGAGCAGGGCAAGTGCGGTGACGAAGACGGTATTCCAGGCGAAACGGACGAAGGGGATCGCGTCGAGCACGGCGGGGTAGTTTTCGGGGCGCCAGGGGTTGGGGATCCATTCAGGCGGGAAGATAAAGATGCGGCCGCTGTCCTTGAGGCTGGAGGAGAGGAGCCAGACGAGCGGGATCATCATCACGCAGGCGCCGGCAAAGAGAATGGGGTAGATGATGAGCTTTTGGAGCAGGTCGCGGCGGCGTTTGCTGGCCAGCCAGTGAGACGAGTTTGAAGCGGGGCCGAGCCCGATCTGTCCGCCGCCGGTGACGGGTGCGGGACGATGTGTATTGCTCACCTCTGCCTCAACTCGCCTTCATAGTAGACCCAGAGCGCGGAGGAGCGGAAGACCACTATAGTGAGCGCCAGAATCACGGCAAACAGGACCCAGGCCAGAGCCGAGGCGTAGCCCATGCGGAAGAACTGAAAGGCGTTCTGGTAGAGATAGAGCACATAGAAGAGGGTGGCGTAACGGGGGCCGCCCTCGGTCATGATGAAGGGCTGCACGAAGATCTGGAAGGATGCGATCATGTTGATGACGAGGTTGAAGAAGATCACCGGTGTCATCATTGGAATGGTGACGTTGCGGAACTTCACCCAGACGCCGGCGCCGTCGATTTCGGCGGCTTCGTAGAGGTCGGTGGGGATGCCCTGGAGGCCGGCGAGGTAGATGAGCATGGGCGCGCCGACGGTCCAGAGGCTCATGAGAATCAGCGAAGGCAGGGCCCAGCGGGTGTGCCCCAGCCAGAGGGGGCCATCGATGCCGACCAGGGCCAGCATCATGTTGAGGAGGCCGAACTCGGGGTTGAAGATCCAGAGCCAGAGCATGGTGCTGGCTATTACCGGAACGAGGGTGGGGATGTAGTAGACGGTGCGCCAGAGGCTGACAAGGCGCACTTTCTGATTCATGAGGAGGGCGACGGCAAAGGAGAGGACCAGCCCCATGGGCACGCTGGCGAAGACGTAGATGGACGAAACCTTAAGTGCCTGCCAGAAGAGGCGGTCGTTGACGAGCTGATCAAAGTTGCGCAGCCCGACGAAGGTAGGCGGGCGGATGACTTCATAGTCGGTCAGGCTCAGATAGAATGAGGCGATGATGGGGCCGACGACAAAGAGTACGAGGCCGACCAGCCAGGGCATGATGAAGAGGTAGCCCTCGAACGCCTCGCGACGGATGTGGGCGGGCATCCGCCGGAATGCAGGCAGCAGTTGCATGGTAGTGACCAAACAGAATGGGGAGACGGCAGTTCACCGTCTCCCCATTTTCTGTTGCATAGGAGGGTCTACTGGTCCCACTCGGCGGGGCGGCGGGCGAAGATCTCTTCGACGGCGGCGCAGGCGCGTTCGGTGGCTTCTTCAACGGTGGCCTCGCCGGACCAGACGACTGAGAGCTCCTGGCCGACGGCGCTCCACCACTCTCCGGTGTCGGGCGTCGGATAGTAGTCGTGGCCGTAGTTGGCGAAGTCGCTGGTGGCAACACTGATGTCCTGGGGCTGGTGGAGGGCGAGGTATGCTTCGCTTTCCACGACTGAGGTCAGTCCGGGCACGCCGTTGGCCATCATGCCGGTCTGGCCGCCTTCGCCCATGAGGAATTTGACAAGCTGCCACGATTCTTCAATATATTCGCTGCTGCTGAGGACGGACCAGGCGTTGGAGCCCATCTGCACGCTGCGGATGCCGGTTTCGGGGTGGGCGGGCATGTGGGCGAAATCCCAGTCGAAGCCGGTCTGGCGGATCTGGCCTTCCTGCCAGGTGCCGCCGAAGTAGATAGCGACTTTGCCGGTGAGGAAAGGGTTTTCCTGCCCCTGCAGGGTGACCGGTGCGGGCATGACCTCGTGCAGGAAGATGAGGTCGGCGATGTACTGGAGGCCGGCCTGTGACTCGGGGGAGGTCAGGGTACAGCTGGCGCGGTCGTCGCTGAGGACGGTGCCGCCGG
>JAPPKG010000070.1:0-5699 GCA_026914085.1 Caldilineaceae bacterium | reverse complement strand
TGACAAGATCTGTTCCACAACACAGTAGCCATCGCGCAAAAGTTGCTCTCGCATGACGTGGAAATTCGTTGCTCTTGTCATTTGCATGCCCCCTGCGAAGTGTAGCATGAATCACAAGAAAGATTGGAAATGCGACTGGGAGTTCGTTCGCTGACTGCCCTGGTTACTGCCAGAACACGGAACTGCGGCTCCTCGAAGAATTACAGAATTGACCCCGCGAATCCTGGCCTCACTCTTTGCTCCGCTCTGGTCCAGTTTCTTTTCAAAACCCTGAGCCACTCGCCTCGTTGCAAAGTCCACTTTCTCGACATTTCAGAATGGACAGAAGAAAAGGAGACAATCGCATCCCTTCAAGCGCCCACGGTTTTCACTTCAATTCAGGTCCCGGTACGCGGTTCCATTCCAGAGGCTCTTCATCACCCTCGTAAGTGGGAACCAATCTTTGGACGAGTTTCTGCGCCTGCGGCGGCCAGTCGACTACGCGTGTCTGGGTCTTACTCAGATTGGACTGGATACGGGGCGAAGAGACGTCGAAATTGGGATGGTACCAGATCGTGATGACTGTGCGCCGTTGATCAGTCTGGTTGGCGTAGGAGCCATGAAGAAGCCTGGAGTCACCGATCACCAGATCGCCGGCACGCACGGGCACAGCCTGATCTTCCGGCAATGGATGGTAGGCAGGATGATTCGGGTCGGTGGCACGGCGCAGCTCATCCGTATGTGCAGTATGCACGACGTCGTGCATGCGGTGGCGCTTGCGGTGGGAACCGGAGATGACGCGCAGGCAGCCGTTCTCGATGCGCGTATCGACCAGATAGTACATGGCAAAGACCTGCAGGGGGAGGTCGGTATAGCTGAGCGGATCGTTCCAACCCCACCAGTCCTGATGCCAGAACAGGGGGGGTGAGTGGCCGGGCTTGCTGATGACAAAGCCGGAGGACCAGCGCGGCTTTGGGTAGCCCATAGAGGCCAGTGCGTCGAGGGCGGGTTGATAGGCGACCAGTTCGGCGAAGAAGGGATCATCGTAGACGCTGATCATGCTGCCGGTGGATTTCTGCTCTTCGAAGTGCTCGGCGGACTGGGCGGCGATGAGGCCGTCGCTGGCGGCGCGTACGCGGGCCAGCATTTCGGGAGACAGCACCTGCTCGAAGACGCAGTAGCCGTCTTCTATCAACTGGGTCCTTTTGTCCTGGGCGATGGTGGTTGTGGTCATGATGCCTCCCCTGCGTTGTGCGGTACGGAGTAAGAGCATGAATGGAGGTGCGGGGATGCGGATGGTCGTTTACTGCCGTGTTTACGAGAAGGGCGGTAAGAATCGACATCCCCCTACGAAATTGTCCCTATTGTAACAGAGAGACAAGGGTCTTTGCATACTGACGCTGCGATGTGAGAATGCTCTCATTATGGGGGATCTGGGATACAATCGCGGTGTGTCCTCCAGTAGCATTTGAAGGGAATCGGCTATGATCATCGGCCTCGATATTGGCACGACTTCACTGAGCGCGGTTGTACTGGATCCGGAGAGCGGCAGGCAAGCAGCCCACCGGACTGTTGCCAACCGCGCTGGTTCGTCTCCGGAACCTGGGCGGGCTGAGTTGGACTTGGCGCACTTGTACGAACTGGCAGTGGAGTGCCTGGCGGGACTGGTGGCGCAGGCAGATTTGGGCCCGTCGGACATCCAGGGCATCGGGGTCACAGGACAGCAGCACGGGGTTGCGCTGATTGGGCCGGACGCTACGCCGGCCGGGCCCGCGATTACGTGGCAGGACTTGCGTGTGCAGGAGCCACTGTCAGGCACTGACAGGCCGGTGCTGGAGCGGTTTATCGCGGCCGCGGGAGGGCGCGAGGCCTTTCGCAATACCGGCTGTCTGCCGGCGGCAGGGTTTCTGGGCCCAAGCCTGTACTGGCTCAGATTGCAGGATGCTCTGCCCGAATCCCCGGTGACTGCCTGCTTTGTCCCGGATGCGGTGGTCTCGTTCCTCACTGGAACGTCGGTGGTGTGTGAGCCGACACTGGCGGGCAGCTCCGGGATCTTCGACATCAGGGCGAACTGTTGGGATTCGAGGCTGTTGGAGCGGTTGGCGCTGCCGGCGCATTACTTCCCGCCGATCGGGGGCGCCGGGGATGTTGTGGGGGGACTGCGGCGCGAGTTGGCAGAAGCTGTCGGTTTGGAGCCGGGCACGCCGGTGACGGTTGCGCTGGGGGACAATCAGGCCAGTTTTATTGGCAGCGCGCCGGAGCCGGGCCGGAGTCTACTTCTGAATGTGGGAACCGGGGGCCAGATTTCTGCGCGCACGGACAGTTTTCATTTCATTCCCGGGTTGGAGAACCGCCCTTTTCCAGGGAGACAGTATCTACTGATAGGGGGAGGGCTGTTCGGGGGTCGTTCCTATGCCTACTTGCAGGGATTTTTTCAGCAGGTGGGCGCCGAGCTCCTGGACACGGACGTGCCGGACGACCTCTACGAACGGATGACGGAGCTGGCGGCGACGGTCCCTGCCGGGAGCGACGGGCTGCGCTGTGAACCTTTTTTCACTGGCAGCCGCACGGACCCGGGTCTGCGCGCATCGTTGAGCGGGCTCTCACCCGACAACTTCACGCCCGCCCATTTCGCGCGCGCATTGCTCGAAGGCATGGCGGACGGCTTCTTCACTTTTTTCGAACAGATGAAGCCAGTGGTGGGAGAGCCGCCGCTCCTGGTGGGTGCGGGAAACGGGGTCCGGCAGAACCGGCTGCTGGCCCAGATCCTGGCGCGCCGTTTCGAGAAGACGTTGCTGATTCCGAGCCATGCGGAAGAGGCGGCGGTGGGTGCGGCGGTGGCGACGTCGGTTGGATTGGGTGTCTTCGGGGACCTGGAGACGGCGGCGGCTGCGCTGTTGGACTACGCGGACGCAGTCGAACCGTAGCAAAGAAAACCGGGGCCGCGCGGCCCCGGTGGAAAGATCGATCGGCTTCGAGTTACTCCCTCACGTGCATATCGCCCAGGACAATCCATTTGTAGGTGGTCAGCTCTTCGAGCCCCATTGGGCCGCGGGCGTGAAGCTTCTGCGTGCTGATGGCGACCTCGGCACCGAGGCCGAACTGGCCGCCGTCGTTGAAGCGGGTGCTGGCGTTGACGAAGACGGCTGAGGAGTTGACGGCATCGACGAAGCGCTGGGCGTTGTGCCAGTCCTGGGTGAGGATGCCGTCGGAGTGGTCCTGGCTGTGCTCCTGGATGTGCTCGATGGCCTCGTCGAGTGAGTCCACCAGTTTGACGCCGAGGATCAGCGTCATCCATTCGGTGTCCCAGTCGTCGGGCCCGGCGGGGATGACTGTTGCGCCGTTGTCTGTGAGATAGGGCATGGCGTCTGGTGTCGCGCGCATCTCGACGCTGCATTCGGCCATGCGCTGCGCCAATTTGGGCAGGAACTGGGGCGCGATCTGGCGGTTGACGAGGAGCGTATCAAGGGCGTTGCAGACGGAGGGACGCTGGGTGCGGGCGTTGACGATGACGTCCATGCCTCGTTCCTGATCGGCGGTGATATCGACGTAGTAGTGGCAGATGCCGATGCCGCCGGTGATGACGGGAATGGTGCTCTGATCGCGACAGAGGCGGTGGAGGCTGTTGCCGCCGCGGGGGATGAGCATATCTACGTATTCGTCCATGCGCAGGAACTGGGAAACCAGGGCCCTGTCGGGGTTGCCGATGTATTGGATGGCCTCGCGGGGCAGGCCCTGGGCTTGCAGCGCGTCGCAAATGACGGATACGAGGGCCAGGTTGCTGCGCAGGGTCTCTTTGCCGCCGCGCAGGATGACGGCGTTGCCGGTCTTGAGGCTGAGGACGGCGATATCGATAGTGGTATTGGGGCGCGCTTCGTAGATGACGCCGAGGACGCCGATGGGAATGCGGCGGCGGCTGAGGCGTAAGCCGTTGGGCAGGAGGCGGCTTTCGAGCTCGGCGCCTACCGGGTCGGGGAGGGCAGCCACTTTGCGGGTGTCATCGGCCAGACTTCGTATGCGTTCAGGTGTCAGGAGCAAGCGGTCGAGCAGGGCGTCGCTGAGGCCGTTGGCGCGGCCGTCGGCGATGTCGAGCTCGTTCTGCGCCAGGACCTCCGCGCTGCGTGCTTCCAGCGCGTCGGCGATGGCGTGGAGCGCTTCATTTTTGGCCGTTGATGACAGCCCGGCCAATTTGCGGCTTGCCTGGCGCGCGGCCTTTCCCATCGCTTCCAGGTCTATCTGCTGCGCCCCTGGCTGGAAAGACTCATTTTGAGAAAGTTTAACTGCATTCTGTTCGGTCGCGCCTGGTTTCTTGACTGCTATGGTCATGCATTTCCTCCCTGCCCTATTCCAATAGGATCATGTCATTGCGGTGGAGGGCCACCTGCCCGTAGTCATAACCGAGCCGTTCGCTAATTTCGTGAGACTGGCAGCCGCGTATGAGATTCAGGTCAGCGCTACTGTAGCGGGTGATGCCGCGGGCCAGATTTGGCCCGTTTTTCTCTTTGACATAGACGGCATCGCCGCGCTCGAACTCGCCGTGGACGGTGGTGATACCGACGGGTAGAAGGCTGTTGCCGTGGTGGCGCAAGGCTTTGGCGGCGCCGGCATCCACGAGGAGATGTCCCGAGGGTGCGGGGCCGGCCAGGATCCAGCGTTTGCGGTTTTCCAGGGGGGCTTCCTGTGCGGGAAAGCGGGTCCCCACTTGCTTACCGGAGACCGCGCGCAGAATCACATCGGGCGCGCTGCCGTTGGCGATCACGACGTCGGTGCCGGCGCGGCAGGCGATATCGGCGGCCTGCAGTTTGGTACTCATGCCGCCAATCCCCAGATTGGACGGTGTGTTGCCGGCGAGGGCGCGCAAGGAATCGTCAATCGTCTGGACTTCAGGAATCAGCTGCGCGTTGGGATCGGTGCGCGGGTCGGCCGTAAAGAGGCCCTCCTGGTCGGTCAACATAAGCAGCAGGTCGGCATTGGTCAAGACTGCGACGAGCGCCGAGAGATTGTCATTGTCGCCAACCTTGATTTCGTCGACAACTACGGCATCGTTTTCGTTGACGATTGGTACTATCTTGTGCTCCAAGAGAGCATTGAAGGTGTCGCGGACGTTGAGAAAACGCTGGCGGTTTTCGGTGTCGGCCCTGGTGAGCAAGATTTGGCCGACGTGTATGCTGTAGATTTCGAAGAAGCGTTCCCACAGGAGCATCAGGCGACTCTGGCCGACGGCGGCAAGCATCTGCCGGCTGGAAAGGGTGGTGGGCAGCTCGGGAAATCGCAGGCGGGCGCGTCCGGCGGCCTGCGCGCCGGAGGAGCAGACGATCAGCTCTTTATTCTGAAGGTGGAGCGACGCGATTTGGCGGGTCAGTTCCACCATTTGGGGCTGGTTGAGGAAACGGGTGCCCTTGGTAAGTACGCCCGTACCCAACTTGACGACGATTTTGCGATACATTTCTGGTGCTCTGCCGGAAAAACCGAGACCTGTTCAGCAGGTGCCAGTTTCTTTATGGCAGCTCTGATTCGCTGGAATTGGTCTAACAGTATAATGCAGTGAAGAAGGATCCGGCAATCGGATAGCTGCAGTGGGTGCATCATAGATATGGGGTGGGAACAGTCTGGCGGGGGATCAGTGCCAGCGGTGGCTGGCGTTGTATACCGTCTTTGGGCGAGGCGCAGTGCAGGCGCCAGGCCTGGCCGTACGGCGGAGTCCGCCAGTTGGGGCGGGT
>JAPPKG010000520.1:0-5729 GCA_026914085.1 Caldilineaceae bacterium | reverse complement strand
CGACGCCGTCCGGGCCGCCGACCACCTGGTGCGTTGCGCGGCCGGTGATCTGCTCGGTCCCAAGCGCAAAGGCCCGGTTGGCTGAGCCGTTGGCCAGGTCGATGGCGACGATCATGGCGACGCCGATTGCAACGCCGACCACAAGAAATACCGACTGCAGCGGACGACGCCGGCTATGCCGCCAGGCCAATCGCAGCAGTACGCGTAAAGGACGAGAAACTCTCATCACTGCGCGATTGGAGTATTCACTTCGCGACCCGGCGTTCGCAAAACATCCGATTCTCTATTTGAATTCGGGGTCAGGCCATAGTGCGAAACCAAATTTCCCCGTTCGAGGAAGTAGACTGCGTCGGCCAGCCCGGCAATGTCCTCATCATGGGTCGCCATGATCAGGGTCTTACCGGCGTCACGGCTCAACTCCAGTAGCAGCTCCAAAACTGCGCCACCGGTTCCTTCATCGAGGTTGCCGGTGGGTTCGTCGGCCAGTAGCAGCACGGGGTCGTGGATGAGCGCTCGCGCGATGGCGACGCGCTGCTGTTCGCCTCCGCTGAGACGGTCGGGGAAGGAGTCGAGGCGGTCCCCCAGGCCGACACGATCCAGCAGGTTTTTGGCGCGACAGTGGCCCTTGCGGTCGCTGCTTGCCAGCTCGACCGGCAGAGCGACGTTCTCAAGAACGGTGAGCGTAGGGATCAGATTGAAGAATTGGAAGATGATGCCAACGTTGCGGCGGCGAAAAAGCGTACGCTGGTGTTCGTTCAGGCCGGTCAATTCAATTTCACAGCCATTCTCGCGAATGAACACACTTCCCTCAGTAGGACGGTCGATTCCGGAGATGAGATTCAGGAGCGTGCTCTTGCCACTGCCCGATTTTCCCAGTAGGCAGATGAACTGGCCGACCCCGATAGAGCAGTCCACCGCTTCCAGCACACGTTTTTCCTGCCCTGCCTCGTGGTAAGACTTGCCCAGTGCGTCCAGACGAACGAGTAGCGGCCGCGTTTCCGATACCAGGCCGTCATCTTCTGCTATCTTGTTCATCGCCCTTTGCTTTACGAATAGAAGTCGCGTCTGCTTTTAACACCTTCAGGACCATTCTATCAGTGTAGAGTAAAGGTGCAGAAAGTGGCTGTGACCAAGATACCAGTGTGGGCGCATGCACTGACGCGCAATCCTGTTCGGCGCCCTCCAGCACCAGCTGTTTGGACTCTCAACTGCTCGATGTTAGCCTTCACGGGCGAAACTCAGTTTTGGGCTCTTCGCGATACGTGCGATACCCAAGCAAGATAGAGAGGAAAGCGATGAAGCGAGATCTGGATCGATTGATGGAGGAACGTAACCTGGACGGTTTTCTCGTTCTGGGAGAAGGACACGGCCCGGTCATGAGATACCTGACCAGCGGCGGGTTCTTCGAAGGAGCGCTTTTGTTGAAGCCGCGTGGCGAAGAGGTGACTCTCGTCCACGGCATGATGGAACGAGACACGGCGGCAGACACCGGACTGCGCACGGTCAACCGCGAAGAGCATTTCAACGGTTATGAGTTGCTCAAAGAGTTCAAGGGCGACAGGTTGGCGGCAAATGCAGCGTACGTTGCCCGCGCAATGGAGATGGTCGGGCTTCGCGGACGCGTCGGAGTCTACGGCTTGCAGGACGCCGGCGCGTCGCTGGCGCTGATGGACAAGGTGAAAGAGCAGATCGAGGGCATAGAAATCGTAGGGGAGTACGGCGAAACGCTCTTCAGCCAGGCTTTCATCACCAAGGACGACGCCGAACTCGAAATACTGAAGCGCGCCGGAAGGCATACCTGTTCAGTAGTGGGTGACGTACAGGCGTTCATTCAGGGGCACCAAGTGGGCCGGGACGAGATTCTACTCAAGTCGGATGGTGAGCCGCTGACCATCGGCGACGTCAAGGCATACATGCGCGGTCGCCTGCACGCCAACGGTCTTCAGGAAGACCACGGCACGATCTTCTCGCAAGGCCGGGATGCCGGTGTCCCCCATAACTCCGGCGATCCGGAAATGCCGCTGCAACTGGGCCGCTCTATCATCTTCGACATCTTTCCGACAACCGAAGAAGGCTACTTCCACGACATGACTCGCACCTGGAGTCTGGGCTATGCAACCGACGAAGTTCAGGAAGCCCATGACCAGACCAAGGAGATTTTCGACCGTGTCATGGCAGAACTGGAGTTGGGCCGGCCGATGCGTGAGTATCAGCTCATGACATGTGACTACTACGAAAGCAAGGGTCACAAAACAGTACGCAGCCATCCGGGGACCGAAGAAGGCTATGTCCACAGCCTTGGCCACGGCATCGGCCTGGAGATTCACGAAGGGCCGAATTTCAGCCATGCCGCGGGCGAGGATAAGGTTCTGCTACCAGGCCACGTGGTGACCATCGAGCCTGGCCTGTACTACCCCAACCGCGGATACGGCGTGCGCGTCGAGGACGCTGTCGCCTACAATGAAGCGGGCGAACTGATCTGGCTCACTGACTATCCGTATGACCTGGTCATACCAATGAAGGGATAGAAAGGCGCGGGCAAAAGAAAGTGAGAGGGGAGTCTCCCCTCTCACTCCTCCATCCTCTAGTGTAACGTCAGGCAGCGTTATCCGTCATCTGAGTCGGTGTCTTCCTCCGAAGCGTCAACCACTTCCAGCGTGTAGGTCCCCTCTTCATCGCCCAGCGCAGAGCTGACTTCGACGATCAGTTGCAGATCGCTGGGTACCTCCAGTTCCTCCAGCGCCGCGTCCGTGTCATATGAATCGTCATCTGTCATGATCGGTGAGTCGCCGTCGAGATAGAGGGCCAGGTAGGTATCGAACTCCTCGCTGCGGGCAAAGATGCTGATGACGTCGCCCGCGGAGAGCGGAAGGGTGTACTGCACAACGGTCTGGGCTGCTAGCGTTCCCTCAATCACATCTCCGATAGCGATCTCGCCCCCATCAATTGTCTCCACTGCCAGCAAAGAGTCGAGGTGAGCGACGGCAGCGTCTAGCAGAACGCGGTCAACATCGTCCGCCAGTAGAGTCTCTCTTGTCACCGGCACCAGGACAGTAGGTACTACGCCTATGCCTTCGATGTGAATTTCGCCGTCGGGGTCTACGGCCCGCCCGATGGTGAACGTGAAGTACTCATCGTCGGGCATCTTTATGCTCTTAATGCTGCCGCCCAACCCACCGGTGGGGTAATGGCCGACGATGTGGGCACGGTCGTTGATGGTCATATCGTAGGAGAAAAACTCACAGGCGCTGAGGCAGAATGGGCCGACGATGACTGCGACTTCGCCATCGTAACGCAAATCCTCGGCCGGCAGGTAGTAGCGGTCTTCTCCGTCCGGATTGAAGTAGAACCCGCCCCGGTCCTCATCATAGTACCCGGCATTTCCGAGAACGTGGGGCTCATGGAAGAAGTAGGCGGCCATCTGATCGGCGAGGAAGCCGCTCCCGCCGCCATTCTGGCGCATGTCGATGATGAGACCGTTGACAGCGTAACGGTTCAATGTGCGGATCATGCGTTCCCACAGCTGAACGGTCAACACGCTGTTGTCCGAAAAGCTGTCAATCTTTACGTAGCCGTAGTCGTTCTCTCCGTATTCGTCCGCTTCCAGTAGCTCATAGGCTACGGGGATTTCGAACCCGGTCGTCCCTCTTGCAAACGAGGAAAAGCTGAAGCTGTCGTACTCGCTGATGACCTTCATCGTTTCCGTTACTTCCTCGCCTTCCGCGTCTATCCAAGTTAACTCGACTTCAGTTTCGATCGGGAAGCGTACGGCGTAGCGCATCTGCTGCAAGCGCTTGAAGTGATTTGTGCTGAAGGGCGCGGAGTGAGCGACGGCGTTGCTGATGACATCGGCGATGGGCACCCCGTCAATGGCGACGATCTCGGTTCCCAGATCGATTCCGGCCGCCTCCGCCGGGCTTCCCTCCGTGACGAAATTGACGATTACCGGGCCTTCCTCGGTCTCCCGAATCGCGATGCCCAGGCCGCCGGCAATATCCTGCTGAAAATCTTCGCGTATGAAGGGCCCGCTCACATGACCGTCGGGGATCGACCAGCTAAAGTCGCGTAGCGCCCGCTGGTAGTCTCGGGAATCTTCGTCTTCGGCGGCAGCCTCAAAGCGAGGCAGGAACTCTGTCCTCTTCGCCTCCCAGTCAATTCCCTTATACTCCGTAAACGCATACTCCTTCTTAAGCAGATCGATTAGCGAGTTAAAG
The DNA here is from genome assembly GCA_026914085.1 of Caldilineaceae bacterium. Lineage (GTDB taxonomy): Bacteria > Chloroflexota > Anaerolineae > Caldilineales > Caldilineaceae > Bin5. The sequence goes on along the minus strand of JAPPKG010000520.1, from coordinate 1,515 downwards.
GCTTCAGGATAGGACTGCTCGGAGTAGTCGACGAGCGCAATCCCTTCCGGTTCGATCAGATCGACGACCGGGTTACGCGAGCGGTCGAAGCTGAACGGCTCGGCGTCCATGTTTACAATCGTATACCCTTCAGGCAGGATCACGATCGGGTCATCTTCCGTAAAGAGAAGCCCGTCCTCGCCAAAGCCGGAAGGAAATCCCTGCTGATCGTCGGGGGCGTAGACAAGAAAGATACCGCCAACGATCTCCCGTTCCGTTTCAATCTCGTCGCTGATGCGCGTCGAAGCGTAGGCCGTCGACCAGCCTCCGCCGTAGAGATCCCTCTCCTCAAGGAATGGGTCGCCAAAAGTGTTGTCCCAGTAAGCAATCGCGAATACCTGCACACCTTGATCTTCTGACTCGTCATTGTCGACGTCGCGGTAGCTGCCCTGCGGTTCAATGGGGAGGGCAAGCGAATACTCAAATGGTGATGTAAAGAAATCCGTTGTTATCTGACCGATGGTCTGGGATTCGACCGGCATAAGAAAATGCTCATTGCGGTCGACGAATCCAGCCTGGTCCTCAAGTATCACCAGCGGTTGCGCTACGCCGAGCGTGAAATAGGGCGCAGAGTAGTTGACACTTCCCGAAATCCTGACGGCCCCGCCTTCGTCATTTACAATGGGCGCCGCCGGGGGCGATTCACTGCTTTCCTGAGCGAGAGTATCGGAAGCGAAAAACGATCCCAGAATCAGCGCTGCAGCAAGTAGTACACAAAGACCTCCAACCAAACGCGCATTCATTCCTTTCTCCTTATAATAGTTCCTTTGTCCCGACAAAAGGGCTCGCCGGCTCACGCGATGCAAATAAAACCGATTCAGGTCAACCGGTCCCTCTCAAAATCAATCATATCATCCAGTATTTTCGGCAACAAGTGGGTAGGCTTCCATCCGATTTCGTCGGCTATCTTAGAGATATCCGGTACGCGCCTGCGCAAATCCTCAAATCCGGCGGCATACGCCTGGCTATAGGGAAGATAGTGGATCGGCGAGGCAGAATCGGCGCGGTCGACAATCTGTTCGGCCAGTTCGCGGATTGTCACCTCCTGGTTGCTTCCGATGTTGTAGATCTGGCCGCTAGCCGTTGTCCGGCCCAGCAGTCCAACTATCGCCTGCACGACGTCGGCGACATGACAGAAGCAGCGCCTCTGCAAACCGTCGCCGTAGACGGTAAGAGGCTGTCCCCGCAGGGCCTGCCTGACGAACCTGGGCAGGACCATACCGAAACGGCCGGTCTGTCGTGGGCCAACTACATTGAACAGCCGCATGATCGTTAGAGGAAGTCTGAACTCCTGGTGGGCAGCGAGGGCGAGAAATTCGTCGAGCAGCTTGGTAGCGGCGTAGACCCACCGGGTGCGGTTGGGAGGGCCGAGAACTAAGTCGCCGTTCTCGGCAAATGGCAAGGATTCGCTCTTGCCGTAAACTTCACTGGTGCTGGCAATCAGAGTTTGGCAGCCGGAACGCCGGGCGGCGGCCA
>JAPPKG010000369.1:0-5750 GCA_026914085.1 Caldilineaceae bacterium | reverse complement strand
GCCCCCCCCCCCCCAACGCCCCCCCCAACAACATGCCTCGCCGACCTGGTGCCGACAATCCAACAAGTGCCCAATCGAAAGGATTCCACCAAACCGCCTCCCGTCGCCCCCAACCTCCGGCAGCCCGGACGGATTCCCTCTCTCCTCCCCTTCGCCCCCGTAGGGGCACCCCTTGTGGGTGCCCTGGCTGTTCGCCTCTTGTGGGCCTTTCACGAACCTTCGTGTCCCTTCGCGGATAAAGATGTTGCCGCCGGCACGAACCCCTCACCCAACCTTATCCCACCCCAAAATTGGAATCCACCCACAAATCGCCAGTCGATTGAACCGCCCAAAGAGACGTGATACAATCGAAACAATGAAAACGCGACTTCCGCAACAGGTCCGCCAAAAACTCGAAGAACTCCCCAGTAAGCCCGGCTGCTATCTCATGTGGGATGAACACGCCAGGCCTCTCTACGTGGGCAAAGCGCTCGTACTGCGCCCTCGCGTCCGCAGCTACTTCCAGCGGTCCGCCAAACACTCCCCCCGCATCGACGAAATGGTCGGCAAGGTGCGCGACATCACCTGGTGGGTCACCGCAACCGAGATGGAAGCGCTGATCCTTGAGAACGACCTGATCAAGCGTTATCAGCCCCACTACAATGTCATGCTCAAGGATGACAAGGGGTACCCCTATATAAAGGTCAACTGGCAGGATGACTTCCCTAAAGTGGAGCGCGTGCGCCAGATACACAACGACGGCGCCCGCTATTTCGGCCCTTTTACCAGCAGCTGGGCTGTGAGCCGCACGCTCGAATCAATGCGCAAAGTCTTCCCCTATCTCGACTGTGACCGCTCCATCACCGGCAACGACGAAAGCCCCTGCCTCTACTACCATCTCAAGCTCTGTGGCGCTCCCTGTATCGGTGTCCAGAGCCGCACCGAATACCGCGAAGGCATCGGGCAGCTCGTCAACTTCCTCGAAGGCGACACCGATGAAGTGCTCAACGAGTTGGACACCCGCATGCGCGCCGCCGCCGGCCGCTTCAACTTCGAGCTCGCCGCCGTATACCGCGACCGCATCAAGGCCGCCCAGCGCATCGTCCATCAGCAGAAAGTTGTCGGCGTCCAAAATGACGACGAAGACGTCGTCGCCATCGCCCAGGACGCGAAATCCAGCGACACCGTCGTCCAGATACTGATGGTGCGACGCGGCAGACTCATCGGAAGAGAAAACTTCGCTCTGCAAGGTGTCGAAGTTTTCGAGACGAGTGCCGAAAACCTGGGCGATCTCATCGGCATCTTCATCCAGCGCTTCTACGCCGACGCCTCCCATGTTCCCCCTCGCGTCCTTGTGCAGTTCGCGCCCCGCACAAAAGACCTCCTGGCCGCATGGCTCACTAAACTGCGCGGCACAAAGGTCGAGATCCGCATGCCTCAACGGGGCAAAAAACGCAAACTGATGGAGTTCGCCAAAAACAATGCCGCAGAGCACCTGCGCGTACAGAAGGCCCAATGGGCCGAGGACACCAATCGCCAGACCGAAGCGCTCACTGAGCTCCAGGAGGCTCTGGCCCTCCAAGTGCCCCCCACCCGTATCGAATGCTACGACATCAGCACCCTGCAGGGGACCAACACCGTCGGCTCTATGGTCGTCTTCGCCCGCGGCGCGCCCCTCAAGTCCGCCTACAAACGCTTCAAGATTCGCGGCAAAGGCGCACACGGCGAACCCGACGACTATGCCAGTATGCGCGAAGTCCTGCGCCGCCGCTTCCGCCGCGCCGTCGAAGAAGACCCCGACAGACCCGGCAAAAGACCCACCAGTGCTGACCACTGGAAACTGCTGCCCGACCTCGTCATCGTTGACGGCGGCAAAGGACAGCTCGGCGTTGCCTGCGAAGCGTTGGCGGAATTTGGTCTCGCCGAAAAAGTACCCGTCGTCGCCCTCGCAAAACGCGAAGAGGAGATCTTCCTTCCCCAGCGCCGCAATCCACTCCTTCTGCGCCGCGGCAGCCGCGCCTTCTATTTGCTGCAGCGCATCCGCGACGAGGCCCACCGCTTCGCCGTCACCTACCATCGCAGTCTTCGCCGCAAAGGGCAGACCACGACCGTGCTGGACACCTTGCCCGGCATCGGCCCCAGAAGACGTCGTTCGCTTCTGCAATACTTCAACGGCGACCTCGACAAAATGCGCCAGGCCACCCTCGATGAGCTGCGCACCGTGCCGGGCATGAACCGCAGAGCCGCGCAAACGGTCAAGGAGCATCTGTGAAGGGGCACCCGCAATGACCCGCGGCAGCCACGCCGGCCTCGCCCGCTTTGTCGGCACGCCTCCGACTTTGGCGTTGCTTCAATCTCTCCTCTATCTGAAGGGGTTGCCCTTGGAGGAAATCGCCGATCTCCTCCAAGCCAACTCCCTCGTCATCCAATTCTCCCCCGGCGACGAGCTGACCCGGCAGGACGATGCCGCCGAGTACCTCTTCTTCATCCTCAGCGGCTCCGTCCGCATAACCCGGCGCGATACGACCCCGGCCGGCGCCGAAGACACACTCGCCCGCGTCGCCATCGCCGGCGATATCCTTGGCCGCTACGAGCTGACCTTCAGCCTCACCTACAGTAGCACCGCCACCGCCGAAAACGCCGTCTCGGCCCTCTGCATCGAACGGTCCACCGTCGAACGGCTCCTCTACCGCTATCCCACCGCCCACCAGCAGACCGCCTACCAGGCCATGGTCAATCGTCTGCGGACAATTCCCCTGCTGGCCGATGTCGATATGCCCGTTCTCGGCTTCATGGCCGACGAGCTCCGCAGCCAGACAGTCAAGGCAGGAACCGTCCTCTACACGCAAAACCAGATCCCAAGCACCCTCTATCTCATCGCCCAGGGACAGATTGAGCTCTATCATCCACGCAGGACCGACAACCGCCTGCTGCTCGGAACCGGCGGCTCCTTTGGCTTTCCTGGCAGTGTCGGCGCGACCAACAACGCCGCCCAGGACAAATACGGCCATTGGGCCGAAGCCAAAACCGAGACGACCGTCTACGAGCTCCCCTGGAATACAGTCCGGCAGGTCGGCCGTCGCCTTCCTCAGGTCATCGACCCGGACATACAACTGCTGCCCGCCAAAACCATCAGCGCAGTCTCCATCTTCGCCGGACTGACGCCCCTCGAACAGATCCAACTGGCAGGCTTCTGCAGCTTCCACCGCATCCCCCAATACCATCCCATCATGCAACAGGGGGACAGCGCCGACAGCATGTGGATCCTGCTCGAAAACAGCCGCGCCGTCCTCAGCGCACTCGACGAGGAAAACCGCGCCCTGCCGCGCGCCCCGGTGCGCGGTATCGTGACCTTCAATGAGACCGCGCTCCTGGCCCCGACTCCGGTTGAGTTGACCGTCGAATCCGAGCCCGGCAGCCTCTGGCTGCGGCTCCACCGGCAGGACTACCAGCGCTTCGGGCAAATCTGCGGCCCCGACATCTTGGATAAGGTCGCCGCCCGCCTGCCCGCACAGACCGACGACTCCGATCGCGAGCAGCGCCAGGACTATCCCTGGCTGCGCAAGGACGAACTTCTGGTCAATCTGCATCTGCGCCACTGGCTGGCGCTGATAGGACAGACCAAGGCCGCCGCCCTCGCCGTTCTCGCCAGCACCGGTCTGATGTGGCTGCTCGCCTTTCTCGGTTTCCCCCTCTGGTTCGGCTTGGGAATCGGCGCGCTCCTCGTCCTCCTGTCACTTATCTGGGGCTTTCTCAACTACCTGAACGACTACTTTATCGTCACCAACCGGCGCGTCATCCAGCAGGAAAAGGTCATCTTTTTCAGCGAACATCGACAGGAAGCCCTGCTCGAACAGATCCAGCGCGTAGACGTGGCCACAACATTCTGGGGCAATCTATTCAATTTCGGCACCCTGTCCGTCTACACCGCCGGCACGACCGGCTCCATCGACTTCAACTTTGTCGCCCACCCCGACAGCCTCCGCACGGCCATCTTTCACCACCGCAGCCTCTCCCAGCAGCGGTCCAGCGCCGAAAACAAGCTGGACATCCAGAACGCCCTCGAGAATCGTCTCGGTCTGTCCGTTGACCTGCCCAGCCGCGTGCACACCGATCTGGCGCCCTCCACCTCAGAAGACACCGCTGCAGCGCCCGGCCTGTGGCAAAAACTGCGCCGCCTGATCTCCGTAGACAGCTCACTCGATTGGGAGTCCACCGAACGAATCGTCTGGCACAAGCACTGGTGGATACTCTTGGTCCAGATTGCACTTCCCGGCCTCTTGCTTCTCTTTGAACTCCTGTTTCTTGCAGGTGGTTTCTCCTCGGTTGCACTGCTGCAGCAGCTCCACTCCAGCCTGGACGCGCAAACTCTCCTGCTGTCAGGTGGACTGGTGACTCTCGCCACTCTCGGCTGGATCCTCTGGGCAGTCACCGACTGGTGGAACGACACCTACACCGTGACCGAAGACAGAATTATCGACATCGAAAAGCTGCCGCTCTTTCTCAGCGAGCAACGCCGTGAAGCCCAGCTCAGCGACATCCAGGACATTCGCCTTGAGATGAACTCACCCCTGAAGGTGATGCTGAATTTCGGAAACATCATCGTCCAGACTGCTGCCGGCGAAGGCGCCTTCACCTTCGACCACGTTCCCAATCCCAGGATCGTCAAAGAAGAGATCACCCGCAGGATGATCGCTTGGCGCCGCGAGGACGAACGGCGCAAAGCCCACGACCGCAGCAAGGATCTGCCCGACTGGTTCGAAATGTACAATCGGTTGGAAACGGGACAAGCCAGAAATGAGGACTGAAGAACTGGCAGAAGAAGAAAGAGAAGTGACAGCAGACAGAAGGGAAACCGTTCCGGTCTGCTCTTCGTACTGACTAAGAGTTCAAGCGCACCTTAACTTCCATACGTCAGGCGGTCGATCAGCCGCCGCGGCAACTTGACTACTCGCATCTGGCTCTGCGTCAAATCGATCGGATATGCTACCCGGCGCTGTTCCCACGTCAACTCCTCTAAATCCAGCAATGCGTAGGCGGCTCTCGGATCGTTGTCCCTCGGCTGCCCCACACTGCCGGGATTGAGAATCAGACGCTCCAGCTCCGTCAGTTCCAGGCGCACACGTTGTCCCTCATAGGGCCTTAGAAAGTCGACGGTAACCGGAACGCCGTTGCGGCTGCCTCGCCTCGAAAATATCCTTCTCAGTTGCCAGCGGTAGATCGCCGGTTTGTGCGTGTGACCCACCAGACACATTTTCGTCTCAAAATGGGCAAAGTTTTCCAGCGCAATCTCCGGCGACTGCACATATTCCGACACCGGTTCGCGAGGGCTCGCGTGCGTGATGACCAAGCTGTCCGCGGCTTCGGGTTCAAGAGGCTTCGCTGGTAAACTGTCGAGGAATTCGCGGCTCTTCTCGTTGAGCTCGCTTTGCGTCCATTCAACCGCCGCCCGCGCCAGGGGATTGAAATATCTGATATCCAGGCCCGGGCGCCCCAGTACGGCCCAGTCATGGTTGCCGATGACGCACAGGTCCGCCTCGGCCCGCACAAAGTCGACGCACTCGTTCGGCGCCGGTCCGTAGCCGACTACGTCGCCCAGACACCAGATCGCATCAAAACGGTTCGCAGCGTCGGACATCACCGTTTCCAGGGCGACAAAGTTTGCGTGAATGTCAGATATAATCAATACGCGCATTCGCTCATCTTAACACAGACTGAATTTGACCTCAAACGGTCACATGTATTATCTGAATATAGGTATTTCACTATCA
>JAPPKG010000526.1:0-5786 GCA_026914085.1 Caldilineaceae bacterium | reverse complement strand
TCTGGACCATGGCCGCCATCGGCGTCGCCCCCACCATCCTCTGGACCCTGTGGGTAATGAAGAGCAGGCGCGAGACGGCTTGAGTTGCTCGTACTCTAGGAAGCGTGCACATGTGTGCTATACTGAAGTCGGCCTAGTTCAGAGTGTTCGAAATTAGAAAGATCCTGTCACTGTACTTTAATTGCCTGTTCTTGAGAGTGTGAACCGCACAGGCAAAATCTCGGAGTTATGTCGGTGAATTTTTTGGGTAACGAAGCGGTGACGTTTGTGGAGGTTACAGTATGAAGTTTTTTCTACCACAGCAGGTTCGCCACGACTATTGGGGTTTTGAGGCACTGACGCAACTACATTCTCAGGCTGAGGAGTATTTTCTTGAGGAAATCGAGATTGACATGGGATCAACGTTTTGGCTAGATGCAGATATGTGTGCTGTGTTTGGCGCAATTCTCTACAGCCTAGGAGACAACTTGAATACGGTGAATCTCGTTAATATCCAACCTGATGTTGAAAGAATTCTTTCTAAGAATGGTTTTTTGAGTCATTATGGACGGGTGAAAATCCCAGATTCGTGGGGTACTACAATTTCCTATCAGCGGTTTGATGTTTCAGACGACCGTTTTTTCTCCGGCTACATTGAGGCAGAGTTTATACATCGAATCGAGATGCCAGAGATGTCGCCCGGGCTATTGAAGAAATTCCGCGAAAGTATTTTCGAAATATTCAGCAATGCAGTGCTCCACTCAGGGACAAGATTGGGAATTTTCAGTTGTGGGCAGTTCTTTCCCAAGAAGAACAAGCTTGACTTTACAGTGGCGGATCTAGGGGTTGGCATACGTCAAAATGTATGCGAATATACGGGACTCAATCTTTCTGCGTCTCAAGCGATTGCTTGGGCCACAGTTGAAAACAATACTACAAAAGGTGGGTCTGTTCCGGGAGGACTAGGACTGAAGTTGCTTGGCGAGTTCATAGATTTGAATGGAGGGTGCCTTCAAATTGTATCCGATGACGGCTACTGGCAACGAGTAAACAGGAATTCTTCTTCCTATGCGTTGAGGCATCGGTTTCCTGGAACTGTGGTAAACATCGAGATCAACACGGCAGACACCCAATCCTATGTCTTGACTTCTGAATTGGATGTCGACGAAATTTTCTGAGGAACAAAATGCAGAAAGACACGAAGATTTCAGTTTTTGAAGTAGTGGGCAGTCCTTTGTGCGTAGCTTCGGACGATGGGCAAAAAGTGCATGATCGCCTCGCAGTCGCTCTCAAGAAGGCTCGACGCGTTTTGTTGTCATTTCACAATATTTCGACAATGACCTCAGCCTTTCTGAATGCAGCGATTGGCCAGTTGTATGGCTCCTTTACCGAGGAGCAGATTCGGTCCCTATTAAAGGTCGAGGACATAGAACCTGAAGATGCGGCACTGTTGAAGCGCGTCGTCGAAACAGCAAAGCTGTACTTCAACGATCCCAAGAGGTTCGACCAGGTGGTTAGAGAGACACAGGAGGATGATATTGGTGACGCATGAGGAGGTGAGGGATGTAGAGAATTACCGTTTTACGTCGAGAGACAATCTGTTTCTCGATGCTAATATCTGGCTCCTATTCTTTGGCCCTCAAAGGCCTAGTGATCATTTGGTAGATGTTTATTCGCGGGCGTTTGCCAGTATTCTTAAAGCACAAAGCACCATTTACATTGATGTCTTGATAGTTTCAGAATTCATAAATACATATGCACGACAAAAGTGGAAGCTAGTGGCGCCTAAGGTAGAGCGATTCAAGGAATTTCGCAGTAGTCCTGAGTTCCAAGAGATTGCGCAAGATATCGCCTCTGATGTCAAACGTGTCTTGCAGTACTGTTCGTTGACAGAGAGTGGGCTTGAGACATTGAACTTTACCAGCTTGCTTTTGGAATTTGCCAAAGGAAACTCAGATTTCAACGACCAAGTCATTTCAGAACTGTGCAAGAATAAGGGCTTGACTCTGATAACGAATGATCGTGATTTTCATGGTCGGGGCATTCCCATTCTGACAGCGAACCGAAGCCTCTTGGTCTAGATTTCTGGTTCTCCACCCCGTATTCCTTCCTTTTCAGCCCACGAAGCTACGGCCGTCCTCCCTTTCCTCTTTCAGGCCGCCCAAGCTGCGCGACGGACCAGAACGGGAGAAACTGATTTCTTGAATCCCCATTGCGTCGCCCTCGACACCACCCTCACCATACCCACCATCCTCTGGACCCTGTGGGTCATAAGAGGAAGGCAGAAAGTAGCCTGAAGGGTGCAGCCCATAATCGGGGTGAATTTTCTTTTACCTCCCGTATCAAACAAGCCGCGGTCTGTTCCAGTTCTAATCTCCGGCAGACCATTCGGTGTCACTCACTCCTCTCTTCTCTTCGCTCTCTCCTTGCCTTTGTGCCTGCCCTGTCCCCGCAACATGCCGGAACACAATATCGCCCTCCGCCGCCGCGCACTCCCCACCTGATCCCTTTCGCCCCAAAACTGGGATGCACCCGGTTTGACCGTTGCCTTTGCACAGGTGACGCCGCTATGATATTCTGTTCAAACCTGATATCGCACACATGTACTACAAAAAGGCTTGAAATCGCCTGTCCACTCTGATACACTGGTGAACAATGAAAACGGTCGAACCCCTTAGGTCAATTCTGCACAGATTCATTTGGCTGGCGCTGCTCATCATTATTTCATTAGGGGTATTGGGTGCCTTCTGGCAGGTAGCAAATGTGCGCAGTTACACCAATCTGGAAAGCTACTTCTTGCAGATTTCTGTCGCCCTGGTAGGAATCGCCGCTTCGTTCCATTCTGGTCGCCTGTCTGTTCGTGAGGCGGGGCGTGAGATCATCAGACCACACGCCCGATCTGCATTCAGGAGTTTAGTCTCTCTCTATCGTAGTATCTCTGAAGTAGGACGCATCATAGAGCGATCACGGAACTCCGAATCTCTTGATAACTACAGAGTGATACTTGCCGAGCTTAAAGGCATTGTCTTCTGGCAACTGGTTACGGCAGACGATGCGCTGGAGGATTGGAAAGATATCGTGCCCGAGGAAGTGCAGGAGTTGGACCGAAAACTCTCCGCTGACGACGCAACGGAGGAAAGACGATGACAGATCCGATTCGCGGAAAAGTCGCGCAAGTGCTTAGTCCACGAGACATCGCCCTGAACGTTGGCTCTGCAAACGGAGTCGTTGTTGGTATGGACTTTGATGTCTTAAATCAGGCGGAAATAAAGGATCCTGATACGGAGGAACTACTGGGTCATATTGAGCTTTCGAAGGCCAGAGTGCGGGTTACCGATGTTCAGGAAAAACTGGCCGTGGCAACGACCTGCCGCGGGACAAGGACGCAAAGGTTGGATGGTTCTCTCGCCCTCGGCAGTTTCTCGCGTTCCCTCATGCCTTCTTCATGGTTGGCTGAGTATGAATCTCTGCAGACAAGCGAAAGATCCTGGGAAGAGGGCAGCGCAGTGAGTACAGGAGACTCCGTCGTTCAAGTAACGAATGAGAATGAACGCAATCGGGAAGGTGAGAAAAGATAGCTATCGGTATTCCGACTTCACTTTGCAGACAGGCCTCCTGAGTCCTGTTCTCCACAGTCTTCTGTGCCAGGGCAGAGTGCATGATCGTGGAGGGCCATATTGCGCAGCGAGGTTGTCATGCTACAAGCAATCGAAGCCACAATTGACGAAAATGGTCACGTACAATTGCTTGATCCAGTCCGGCTTCCAGAACCACGGCGTGCCCTTGTGACGATTCTTCTTGGAGAGTCAGAAAAGTCGGAGATTGCTCTGCTAAGTGAAGCTGCGCTCGCGGAAGACTGGAATCGTCCAGAAGAGGACTGGGCGTGGTCACACCTACACCAAGTGCGATAATCTTGTTTCCGTTTCCAGATTTTGACCTGTCATAGGCAGAATCGGTCCCCATAAAGAACGTTGGCAGATATCGGGGTTGAGGTGTTCACCTGAAGAATCCGAAATGTTTGACAGCCTCTCCGAACTAATCGAGAAAATCCACCTCGGCGAAGACTCGACCATCGAGTTCAAGCGACAGTTGCCCCGCAGAGACAGTCTCGCCGACGAGATCGCCGCCTTTGCCAACGCCAGGGGCGGCGTGATACTGATCGGTGTAGAAGATCATGGCAACATCGTCGGTCTTGACCAGAAAAACCTGGACCAGACCGAAAAGACGGTAGTTGAAACCTGCCGCGACAGCATCGAGCCCAGGGTCCCCGGCTTTGCCCAAAAACTGCGACTTTACGACAAAGACCTGCTCAAAATAGATGTGCCCCGTAGCCTGTACATTCACAAAAGCCCTGGCGGATATTTTGCCCGCCAGGGCAGCAGCACGCGAGAAATCCCCGAAGAATACTTAGTCAGGCTGTTACAAAGTCGTTCACGGGTGGGCATTACCCCTCCTGACAGGCTGTCCGTACCAAACACCTCTAAAGACACTCTGCGGAAAGCTTTATTCCAGCGATTTTTTGTAGAAAAAACGGTAGAACACGAATCTGAGGACCTTCTACTAAAGAGGGAGCTACTTGTAAAAGAGGGAGACGAATTGCGCGCCTCAGTCGCCGGCCTCCTGATGTGTAATGACAGGCCCGACGATTACCTCTACAATAGTTTCATCCAGGCCGTCTTCTATGGCGGCACCAAAATGGACGCCACCTATCAGATCGATGCCCAGGACTTTAGGGGTCCCCTCGACCAGCAAATCCTGAACGCGTACAAATTTGTTCAGAAGCACAATCAGGTATCAGCGCGCAAGCTCATAGGCAGAGTAGAACAACCGCAATACAGCAAGAGGGCCGTCTTTGAAGCTCTGGTCAATGCCGTCGTGCATAGAGATTACTCAAGGACCGCCTCAAAAATTCGCCTCTTCATGTTCTCCGACAGACTGGAACTGATTTCACCGGGCGCGCTTGCAAATACCCTGAGCGTGGAACGGTTGCGATACGGACAAGCAACCCGCAACGAACTGCTGGCCCGCCTACTGTCTGAATTAACAGTTGAAGACAACGTCAGCAGGCAGGTAGCCAGACGATATTTCCTTGAGCGGCGCGGCGAAGGTGTGGGCATAATCCTGGACGAAAGCACAGCCCTGAGCGGCAAAGTACCCGTCTATGAACAGATCGACGAAACGCTGCACCTCACCATCTTCGCCGCAAAATCCCTGCAGCCAGTCCAGGAACCGTAACTCTCTTACTCGCCATCCAATCACCCGTCACACCGCCTGCCCCATCCCAACCAACTCTCGCCACCCTCACTAACCACTAACCACTAACCACTGGGGTTTTCAATGAAAATCACCGACATCAAACTCCACACCCTCCAACACCCAACCCTCACCCAAAGCCGCCACCGCCTCATCCAGGTACCCGGCCTCCACCGCATCCAGTACACCCACACCGGACGTCCCATCGACGCGCCCATGCAGTCGCACATCCTCGAAGTCGAAACCGACGAGGGCATCACCGGCCGCATCGCCCCCACCTCCATCAACAAATACCAGCTCGAAATCCTCAAGACCCACGCCATCGGCGAAAGCCCCTTCGCCCGTGAACGCCTCTTTCAGATGCTCCACAAAGGCACCCGCTGGGTCTACCAGGAGCCCGGCTGGTTCGGCGAATTCGACAACTGCCTCTGGGACATCCTGGGCAAGACCGCCGGCCGCCCCGTCTACGACCTCATCGGCCGCGTGCGCGACCGCCTGCCCGTCTACCTCACCGCCGGCGACATGGAGCTCCAGGGCTACCTCGACCACATCGA
>JAPPKG010000589.1:0-5788 GCA_026914085.1 Caldilineaceae bacterium | reverse complement strand
GCGCCCCCCCTTGGGGGGGGGGCCCCCCCCCCCCAACGCCCCCCCTAAAACCCCCCGCCGCAGCAAGTATGTGGTAATGCGAAATTGGCGTCCCGCTGCGACCCGCGCCTACCCCCACGTCGTGGCTCGTCCCGACTGTGTGCCAGAGCAGACAAGGCAACGCCCACTTATGCCCAACATTCACCTCTATGACCATCGAGAGCCCGCTTCAGAAATCCTGACGCTGCAATCCGCCCAGCCAGGCCGCCCACAGTACACACCCAGAACATGGCCTGGCAGTTCACTGAAAGCTGCTCCCCACTGACCACTAACCACTGACCACTGACCACTGACCACTGCAGTTCCCCCCCCTGGAACATTCGTGCGCGACAGGACTTGACACCGCACAGATGTTCTTGTATAATTGGGATAGGAATTGGGAAATACCTGCGATATTTGGGATAATCGTGAACCGTCAACCTGTGAACACTTCCAAAAATGATCGCAGCATTCTGATTGCAACTACGTCATAGCCAATCCATCAACCCAAAAGGAGGAACACAATGAAACTTTCCGACCGCCAGAAGAGCATGCTCGCCTTCATCGCCGAATTCGTCGAGGAAAACAACTACCCCCCCTCCATCCGCGACATCGGCACCGCCTGCAGCATCTCCAGCACCTCCGTCGTCAAGTACAACCTCACCAAACTGGAAAAGGACAAGCTGATCAGACGCGACAAGGAAGTCAGCCGCGGCCTCAGCCTCGACTGGGACCGCCTCCACGAAGCCGGCCTCGCCGGCGACCTCGCCGGCGCGCCCCCAACCCACCAGGGCGGCGACGGCTCCGCCTTCAACTTCTTCCAGGTGCCCGTCCTCGGCTACATCGCCGCCGGCGAGCCAATCCAGGTCGAAACAACCGACCACTACACCGCCGACGAATGGCTCGAGCTCAACGAGACCCTCTACCGCAACCCCGCCGAGCTCTACGCCCTCCGCGTCCAGGGCGACTCCATGATCGACGCCAGCGTCCTCGACGGCGACATCGTCATCCTTCGCCACCAGGAACGCGCCGAAAACGGCGAAATGGTCGCCGCCTGGATCGACACCCAGAACGAGACCACACTCAAACACTTCTTCCTCGAAGGGGACCAGGTCAGACTCCGCCCGGCCAACCCCAGCTATCCCGAAATGTTCCTGCCCGCCGCCGACGTCAGCGTCAAGGGCAAAGTGGTCTCGGTAATCCGTCAGCTCGAATAACGTCGGCCCTCTGCCCAAATGGGACCTGCGGGTTGAGCGCCAAATCTGGCCCCCGCACACAGCCTGCCGCAACCGCCATCCCCCGGCTGCGCTGCCCGTCCCCCAGCCGCGCCGTCCATCCCCCAACCGCACCGGCACCGGTGCGGCCGATATTCCTTCCCCCTAAACTACACCATTCGTAGCCACCCGCTCATCCCGCTTCCGCCTCAGAACCGCCCGCGCCTACACGCTCTCCCCGTGCTCCGCCCCCCGCCGCAGCCTCTCCTCCTCCACCAACCGCGCCAGCTCACGCCGCACCTGCTGCCGCCGTTCCAACAAATAATTGAACTGCTCATCACACCCCGCAATCGGCGCCGGATAGCTGCTGATCTCCTCCCGTATCCGCTCCCTCTCCGCCTCCAATCGAGCCCGGGCCGCCCCAAACTCCGCCTCCCGCTCCGTCTTTACCCGCTCCACCGCCATCATCCTCATCCCCCCTGATTCCAACACCCGCCCTCCCCCCAATCCCGTCGACCCCCCGCCAAACCGGCCCCCATTGTAGCACGCCCACCCGCCTCCTCCCCTTTCCCATCCCCCCCGCCAATACCCGTAGGGGCACCCCTTGTGGGTGCCCCTACCCATATTAAATATTATATATGGGAATGAACTGTCTGGACATCACATATAAGTACACCCACAAGCCCTAAACCTCCCATCGCGGGAACGCTCAATGCCGCCCAAATTACACATCGCCTGTGTAACTTTTTGAACCCATTTCAGGCGTCGCTACCAGAGCAAAAACTACACATCCTCTGTGTAATTTCCCACCCCCCGCCGGCCCCAAGACCCTTCCCCTGTTTCGCTCAGAAATCCAATCCCATTCCCGCAAATCATCCCTACCAAATCTCGGCAGACCAAACGCAAACTTCGACACCGGCGTAACCATCTGAGGGCAACTTCGCCCTGCACGCGAATTCCGCTAGAATGCACTCGACACCTGACCGCTCGATTCAGTCAGGTTCACAACAGAGCATTCGCAACAACCCTTACTCCTTTGTCATCACGGCTCTCGAATCCCAGGAAATCCTTTATGAGCGAGCGGCGTCCTGAACAGGACTGGTTCAAAAAAGCTGAGCAAGATCTGGAGATGGCCCGACGTGCCATGCTGCCCAGCGATCCAATTCCCGAAATGGCCTGCTATTACGCCCGGCAATGTGCCGATAAGTACCTGAAAGGATTCCTGGTCTCCAGATCACATAGTTTCAACTAAGTCCATGATCTGTTCTATCTCACACAGGAATGCGCGCACAGTCAGCCGGCTTTCAGCCAACTGAAACTGGCGGCCGAGACCTTGGGCAGGTACGGCGCCGGAGTACGCTATCCGCTGGAAAACTTCGTAGATCCCGACGAAGAAGAGGCGTGGGAAGCAATTGCACTAGCCGAAGAAGTCGCAACCTTTGTGAAGAACCAACGCTAGCCCCACGGCCGCCTTCGCCCGCCTCCACACTCCTGTACAATCACCGCAAAGGACTATCGTTCGCCCAATGGCTGTAGTATACTTAGCCCCATTCCTGGGGCACCGGCCCTCCCGGTAGGTGCCCTGGCAACAATCAGTCCAGCTTTCATATCTCAATACCTCCTATGACCTCCCTGGCCCTGCCGCCCCAAAACAGCGGAGGCAAAAACAAGGCTACCTGAACTCACGCAACCAGCAGCAGGAGAAAGTACCATGGCAAAAACCGGTAGGGC
Source organism: Caldilineaceae bacterium (assembly GCA_026914085.1). Lineage (GTDB taxonomy): Bacteria > Chloroflexota > Anaerolineae > Caldilineales > Caldilineaceae > Bin5. The sequence continues at coordinate 2,825 of JAPPKG010000589.1, read as the reverse complement.
GGTCATCGCCCAAGGACAGGACTTCGAAGTCCGCGAATACCCCGTACTCGACCCTGAACCCGGCAAAGTGCTGCTCCGCCAGGAGCTCGCCGGAATCTGCGGCACCGACCTGCACATGTGGCAGAACGGCTTCCAGGGCGAAGTCGTCCTCGGCCACGAAAACGTCGGCGTTATCGAGGCCATCGGCGCCGGCGGAGCCAAAGACTATATCGGCCGCCCCCTCGAAGAAGGCGACCGCGTCATCTTCTCCCCCGGCACAGGCGGCTACGGCGCCTACGGCTTCTACGACACCCCCGACGTCGCCCCCCACTTCTACGGCGGGTTCGCCGACTACATCTATCTCGGCTTCGAAAATACCTGCATGCTCAAGACCAGCTGCTCGCCCGAAGTCGCCGTGCTCACCGAACCCTACACAATCGGCGTCCACGCCGCCATGCGCGGCAAAGTGCAGCTCGGCGATACCGTCGTCGTCCAGGGCAGCGGCGCCATCGGCCTCGTTACCCTCCTCTGCGCCAAACAGATGGGCGCCGCCAACATCATCGTCGTCGGCGGCCCCGCCAGACGCCTTGAACTCGCAAAAGAGTTCGGCGCCGACGTCACCATCAACATCGAGGAAGTCACCAGCGTCGAAGAGCGCACCGAGCAGGTCTACTGGCACACACCGCTCAAACGCGGCGCCGATATCGTTTTCGAATGTTCCGGCTTCCTCGCCGCCACGCCCGAAGGACTGGGCTACCTGCGCGGCAGCGGCACCTACGTCGAGGTCGGCCACTTCGTCGACATGGGCTCCATCGACTTCAACATCAACCAGCTCCTCATGCGCAAAAATCTGACCTTCGAGGCCGTCTGGGGCAGCACCTACGAGCACTTCGTGCGCGGCCTGCCCATTCTCGAGAAGAACGAATTCCCCTACGGCGAAATGGTCAGCCACAAACTGCCCCTCGACCGCGTGGGCGACGGCTTCCACGCCCTCGACGGCACCTACCGCCTCGGCGACGAGCAAGTAATCAAGATCGCCGTCAAAGCATGGGACGACTAGTGCCCGGTGATGGCTGCTCGACCAGCGAATTGCTTCAGCAAAGTATTGCTAATCCGCAAAGGACCGCGATGTCACGCCAGGAGAATCCGATAGCCTCTGATGTTCTTCGCGTCCCTTCGCGTAACTTCGCGGAAAGAATTATGGTGTACTCCATATCCCCGCCGCACACGCAGCGGGTCTCAACCAGGCAAAGGAGATTGCCATGCCGTTCGGAACCGGTGCCTATCGGTACGAAGTAATCGAAAACTGGGCAAAACTGCCCGCAGGGTGGAAGTTCGGCTGGGTAGCCGCGGTCGCCTGCGATTCTCAGGACCGCGTCTTCGTCTACTCGCGCAGCGAGCATCCCCTCGTCGTCTTCGATCGCGATGGCAACTTCCTCGCCTCCTGGGGTGAAGATGTCATCGAGGACGCCCACGGCATCTTCATCGACGATGAAGACAACGTCTGGTGCACCGAACGCGAGACCCACTGCATCTTCAAGTTCAACGCCCAGGGCGATCTGGTCATGACCATCGGCACCCCCGGCCAGGAAGGCGCACCCGGCGAACCCTTCCGCCTCCCCACCGACCTCGCCGTCGCTTCCAATGGCGACCTCTTCATCTCCGACGGCTACGACAACGCCCGCGTCCACAAATACTCAGCCGCCGGCGAGCACATCCTCTCCTGGGGCGACTGGGGAGAAGGCCCCAGCCAGTTCACACTCTCCCACTGCGTCCGCCTCGACAAGGACGACCGCGTCTGGGTCTGCGACCGCACCAACGACCGCATCCAGCTCTTCGACACCGACGGCAACTTCCTCGAAGAGCGCACCGGCCTCCTCAAACCCGACACCATCTACTTCGACCCCAATGGCGAAGTCGTCTACGTCGCCGAGCTCGAACAGCGCGTCAGCGTCTGGACCCTCGACGGCGAGCTCCTCAGCCACTGGGGCGGCGCCCAACCCAGCGACAAACCCGGCGAGTTCGCGGCCTGCCCCCACGGCATCTGGGCCGACTCCCACGGCGACCTCTACGTCGGCCAGGTCCAGGTCGACGACGGCCTCCAAAAATTCCGCCGCCTTTGAGGAGACTTGGCACCTTTCGATTCTCTGAATTTCTTCGCGATCTGTGGCCGCAAATCGATGACAGGTAAAAGGCATTCGCGTCATCACCGCGAATGCCTCCGTTCGCCCGAATGAACTGACTCATTCAATTCGGACTCAATATGTCGAACCCACCGAATCGATTCCTTCCCAGTCAGAGCTAAAGTAGAATGACCCGCTTCGACACCTCCATCCTCACTCCCGATCCGACCGCCCGCCGCCCAATCCTCGCCGTCCTCGACGCCGCCCTCGATGCCGTCGATCCCTTCGCCGCCGTCCAAAACATCCTCCGGCGCCAGGACGAGTACCTGACCGCCACCGACTCCGCTGCCTCCGAGCCCGCTGCCGAGCTGACATACGACCTGCGCCGCTACCGCCGCATCTTCGTCGTCGCCGCCGGCAAGGCCGCCGCGCCAATGTCCAGCGCCGTCGAATCTCTGCTCCAGGACCGCATCAGCGGCGGTCTGGCAGTGACCAAATACGACCACGCCCAGCCCGCCGACGCTGCCTCAACAACGCAATCCACCGTTCGCGTCGTCGAGGCCGGTCATCCCATTCCCGACGAAGCCGGCGTCCTTGCCGGCAAAGAGATGCTTGCCCTCGTCGAGCAGGCCGGCGCAGACGACCTGGTGATCGCCCTCCTCTCCGGCGGCGGCTCCGCCCTGCTGGTTGCCCCGGCACTTGAGATCACCGGGAACTCCGGCC
>JAPPKG010000198.1:0-5803 GCA_026914085.1 Caldilineaceae bacterium | reverse complement strand
AACACCGATGTAAGGCATCCGGACAGGAGAGCGCTGGCGTTGTAGTTGACAATGACTATCGCGAGGTCGATTTCCTCCGCAGACGGAATGGACCCAGAGGGCATCCCACTCGTTGGCAGCGTTGCCTGCGAGCCGCTGCTCTCAATCCATTCTGACCAGACGATGTGGCGAGGAGACTGCATTATCTGAGTTGCTGTTCACCCGCTGCTCAACTCTCCAAACGGTTGAAAGGGGCCGCGGGCGGCATATGTGAGCGAAAAAAGGGCTGTGATCAGTGTGATCGCATAGGGATGATCAGCTGTCGCACAGTGCAGAACAGGCAATCAAAAAGTCAGGCAGATTGCAGATCTCACAGCCGGAACCGTCTGCTCCAAGTGCGTCTGATTCTAGCACGGCATGCTGCTTAAGCCAAAGCGTTTGTCTGAACTACCCCCTTGGTTCACTGTATATCGGCGGCCGTCTCGGATCCGACTGGCTGACGGCAAAAGTGAATATGACGCCAAAGGTGTTTACCATCCGTGTTCGTGCTGCCGGCTGTGTCATTCCCTGTTCAAGATTGAGCGATCAGAAAGCCGTCACACCCTCTCCCACTTACATGCGTCGTAGCGCAACTTCCAGCACGCGGTCTGCCGTCAGGTCCGGCAGCAGGAGTGCATCGGCTGCGGCCGCCAAAGCGCCGGCCGAAAGAGACTCCCCTGCACTGTCCATGTCCTGTTTTTCGTATCCTGGCAAGGCACCCTGGGGAATGAGGCCGATCAGTTCGCTGCGGTCGAGCTCGACGGCGTGGCGGGCGGCCTGGCGGCGAATGGCTTCTACGGCCGCCCGCGGGGATGTGGCGCGATAATCGACCAGATTCATGCTGACCTGTGCCCGCCCATCGACAAGGAGGCCCAGGGCTCGGACCGCCGGCAGCCCGCCGTCGCGCTCGCGGATCTGGTGGGCGATTGTTCGGGCGACGCCTACATCGGCTGTGCGCAGGAAAACGTTGAAGGCGATGAGGATAGGCCTGGCCCCGACGACAACCGCGCCCGCCGGCCCCACCTTGGCAGGGCCGAAATCAGGTTCACGCCGTGGGTTGTGAATGTCCTGGACGAGGGCCTCATATTCCCCCCGCCGGACGTCGGCCAGATTGCGGCGTTCAGGTCTGGTGGCCGCCTCGCCATAGAGGTAGACCGGCACATCCAGCTCTTCTCCGATCCGACGACCTAGTTGCCGGGCCAGGAGAGCGCAGTCCCCAAGTTGAGAGTTGCGAATCGGCACAAGCGGGACCACATCGGCCGCGCCCAGTCTGGGATGGACGCCCCGATGCCCCCTGAGGTCAATGCAGGCGACAGCCACCCCGACCGCGTTGAACAGTCCCTGCAAAACCGGTTCCGGCGGGCCCGCAACTGTGAGAACGGTGCGATTGTGGTCTGCATCGCTGGTGCGATCGAGAAGCCGGGCGCCGGACCTCTGGACTGCTGCCGCCAGATCGTCGATGACATCGGTACGGCGGCCCTCCGAAAAGTTGGGAACCGCTTCGATGATTGGGATATCGTCAGAACTGTGATCCATCTGATGACAGGTTGAGAAACAGTCGTGGTGCGAGCAGAGCAAGGCAGGCTTATCAACCTTTCCTGTCCCGGTCGCAGGTCAGAACCACAAAATGCGAAACTGAGGACTGGACGGTGAAAATCCGGACCTGAATTATCCGGTTCGTCCCAGAAGCCACTTCACGAGCAGGAGAATGGCGAACGCGGTCGCCATGAGAACAACCGACAAGGCCAAAGCCACGTCGAGATCCAATTCAAAGCCAATATAGATGGCAAGGGGCATCGTCTGCGTGCGCCCGGGGTAGTTGCCGGCGAAAAGGATCGTAGCGCCGAAATCACCCAGAGCCCTCGCCCACGTCATAACCAGCCCGCCCAGCAGGGAGGCGCGGGCGAGAGGGACAGTCACAAAGCGGAAGATCTGCCGTCCGTCCGCCCCGTCCAGTGCCGCAGCCTCTTCCAGCTCAACCGCGCTGCGACTGAGACCGCCGATCGCCGCGCGAATGTAGTAGGGCGAAGCGACAAAAAGCTGTGCAAGAATGACCGCCAGCGAAGTAAAAGCGATCTCTATTCCCGCCACCGACAGCCCCTGCCCCAACATCCCCCGGCGGCCAAAAGCCATCAGCAGGGCCAGTCCGGCAACGGCAGGGGGCAGGACGGTGGGCAGATCGATCAGCGTATCCAGCGCCCGGCGACCCCGAAAACGCCGCCGGGTCATCAGCACGGCCAGAGGTGTGCCCAGAATGATCGTCAATAGCGTCGCTGAGGCAGATGTCCACAGGCTCAGCACGATGGCCCGGCGAGCCACAGGCTGGGCCAGGTGCGTGCCGATGTCGGTCAACTCTGTGCGCCAGATCAGTGCCAGCAGCGGGAGGGTCAGAAACAGGATCATGGGCACCGCTGACCAGAAGAGAGCCAAGCCCGGTCGCGACAGGCGCCCGGAGGAGCGCTGGTCGTCCCGCGCCCGGTCGACGGAGATGCGCATCGCCTCGGCGGCTTCAGTCGTGCGCATGGTCCGATGCCTCAGCTACCGCAACGTCTGTGCCTCGCCTCGAGCCTTCACCCCGGCATCCGGTCGAAAAGCCGTGCGACTCCAGCACAGCTGTGCCTTCTTCAGAAAACAGGAAGGTAACAAAGGTTGCTGCCTGCTCCGGCTGCCTGCTGTCCTGGGTCAGAGCGATCGGATAGACGGCTGAGACGTTGAGATGGGCTGGAATCTCCATGCTCTGCAACTCTGTACTGCCAACGAGGTCGCTGGCGTAGACGACGCCGGCATCGGCCTCGCCCAACTGCAGTTTGCTGAGAATGCCCCGTACATTCTGTTCTTGTGACACGATGTTGGCCTCGAAACCGGCGCGAAATTCAGGCCCGAAACGGTCGTCCTGCTCGGCATTGGCCAGAAACTGCCGCGTGTACTGCCCGATCGGCACCGCCTCCGCGCCGACAACAATCTTATGACCGGGCTGGGCCAGCTTCAGCAAAGATTCAAGACCCGGCGCAGCGTCGGAACCTCCCGTGACCCCCAGGCCGTAGCCGATCATCAGCCGATTGCAAGCGAATGTCTTCACGCTTTTCATTTCAATCCGTCCAGCGTCAACTGCCGCCTGCATCTGCATCTCGTCAGCCGAAGCGAAAATGTCGGCGCGCGCCCCTTCGCGCAGCTGACCGGCCAGCTGCTGGGAACCGGCAAAGTTGAACTCAACGTTACCTGTGTGGCTGCTGCGGCCGAACGAACCGGCTGCCTCTTGGAAGACATCGGTTAGGGACGCGGCCGCGAATACCGTCACTACGACTGTTTCCGATGACGGCGCGCTGCTCGTAGCTGGCCCGCCGCAACCGGCCAAAAGTAGACTGCCCAGCATCAGCGCGGCCGCTGCGTTGAGCAAACAGGGACGCCGCAGTGCCCGATTCAAGGCATGCGTATCCCTCTGCCATACGCTCTTCCTTCCCCACTGAACTACCGTGTTGAAGGCAAGCGCACAAGATCTCCTGGACGCCGCCACAATCAGCCTGAGGGCAGTTTTCGTCGAAGGCAGCCACAAAGATGACACGAATTTGACGATAGCAGTGAGCCGTGGCCGTGTCAAATTTAGACCGTTTTCACTCTGACGGCCGTTTGTTCGGCGCATCGAGGCGGCTGCGAAATATGAATGGCGCCGGCTTTCCATTCTGTTCTGGTCAGTATGGTATGATCGACAGATGGCGCCGGTAACACAGCGCGGCTTCACCGAACGATGGGGGGAGCCGTCGCAGTTTGAGCGCCGTCCGGACCAACGTCTCCAGGCCGGATGTGCCAGCGATGTGACAGGGGGAGCGGTGACAGATCAAGCAGTTGAATGGAATGAGTTCGTCAGCAACCATACCGCCGGCCATCTCTTGCAGACGCACGAATGGGCCACCCTGAAATGCCGCTTCGGCTGGAGCGCCAGACGCGTTCACATGCCGCAATCCGCAGACCAAGGCCTCGCGCAGGCCGGGGCGCTGCTCCTCTTTCGCAAAGTCATGGGCCAGGTCCTGGCCTACGTCCCCAGAGGCCCGCTTGTAGACTGGTCCGACGCGACGCAGACGGAAGCAGTCGTGGCGAGCATGTGCGATGTTGCCCGGCAGGAGGGGGCGTTCGCGCTGAAAATCGAACCGGGTCTTCTCGACACGGCAGTAAACCGCCAGCGTCTTAGTACGGCCGGCTTCCAGCCCAGCCCCCATTCGATTCAGCCTCGCAGCACCGTTGTCGTCGATCTACAGCCGGACGTCGATGCGATCTTGGCGCAGATGAAGAGCAAGTGGCGTTACAACATCCGCTTGGCCGCGCGCAAAGGCGTCAGCGTGCGTAAGCTGGAGGCGCATGAGCTGCCCCTGTTCCAGCAACTGATGGAAGAGACGGGAAAGCGGGACGGCTTTTCCGTCCACAGCGCCGCCTACTACCGTGATGCATACGAACTGCTGGCCTCCCGCTGGGGCGCCTTCCTGCTGGCCTCGTTTGAGGGCGAACCGCTGGCCAGCATTGCTGTCTTTGCCGTCGGTTCGACCGCCTGCTACCTGTGGGGGGCCAGCAACAATCGCCATCGCAACCTTATGCCCAATCACGCACTCCAATGGGAAGCCATGCGCTGGGCCAGGGAACGCGGCTGCGCACGCTATGATCTCTGGGGCATCCCCGACGAGATCGGCGCCGTCGCCACCGGTCTCTGGGAAGAAGGGCGCAAGACCGTATCCGCCGAGAAGGCGCCGGTCAATCTGAATGCGCTGCCAGCCGGGGATCTCTGGGGCGTCTTCCGTTTCAAACAGGGTTTTGGCGGCGCAGTTGAGCGCACAGTCGGCGCGTGGGATCTCCCCTTGCGGCGACAGATCTACAATCTCTATCAGGGCGCACTGCTGGCGAAGGACCGGGCTGGAAGGAACTTGCACGCGGCAAAGAAGCAGGAGGAGCGAGGGAAGACCTCCTCCCCTTCCTCCCCTGCGGTAACCATGGAGCCGGTGGTCACGGCCTCAGCGTGGGAAGAACTGTTGGCGCAGCTGCCGCCCGACCGCAGCCACGTGCTCCAAAGTTGGTCGTGGGGCGCCGTCAAGGGTGGCAGCGGTTGGCGCGTTGAGCGCTGGCGCCTGCTGCGCGGCGGTCGCCCCTTGGGGGCCTTTCAGTGGCTATCGCGGCAGCCTACGGCAGGGCTGCCCTTGCGCGTCGCTTACGTGCCCAAGGGCCCACTGCTTGACTGGTCGGACGACGAAGCAGCTGCACTGGTATTGGCGCAGATCGAAGATCTGTGCCGGCGGCGGGGCTGCCTTCAGGTCAAAATCGATCCCGACGTCGGCGAAAAGGACAGTGAAGGGGTCCGCCTGAAGCAACTGCTGGTCCAGCGCAACTGGCGCTTCAGCCCGGAGCAGATCCAGTTCAAGAACACCGGCTTCACCGACATCACCCGGTCCGATGAAGAACTGCTGGCCGCGTTCAAGAGCAAATGGCGCTATAATATCCGGTTGGCTGATCGGCGGGGAATCAATGTCCGCTGCGGCAATGTTGCAGACCTGCCGGACTTCTATCGACTCTATCAGGAAACGAGCGCCCGCGATGGTTTTCTGATTCGCCCCTTCGCCTACTACGACTCCCTGTGGCGTATGTTTCTGAAGATGCAGAAGGATGAGGGGAACCTGACCGGCGGAGCGCTGTTGCTGGCCGAGCACCCGCAGGAATCTCAGCCAGTTGCCGGGCTGTTCCTGCTCCGTCACGGTCGTCAAACTCTCTATTTCAACGGGGCCAGCAGTGCACGCCGCCGCCGCGA
>JAPPKG010000639.1:0-5813 GCA_026914085.1 Caldilineaceae bacterium | reverse complement strand
CATGACCAGGGATGCTTACATGTGTTGACAATAGTATAAGGGTCACTGTTCTGTGGGACCAGTATGTAAACTTATGTTTGCTTCTTTGAGCCGTTTTCGGCGTCATGTAGCAATCCTTTCGGTGCTCGCTCTCATGGCCAGTGTTCTGGCCGCGGTGCCGGTTGCTGCTGCTGATGACGATCCGAAGATGAGCTATACGGCTACGTACAGTGCCTGCGTGGGCGTGGGCTCGGCGGACTTCAATGATGTTCCCGCCAGTCATGCCAACGCTGGTGACATCGACTGTATCGCCTATTACGGGATTACCCGGGGCACCGGTGATGGCAATTATTCGCCGTCGATGTCGGTCACGCGTGAGCACATGGCGTTGTTCCTGACTCGCTTGGCTGCGCTGGTGGGTATCGATATGGCTTCTGATCCTGCGGATGCGGGTTTCGAGGACATTGGTGAGTTGTCTGCTGAGTCGCAGACGGCTATCAATCAGTTGGCCGATCTTGGGGTTACCCAGGGCACTTCTGCTACCACCTATTCACCGTCGGATGTGGTGAAGCGTGGTCACATGGCGTTGTTTATCGCCAGGTTGATGGACAACATGGACCCGATGGCCGATGGCGACACTGCGTACGGGCATACCCCCGAGGATGTGGTTAATGTCGCGGACGATCCGGATACCGATGAGGACGAGACCGTTAAGGTGGGGTCGCCTTTCACCGATTTGCAGGGTTCGACCAAGGAAGCCTATGACGCGATCACCGCGTTGTGGGAGTTGGATGTTGCTTCGGGTATTTCCGCGACGTCTTATTCTCCGGATGCTTCGATCACCCGTGCTGCCATGGCTGAGTTCATGGCTGGTGTGTTGGATCACCCCAACGCCCGTCCGGCCGGTGTGAGCATCCAGGCTGCCAAGACCTGGGACTTCGATGACTACACGACCACGGTTGCGGTTTCGTATCGGGATGACAGCTTCGCTTCGATGGTCGATGTGTCCGTCAAGGTCTTCGACAGCGATACGGTTGGTGCGTTCAATGAGGACGGTGGCTGTACCACGGCTTCTGACTGTGCGTGGACCGATGACGAGTCGCTGACCGACGCTTCGGGGAACATCTTCCAGGACGGTACCGTCGAAGACGGGAAGATGAACACCTACTACGCGTGGATGGGTGATGCCGACGCGGACGAGAACGACTTCGATGTCGACGCGTCCCCCCATGCGACAGTCACATTGTCTTCCACGACTGATGCCACCGCTCTGAAGGTCACGACTGACATCAGCGAGAACTCCGCCAATGACAACACGGTGGATATCGACGCTACAAGCAGTGTCGCCCTCACCGCGCAGTTGGTCGACTCGACCGGCGCGGCGGTGGCCAAGCCCGGTGTCGAGGTCAGCATTAGTGTGGTCCAGGGTGGACAAACCCTGTATCCTGCGCCTGCTGCGATGAAGACCGATGATGACGGTCAGGTGACCTACACCACCGGTGGTCCGAAGTCCACCAAAGGCAACTCCGATCCTGACAGGCTCGACGTGATCACGTTCAGTTCCAATGTGGACGGAAGTACTGCTGACCCCGCTATTGCTCCTGCTACGGGTGCTGATGACGGAACTGGAACAACTGCAGTAAGTGACAATGGTGAGACGGTGGTAGCCACGATCTTCTGGACGGACTCCAACCCGACACTGGTCACGATTAACGCAGTCGCCGACCCGGCGACTCGGGCAGCTCAGGGTTCCGGTATGGCTAGCGTTGATCCCTACGCTTTCTTGAGCGGCCAGAACATGGTGACCGTCCGTGCCTCGGTGTCGTTCTATGACCAGTACGGCAATCCCGCCGGCAAGGGCGAGAGTGTGCAGATCACCATCGGTGACGGGACTGGCAATTCCGACATAAGGACCGTGAGCAGCAGAGGCATGGCCAGATGGAGCCGCACCCTTGCTGGGACTCTGGGTACGGCCGTCCCTTCGATAGCCTACGCCCTCCAGGACGTCACCGACCCGGATAACCCGACGGCGCTCACTGGCGCTCCAACCATTACTGGCGGCACCTCGATTGTCCCGGTGAGACACGCCGATGACGACAGCACACTCGGTGCTACTGCCATCTCTGCGGTCTACGACAAAGAGGACCGGTTCCGCATCGCCGGTGCGTTGTACAGCTACGATGACGGTGACACTTTCATCAACGGCATCGCTACTGGCACCCCCGGCGCCCCTGCCGAAGGCGCAGACACGCGCATCACCCTTGACCAGTTCGAAGGACTGATCAAGGCGGGTACTGGTGGAAATGTAGGTACTGTCGAGGTCGTGTTCTACGACGACGACGGTGTCAGCATCTTCCGAGTCACTGCACAGGGTTCATAAAACAGAAAACGTCCGACTATCAGAAGGAGGCTCCCCCCAGGGAGCCTCCTTCTCCTTAAACCAAGTCCCGCTATCAGACATGCCTCTGCGAATGGCCCCGGCTCACGGCCAAAAACTAGGACCCTCTTCAACTAAAAGCGGCCCCAGAACGCTTCAACCTAGTGATGGACCGGGGTTCAAACTTGCTGCCCAGCGCACCGACGGCGTTGTTGCGCCTCAGATCGGGTCGTATCCAACACTGACACGGGGAGAGACACCGTCGGAAGCCAACCCCCGATTCGATGCTGGCAAGCCGTCTTCAGCCACCATGGTTCCTCTACCCCGACAGTGTGCCAATGGTTCTTGATCGGTTACCGAGGATCCTATGTAGGTCTGGAAGTTCCTGCCATGCCTGATTCGTGGGCATGCGCCGTGCTGAAGATCCCCCGCCTGTCCATCCAGACATTCCGGCCAACGCCGAGTTCGATGATCAAGCCGTGGCCAGATCACCTACTTGGTCTCACCATCGGTACCACCCCTCACCCATATGGACCACATTCCGGCCGCTTCCGGACCCCCCTCCAAAACCCCAACCCACTCCCGAATCTGACACAGGAACTCGGCAAGGATCGAAGATGTTGCCAAGAAGTGCAACCTCCGGTTTCAGTTGTTCAGTTCCGGCTGGGGACTAGGGAACCAAGATGGCGGGCGTGGTGATCCTGAATTCGCTCGTTCCTTCCCGGTCGTATGTCACGATGTGAATCCTGGCCGGGTTTTCGTTGTCTTCGAATGGGGTGAGCAATTCTTCGAACTCGTCGATCGTGATGAGCCTGTCGCCAGCCTTGAAGGTGTCCCCCGGTTTGTAGTAGAAGAGCAGTTTCGCGTCGGGGTTGTCATCGCCGGTTTCCGTTGTGAAGCGGTTGTGTCTTGAGAAGAAGGTGTGGATTCCCATGCTTCTACCAGCATCCCTGGATGTAGCCGGCGTCACCAGTTGGACGAAGGCGTCTGGAGGATCGCTAACCCCAGCGGGGAGATCGACGCCGTCACCGGCTGGGTCGGCAGTGAAGCTCACCTGCGCAGAGAATCCGGGTTCCTGGTGTTGCAGCCGGGCACTCCCGGTGCCGGTGCCCGACCCGTTCACTGACGCGGTAAGGTCTTCGTTCCCGATGGTGATCTCCACCTGCTGGCCGGCGCCTGCCCGATAACCCTTCCCATATTGGTCGTACAGGGTGATGGAGGCTCTGATCGAAACGTCGCCGTCATCTCTGACGATCACATAGTCGGGCGCGTTGGCCACAGCCTGGTTTGTTACGAGGCTTCCTCGCTCCACTGTATGGTCACCTCAACATCAGACAGTTCGGCTACGCCGGGGTTCTCACCGACATGACTGAACGTCACGGTGTCGACTCTGGTCTGAGCGGTGGCATCCCTTCGGTTTTCGACTCCGTCCACCCTGAATGTGGCCTTTCCCTCCTCATCGGTTGTCAACTGGACTGGGTTGTGCTTGAGTCGCTGAGCGCCATCTACCAGCTGCTCCAGACCCACCTGGAAGGCGATCCCCGGACGGGACAGGGCTCTGTCGTCCCTGTCGACCACCTGGATGGTTAGAGTCACCCGCCTGGTCCGGGCAATATGCACTTTGTTGCCGTCGGCATGCTCTGGAATGTTGGAGGTGACCCTGATCCCTGCCACGTTCGGCTGGGAGGACACGACAACGGTGGCTTCGTCAACCTCGTCGGCGTCGAACTTCTCACCGAGGCTGGAGCCGATCCAGGCGTAGTACAACGCGGTGGCCCTGTCGTCGAGCCGGGAGGTGGCCCAGACGTTTCCGTCCTGGTCGGTGGCCATGTCGTTTGCGTTCCAGGTGCAGTCGCCGGTCACGAATTCCGGGACGCAGGCACCTTCGTCGTCCAGTCCGCCGCTCACGGCGTGGCTGTTGAACACGTCTACCCGCTGGCCGGCAACCGGACCGAACTCGGGATCCCGCATGGAGACCATCAGAACGACGTCGGTGGGTCCGTATTCCGAGACTCTGGCACCCTTGATGCTCAGACCCGATGGGGCGCAGGCGGGAATGATCGAGCACAGCAGCCATGAAATCGGCCATAGTGGCGCGGGTGATGGAATCCGAGGGTTTATAAGTCCCTCCCGCGGCTGCGGCGATGACCCCTAACTCGTACAGCTTGTTGATGGTGTCGACCGTGTCCTGCAAGACCTCATCCAAGTCGGTGAAGGGTTGGTCCAGCGGCCTGTCGGCGGTGTCAACCACATCAGCCGGGGTGTAGCCGAAGGTGTGGTCTCCGAAGGCCGGGGGTTCCATCTTGTCCATCAGCCGGGCGATGAATAACGCCATGTGGTCTCGCCTTACCTCATCCCCGGGTGAGAAGGTTGTGTCCGAAGTCCCCTTGGTGATTTGCAGCTCAGCCAACTGGTTGATGGCGACGCGGGACTCAGCACTCAGGTGGCCGATATCCGAGAATCCAAAGTCGCTGGCAGAAGGAACGGCGATCCCGACCTTTCCGGCCAGGCGGATCAGGAACAACGCCATCTGCTCGCGGGTAACAGGATCGTCGGGCGAGTAGGTGGTCGTCGAAGTCCCCTTGGTGATCCCGTAATAGGCGATGCCGGCATTCGCCGCAGTAGAGGGACCAGCCGAGCCGCTTGCGGGTGTTGCATCTCCCGCACCATGGTCCTAGCTTCCCTATAATCTCAGGCGTTGGGTTGATCGACATGGAGGCGCATTATGCACCATAGCGAGTTGGCTATTTACCGGAACTTGCAGGGCCGGCTGTACCGGTCGGCCGAGATTATCGACAGCTTTGCCACGTCTCTTCGCCTTTTCGACACGGCCGATCCCCATGTCCAACTGGTCGATGGAACCGTTTACGTCTCCATCGAGGGGCAGTGGCAAAGTATCGATAACGTGCACCATATCGTGACGGCGGCTGGGCAGACCTTGGTCAAACTGGTCACGATGATCGAGAATGACCCGTCACCGGGTGAGTTGACGTACTGACCGAGTCGATGGCGAGAAAAGATATTCCTGGGGCGGTGGCGGGAGCCGTTTTCGCTTTAGTGATTTTGGTGGTGGCCGGTGGAATAATTGCGGTGGTTTGGGGCGTGGTCACTTTGTTGCGTTAGATGTGCTTTCGCTGCGGGGTGGTGGAGGTTCCGGAGGGTGTGGATTAGTTCGGCTGTCTTGAGGGGTTTGAGGGGTCCGCTCTGTGATGTTCCCGGTGTCGCTGTCGGGGCTCGCCTATTGTGGGGGGCGCCACCAACACCGCCCAACGCTCGCCTTTCCTGTTCAGGGTTCTGGCTGTGGCCGGGGTCCCTTCGGGCAGTGATGGGTTAGGAGTGTTGGTGGCTTCAACAGTCAGACCCGACCGAAGGGACCACCAACATAAAGGCACCGGTCAACCAGCCCCCCTTACCTTGTTTGGTAGGCCCTGTGTGTGATGCTTGGGGCTGATCGCCC
>JAPPKG010000365.1:0-44023 GCA_026914085.1 Caldilineaceae bacterium | reverse complement strand
CAACGCCCCCCCTAAACCATGCCGTGCCTCATCGACCGGGTGTCTACATTGGTGACAGGTGCCTATTCGAAGGTGTCTGGCCAGACCACTTCCCGCCCGTCCCATCAGATCCCCTTACGTGCCGGCCATGTGCCTGCCCTCGCACCCGCCCCAACTGACGGACTCCACCGCACGGCCAGGCCCAGCGCCTGCACCGCGTCTCGCCCAAAGACGGTAAACAACGCCAGCCACCGCTGGCACTGATTCCCCGTCAGACTGTTCCCACCCCAAATCTGGGATGTACACGGATGAACCTCTACTGTCGTCAATCGGATGCTTGAAAGTCGAAACTCCCGGATATCAGTGAGTTAGGCTCACAGTCAACCCCTCATCTGAAAATATCTCGCGATCTGGCGGTACACCTCTTCAATCGTCGTTTCATCCGCCCGGTAGAACTGTCCTCCGCCGATGCGGGCCAGCTCCTCCAGCAATCTTTCGTCAGCATCGCGCCCAAATGCCACTGTATGGATGGAAACCGAATTGCCTGTCCCAACCATAGCCCGTTCCAAACTGCGTAGCCGGTTGTCGCTATCGTTATCACGACCGTCGGTCAACACGACGATCGCGTAAGTGGCGTCTTTTTCGGTCTGGTCTGATAGCTCACCATGCGCTGCCCACACGGCGTCGAGCAGCCTTGTGGAGCCGCCGGCCTCCAGACCTTCGATCAGAAGGGACATGCGCTCACGACCTTCAGCATCCAACCGCTGCAAGCTCCCGAAACGCTTAACGCCGGAGCCGAACTCCACCAGCCCCACTCTGTCGTGTTCTCCCTGAATCTGGTCCGCGAAACCTTGCAGCGCAGCTTTCATTCTGGCGAGCTTGCCCCCGCCCATCGACTCGCTCGTATCCACAACCAGTAAGATGTTTAGCGGAGGCACCGATAGGCGCCAGGCGTCCAACACTATCTCCAGGACCGGCTGAGGTGGCAGCTGCATTATCGTCTGCGGAAGGAGGGGATTCGCTGTCAACGGCTCTGCAAATGGGCTGCCCTCCGCCATCAGATCCAAAGCCGGGTCGACCGGTCTGAACCCAGCCTCCAGCAAGGCCGCCTGGCTCTCTTCACCCAGTAGAAACGCAATGAACGCCCGATACGTGGTTCGCTGATTCGGGGTCACGGCAGGACCTGCCCGGCCATCCAATTCCAGCAGAGCCAGGGGATGATCAGCCCATAGCGTCCCCTCATGAGGGTAGACGGCCGCCAACTGCCCAGTTGGCAGGAACTGTCCGGCACTTTCCCGGCCTGACAGCCATGCAAGACCCCGGTCAGAACCGGAGTTCCAGGCGATGACCGCCTGCTCTTGGGTTACGAAGGCGTCCAAGAGTCCCTCGTCCGCACCCACGGCTGAGTTCTCCCCGCCTCCCTCCTGTGGGCGACCTGCTCCAGCCCGCGCGCCGGTACCAAAAACGTACGCGTCTCCCTCCGCCCGCTGAAAATACGCGATTACGTCGGGTAGCCTGGCGATATCCTCTGTCAATCCGCGCGTAATGCCGGCCCCGGCATAGAATTTGGACAGTGTCGCAGCAATCCCAGGTGTGCTATTGGGGTCAGGATGTCCCCATTTGAACGCCCCTGATGGTGAAGCTGCCCGGTCCTGGACTGCTTTCCATCCTATCGGCTGATGTGGCCAGCCCAACTGTTGAGCCGCATCCAAGGTTACAGCAATGACCACAGGACTGACGGCAAAATGAGTCGACTTCCCCACCCGGCTCGCAGGCAGACTGCCGCGCTCCCCGGGAAACAACTGGGCCCATCGCCTATCGATCATCTCAAGCCAGAGTGAACTATCCGGCGCGACCGCCTGAAAGGCTGGCTGGCGCACCGATTCCCCTACCATCTCGCGTGAGGAACGCGTTACCAGCTCTACCGTCATCTGTTCGCCGTCAGGCGTGCGCAACCCCTGGCCATTAAAGCTGTCGGCCCGTTCCCTCAAGGCTCCAGCCATCGACGGTGACACGGCTATCGTCAACTCTGCACTCGTGGTTGGCCAATCTACAGGGACCGCAAAACCGATTCCGGATTCTGTCGACTCACGCACTGCCAGTGTATCGGCGATCCAGTTTCCCGCTCGCACCGTCGTCAACCCGCAAGCACAGAACAGAAAAAAGCCCACTGCCACCAATGCAAAGAGATTCCCGTGTGAGAGGATTCTCTTAGGCTCAGCCATGGTCGGCTCGGTGAGCTCCTGTTCCGTCCCGTCCAGAATTTCGCTCATGGCCCTACATTCAGATCCCGCCAGCGGGCGAGTGCAGACAGGACGTCCCGATGCGGTGGGCTCATCTCCTCAGCGGTGAGAACCTCCTTCTGGACACCCAACCTCTGCCAGCGTTTAAAGAGACTGCCCGCCGCGGCGTCGATTGGCAGCCCGGGATCGATGGGACGCAACCCGAATTCGAGCGCTTTGTGCTGTTGAGCTTCGCTGAGCAGGAACTCTTGGAATGCTAGCGCTGCATTCTTCTGTAACGCTGAAGTCTCGGGACCCGCCCAGATCGCAAAGGGAAAGTCAAACCAGGTTGTCGCTCTCGGATAGTGAAGAGCCATCGGCTCCCGCCAGCGCGACTCGATGCCCTCCATACTCTGGAGCAAATCGCTCTCAAGGAACTGCCCCCCGTCACCCGCAGTGTAGCCGAACAAGGCCACCCTTTCTGCACCGCTTGTGCCTCCACCGCCGAAGTTGGTCGCCGCCATCGTCGTCTCGGTCAGCCAGTCCCCGAACCTGGGGTCCGAAACGTCTTCAACCGAAATCTCCGTTCTGCCATGGAACTCGCCTGCCGCCGCGACGATGGCCGCTAGCCCGCTAGCACTTCTGCCGGAAACGGAGACAGCCAGCTTGAAATTGCCCCAGGCGGGATCGCCTCCCAACTCCTTCCAACCCGTCGGCGCGACGGCTGCTCTGTGAACTGTCGACCAGGAAATGGGACCGAGATTCTCAAGCAAGGGTACCCCCCTGCTTCGAAAAAGTCCCCAGACAAGAAGCGTTTTTGCCACTGGCCTCATGCCATATTCGCTCTCGCTCAAGAACCGGTCTTGACCGATTCGATCTTGAAATGAGACGTTGGCAAATCCTACGAGGTATCGGCTATCTGCAATCCACGCGGCTGGAAAATCCTGGAGGGCTTCCAACCCGTCACGAGGCAGGCCTTCGAGGGGTACTTCCGACTTCAGGGCACCGAACTCGTTACGCTCCCACTTACCGAGCGCGACCAGGCCATCCATTGGAATGACTTCAACATCGACAGCCGCGCCCCCTGTTCGGTGGCTAGCTGCACTGAACTCGACTGCCGCCTTTCTCACCCACTCTTCCACAGGAAGGGCCGTGATCACGCCAATCCGGACGACATCGGGGCGGGCGGCAGCCAAGCCCGAGCCGGCAACGTCTCCGCTAACTGTCCGCCAGACCAGCGTCCCAACCACGAACAGCGCCGCCGCCGACAGAACGGCAACACCGAATAAACGTGCTCGATTCATTCTGCCTGTGCCAGCGGGGAGCCGCAGAAGCTGCAAACCGCGTTCAGTTCCGCAGACGTTCCTTCGCGAAGCTCACGCGGGGTCGCGGCCCCGCAAGACGCACACTGCGCTGCATACCGCACGGCTGCCGGCTGCTCCCCCTCCAACGGCTGATCTACTCGCAAAGGAATGTCATCTGGCCCCGGCTCCGAACGCCCGAGGTATGCTCCCACCAGGCTGGTTACGCCGACCAAAACAAGAATTCCCGGCCAAATCCAATCTGTGGCGAACAAGAGGGCCAGCCCGATCATGAAAATCGCGCCGGTCAGTCCTTGGCGAGGAGCGGTGAATCTGGGAGTCTTCATAGTTACAGTATTCCTGCTGAGATCCACACCTTCGCTTTAGCGTTAGATTCTACTACAGTCTCGACAATGACAACACTACCGCAGCACGCAGGAGTCGACGGAGATTGAAGCGGCTGACAGTTCTTCCTTCAAAAGCTGATCGCCCCGCTGTAATCGCCCGAAAGGAGGCGATGTCAATGTAGAAAGAATGGCACTCAAGGTTCTGCCCGTCGATGCCATAGCAGAGCAACTACCGGTTTCTCCCGGTTTAGGTATGTCGATCGACGAAAATCGGAAGGTACTATCCCCAAATCGTCTCGAAAATCGTGTAAACTCTGAAGCAAAACATGATTCAATGCAATTCTTGACAATTTAGGCAAAATGGTTTATATCCCGGTTGAGTTACCCCCAAGAATAGGCAAACGCGGCAATTTGAACACAAAGGAGGGGCATCCCTCAGAAAAACGTGAAACTGATCTAGGGAGTCCAGACGGTACCACATAGGAGGAATATCATGAGCCCTGAAGATATTTCGCCTGCCAGATCGACTTGGCGGCCACATCGAAATTCGACAGCCACTTTGCTCATCTTCCTGCTGTCCCTGCTAATGATTCCCCAGCCGGTGGTCGCAGCACCATCGGAGCGTCCAGCTTCCCTTCAGGAATACTTCCACGTTATCAGACCCGGCGAATCCCTCGTAAACATCGCGGCGCTCTACGGAATTCCCGTCGAGGAGTTGAGAGTTTCCAATAACCTCTCAAACCGGGGCCGTCTGGTAAGTTGCGCACCCAACGCCGACAGCACGCAGGTGAAAGGCACGGTGCGCCTGAATGGCCAATTGGCCAACGGCTTTAGGGTTGCTTTCAGCTGGCACCCGGACGAGACGATAGTAGCATGGACGGAATCTGGCGCTGGCGGCCAGGAGGGAGGGCAATACAGCCACATTTTAGGAGGTGGAGCCCGCGAAGGGAACTGGTGGTTCTGGATCGAGAACGGTGCCGGTACACGCATCTCGGAAATGGTCCATGTCTTCACGGACAAATATCCCCATGAAGGCAAATGCCAGCGCGCCGTGATCGACTTCGACATCCAGAACCCGGAACTCACCTACGTTGGGCGAAGATTGCGTATTCCGGCAGCATCACTCCCTGTGATTGCCGCCAAGCCACTGCCTTCGAAACAGCCCAGCACCGAGGTTGTCTATGGCCACATCGTACGGTCCGGCGAAACGCTCGCCAGAATCGCCGAAACGTACGGCGCTTCAGTCCAGGAACTGAAAGCGACCAATAACCTTGTAAATCGCGCAGAATTGGTCCGCTGCGACGCCAACGCTGGTAGTACTCGGGCGGTCGGCACGGTCCGGCTGAACGGCCATCCGGTCAACGGCTACAAGGTTGCTTTCAGTTGGCAACCCGACGGCGAGGTCGTGGCCCGAAAGAGCTCGTCCGAAGGCGGACATTTCACTCACATCCTCAGAGCTTCCGGAACCAGGGAAGGGAGCTGGTGGTTCTGGGTAGAAAATAGTGACGGCCATCGCATTTCAGAGATGGCATTTGTCCACACCCAGGACGATTTCCATCCAGGCAGTTGCCAGCAAGCAGTGATCAACTTCGATATCCAGGACCCAGGTCTCACTTACATCGGCCGCAAACTCCGCATTCCTTCCACCGGTTAAAAAGTGCAAGCGGCACGTGCAGAATCCTTGAGGACTGAAGTCAAGTGTAAGAACCCAATCGCAATAAAGTAGCGAGCCCGAAATTCGGCAGTTCGAAGCCAATGAAGGGAGTGACATGCCCTTGTCACTCCCTTCTTCGCTCGCTGGAAGAAGCTTCCGGAAGGGGCGCGTGACAACACTTTTCGCCGATTTCCACTCCATTTCAGACCATGTCTCAAGGCTGAAACGAAACCCCTGGACATCCTCATCTTGCGCCCTGTGAACGGAGACCCCGCCTCAAACTTTCTCGAACCTTTGACGAGAAATCTGTGGTATAATTGCCCAAATCAACCGGACTGAACTTCGACGGGAAGACTCCTGACTGGCCTGAAACGCATCTGCCCTGCCTCAGTGGCCAGCCAAAGGTGTGGAAAGTCCAATGATTACCCGCATCGAACTCGATGGCTTCAAAACGTTTCAGGATTTCACACTCGATCTGTCGCCTTTGCAGGTCATAGTAGGCGCGAACGGAGTGGGTAAGAGCAATCTCTTCGATGCCCTTCACCTGATCGGGCGCCTGGCAGACTCAAAGATCCTGGCCACGTTTCATGAGTTGAGAGGTGACGTTGGCGAACTCTTCTCGGCCCGAGCCGGAGGTGGGTCAGCGGACTGTATTAGGTTGGCCGTCGAGATTCTTGTCGATCAGAAAGTACAGGACGATTGGGGGGCGATTCACGAGCTCAGATTCCCCCGCATGCGATACGAGTTGGAGATTGCACGGCGTCAGGACGCTGAAGGGCAGGACCGGCTGATCCTCCAGCACGAATTCCTTACACCCATCCCCCGTCAAAGGGATCGATGGACGAAGTCCAACAAACTCAGGACCGGTGGCCCCTGGATTCCGGTGATGACCGGCGGACGTTCCTCGCCCTACATCTCCTCGCAAAAGAGCCGAAAAGAAACGATCTTGGTCCTACACCAGGACGGCAATAGCGGCAGGCGAGACATCGTGGCCATGGAGGCAGAGCGGACTCTCTTGAGTGGAGCAAGAAATACAGAGTTTCCACATGCATTCGCCGCCGCCGAAGAAATGCGCGCATGGCAATTCCTGCACCTGGATCCGGAGATCCTGCGTCAGCCAAGCCCGGTGACTGCGCCCGCCAAGCTGGGCTACGGAGGCAGAAACCTGCCAAATGTGCTGGCACGAATGAAGGCCGTCGATCCGGAACTGCTGACTAGAGTTTCCAGCGATCTGGCCAACCATTTGCCTGGCGCCATGCAGCTTGACACAGCTGTGGATCCCGAAGCTGGCCGAGTTGCCATCTGGGCCAAGTCGGAAGACGGTCGGAGATTCTCATCGCGTGTTCTTTCCGACGGCGCATTGCGCGCGCTTGCCCTGGTTACATTGAGGAACGACCCAGAGCACCGCGGCCTCCTTTGCTTTGAGAATCCTGAGAGCAGCGTTCATCCCTCCCTTCTAAAGGACTTGACGCAGATTTTGAAAGACTTGACCACCGATTTCTCATCGTCGGACCAGGAGAGCGCCCCTCTGCGTCAAGTGATCTGCAACACACATTCCCCCGTCTTCATCTCTCACCCTGAGATTCTGTCCCATGTCCTGTTTGCCCACCTAACCCCTCGCACCA
The DNA here is from genome assembly GCA_026914085.1 of Caldilineaceae bacterium. Lineage (GTDB taxonomy): Bacteria > Chloroflexota > Anaerolineae > Caldilineales > Caldilineaceae > Bin5. The sequence goes on along the minus strand of JAPPKG010000365.1, from coordinate 36,895 downwards.
ACCTTGAGAGCGACAGCCGACAAACAGCCTCAACGCGCATAGTGCCGGTCATCCCAGATCCATTGCAACCCGCACTTCCAATTCCCGAAGACGTTCAGAGCTATACACTAAGTGAAGTTCAAACCTACTTGGAGAGCGCTGATTTGGGCGCTGCGCGGTCACACTTGGGGGCGCGCAGCGCCCGCGAATCCGGCTTAAACGGTGCTGACAGCCGCGACAAGGGTCCGGCCTAGGTGCCGTCAGGCAGCTACCGGCGCCGCACCCAAACGCCAACTCGTTTCCTTCATGTCAGCATTCGTTCAGCAGTTGAAAAATAGAGTAAAATAGGAGCATCATGCCCAATATTCAGCCCTCCACCTTGCGAGACATCGGCTATCAACTGTTCGAAGCGTCAGGCTGCACGGCCGAAGATGCTCGGGCCGTAGTCGACCATCTTGTGGAGTCGAATCTCTTCGGACACGACTCACACGGCGCAATTCGTTACTACGAATACACGCGCGCGATTCGGGAGGGTCACTTCCAACCGCAAGCAACCCCTACAATTGTGCGTGACTATCCGAGTACTGCGGTTGTGGACGCTGGCGGTGCTCTGGGTCAGGTCGGCGCCACTTTCGCAATAAATCTGGCGATTGAGAAAGCCCGACAGCACGGTCTGGCCACAGTTACCCTTCGCAACACAAGCCACGTGGGGCGCGCCGGGGCTTACCCCCTAATGGCGGCTCGCCAGGGAAACATGATCGCCCTGGCATTCGTGAACGCCGGGCGGCTCGGCTACCAAATCGCCCCGTTTGGCGGGCTGGAGGGTCGCTTAAGTACGAACCCCATCGCGTTTTCAGCGCCTCGCCTCGAAACGGAACCGATCCTTGTAGACATGACAACCTCTGTCGTCGCCGAAGGCAAAGTTCGTGTCGCAATCAATCAGGGCAGTCAGGTTCCCGAGGGATGGCTAATTGACGCCAAAGGAAATCCAACAACCGAGCCAAACGACTTCAGGGCCGACCCGCCCGGCGCCATCCTGCCACTGGGAGGGGTAGTAGCCCACAAGGGCTTCGCTCTCGGTCTTGTGGTAGAATTGCTTGGCGGTGCGCTCAGCGGTGAAGGCTGTGCCGACGGCTCCCGGACCATGAGGAGCAATGGCGTTCTCTTCACTGTATACAACATTGAGCACTTTACCGAGCTCTCTACCTACTATGAGGAAGTAGAGGGTTTACTCCGCCACGTCAAATCAAGCCGCCTCGCACCAGGTTTCAATGAAATTCTGGCGCCGGGCGAGCCGGAGTTTCGTAGCGCAAAGCGCAAAGAAAAGGATGGCATCGAAATCGATGAAACTACTTGGGCCAACATCTGCCAGGAAGGACGCATACTGGGTCTCGATCCAGACAGCTGGTAGAGTACGCCCTCTCTCACCAGCCGCATCTCTGGTGCACTAACGGATTCGAAAGCGACGCTGAAGGGAGCAAGCCATGGAAAAGATGACTTCGAAACAGCGTTTTTTGGCTGGGCTGAACGGCGATCCTGTAGACAGGCCGCCGGCGGCCAGCATTGTTTCCGTGATCACCTACGAGTTGATGGACATTACTGGTGCCCACTTCCCCCATGCCAATGTTGAGCCCGAACCCATGGCGACCCTGGCCGCGGGCGCCCATGAAGTGATGGGTTTCGATAGCGTGATGCCTATCTTCAGCATCGCACAGGAGGCGATGGCACTCGGATGCCAGGTCGATTGGTCCGATACCGATATGATGCCCAACCCGACCGATTCGCCTTGGGCCGATCGCGATGTGGAGATCAAGTTGCCTGACGGTTTTCCCGACTCGTTCCTGGAAGACAAATACGTCAAGTGCTCCATTGACGCCATTCGGCTTCTCAAAGAACACTTTGGCGATGAGGTCATGATTCTGGGCAAGGTCATGGGTCCCTGGACTCTTTCCTACCACTGCTACAATACACAGGAGTTCCTCTTCGACACGATTATGGACCCGGACCGAGTTCGCAAATCGCTGGAAACGTTGGCGCCTGTCCCGCTGGTCTATGCCGCGGCACAATTGGATGCTGGCGCAGACGCCATTGTCTGGGCAGACCACGCCACCGGCGACCTCGTTCGTAACACAATGTACCGGGATTTTCTTCTTCCGCATCACCAGGAGCTTGTTCCTCAAGTAGACGCGCCTGTCATTCTGCACTGCTGCGGGAGGACACTGGATCGGGTCGAATACTTCAGCGAGGCCGGCTTTACCTGCTATCATTTCGAGTCGGCCAACGCGCCCGATCTGATGGTCGAAAAGACCGCCGGTAAGATGAAGTTGACTGGCAATGTCAACAACCCCATCACTCTGTACGCTCGAGGACCGGCGGAAGCACGCGCCGAAGCGCAAGCTGCCATTGACGCCGGCGTCGACATCATCGCCCCTGAATGCGCCGTTCCATTGCAGGCGCCGGTCGCCAACCTCAGGGCAATTGTGGAAACCTGCGTCGACAATCCCCATTAACAGGAGCCCTGTACCATGAGCCGCGAAGAAGAAATCAAAAAAGGGCTGTACGAACACACCTTAGTCGGTGAAGCTGCTGAGGTGGTCGAGTTGACCCAAGAAGGTATCGAACTCGGAATGGATCCGCTCGATATCCTCTTCGGCGCACTCATACCTTCTTTGCAGGAAGTCGGCCGTCTCTTCGAAATCGGCGAATACTTCGTCCCCGAAATGCTGGTCGCGGCGCGAGCGATGCAAGGGGCGATGGCCCTGCTGCGACCCCTGCTTGTCGATAAAGGCGCGGAGCCGATTGGCAAGGTTGTCATGTTGACTGTTAAGGGCGATGTGCACGACATCGGTAAGAATCTCTGTAATATCATGTTGGAGGGCGAGGGCTTCGAAATCGTTGATCTGGGCGTCAATGTCAAGCCGGAAGAAGTGGTCGCCGCCACACAGGAACACCAGCCCCAGCTCCTGGGATTCTCCGCCTTCCTGACGACAACAATGCCCTTCTTCAAGTCCAACCTGGCCGCGCTGGCCGATGCTGGTCTGCGAGACTCTGTCAAAGTTATGGTCGGTGGCGCTCCCGTTACTCAGGAATACGCCGATAGCGTTGGCGCCGACGGTTTCGCTCCCGATGCCAGCGCCGCGGTGCGCTTGGCGAAACAACTCATGGTCGACATGGGATATGACGTCAGCATGGGAGGCGACGACAGTGAGGGCGCTTCAGCATTGGCAAGAGGCGTCCAGGCCGTCGAGGAACTGATGGTCAAGTCCGGACAGCATGAAGAGTAAACCTGCATGAATACAGTGATTTCGTCCGCGAAACAGACTGTCGTTATAGGCCCCGAACACCCTTTTGTAATTATCGGCGAACGCATCAACCCCACCGGCCGCAAAATCCTGACCAAGCAGATGATTGAACGCGATATGACAATGGTCTGCCGCGACGCGCGCCGGCAGGTAGAGGCGCACGCCCATGTGCTCGACGTTAACGCTGGCGTACCCGTGGACGGAGTTGAACCGGAAATCCTCCGTCAGGCGATTCAGGCCGTCCAGCAGACTGTGGACGTGCCGATTTCCATCGATTCATCGGTGGTAGAAGCGTTGGAAGAAGGGCTCGCGGTTTATGAAGGCAAGGCCCTCGTCAATTCGGTCACCTACGAGGATGAGAGGCTGGAAACGGTGCTGCCACTGGTCAAGAAATACGGCGCGGCGGTCGTAGGCGTCGCCAATGACGATACAGGTATCTCCAATGACCCGCAGGAACGGCTTCGTATAGCAACAAAGATCGTGGAGCGCGCCGCTGACCACGGCATACCGCCCGAAGACGTTGTAATCGACCCACTTGCTCTGACCGTTAGCGCCGATGACAACGCCGCCCTTATCACACTGGAGACGATTCGCCTGATACGCGAGAACCTGGGCGTCAATATGACTTGTGGGGCTAGCAACATCTCGTTCGGCCTTCCCTGGCGCCCGACAGTAAATGCTGCGTTTCTCTCGATGGCGATCGCGGCTGGACTGACCTCAGCCATCACCAATCCTCTCGAAGCCGAAATCCGCCACACAATCTACGCCGCCGACCTGCTAATGGGGCACGACGCCTATGCGGGCAACCTGATTCAGGCATTTCGAACGGAACGAAAGCGCCAGCAAGCATCGGGATAGCCTTCGCTCCATTCACAACGCACACGCATTTGCGTTCGCTGCCATGACAACCACAGCGCCCTCAGGCACAACGAAGATCTCCATCGAGTTCCGTCCCCACGACAAGGTGACCCGCGTTCCACCCGGCATGACGATATTCAACGCCGCCAATTGGATCGGCCTGCCAATCGACAGCACCTGCGGCGCCAAGGGGACCTGCGGAAAATGCAAGGTCCGTATTCTCAACGGCAATAACGGGGCAACTGCGGCTGACCGCAGGATTTTCACCGACGCAGAATTGGCCGACGGGTGGAGGCTCTCCTGCCGCAGCGAAGCCAACTCCGATGTCGTCTGCCACGTTCCTCGGCTGATGGGGAACCCCAAAGCGGCATTGATGGGCTTTGACCGCCACGTAATCCTGAATCCCAACGTCAATAAGGTTCCACTGACACTCGCCCCGCCATCGCTTGAGGACCAGCGCAGCGACTTCAGCCGCATCCGCGACGCACTAGAGCCCGAAGGCTATGCCGTGGAAGCCTCTCTGAACCTGATGCGTCAGTTGCCTGGTGTTCTGCGCCGCAACGACTGGCATGTCACCGCAGTGGTGGTTGGCCACGAACTGGTCAGCGTCGAAGGAGGCGATACCACCGACCGCCTTTTCGGTTTGGCCTTCGACATAGGGACAACGACGGTCGTTGGCATGCTGATCGACCTGAATAGCGGAGCCCCGGTTGCAGTCCGATCCGCTCTCAACGGCCAAGCTGTACAGGGGGCCGATGTAATCTCAAGAATCAGCTATACGATGCTACACGAGGACGGATTGTCCGAACTCAATCAAGTCATCCTGCGCACGCTTAACGGCCTGATCGCACAGCTACTCAATGAAGGGGAAGTGGCGCCCTACGAAGTATATGAAGTGGTGACGGCAGGCAATGCCACGATGCAGCACCTGTTCCTGGGCGTGGACCCGGAACCTATTGGTCTCGAACCATTTATTCCCGCTGTCGAGGCTATGGTTCAGGCATCGGCGCAAGAGGTTGGCCTGGATATCCTACCCCAGGCCCAGATTCACTGCCTACCCTATCTCGGAGCATACGTCGGAGCAGACCTCGTTGCCGGGCTGTTGGCAACCGGCCTGGCGCAAAATGAAGGCGTACGTCTGCTGGTCGACGTAGGCACGAACGGCGAGATCATCCTGGGTTCTGCCTCCCGCACTGTGGCGACGGCCGCGCCCGCCGGTCCGGCCTTTGAGGGCGCACAGATTCAGGACGGTATGCGTGCCAGTACCGGCGCAATTGAAGCCGTGACGATCAACCCCGAAGGGCTGGAGCTCCAGGTGATTGGCGATGTGCCTCCAATTGGGCTCTGCGGTTCCGGCTTGTTGGATGTTGTAGCTCAACTCCGGCTGAGCGGTCTGATGCTTCCTTCAGGCCGTTTCGTGAAGGCCGAAGAGGCGAACGAACTGGTGTCCCCAGAACTGGCGCGCCGAATAATTGCCGACGAGGAGGGGCGGCGCTCTTTCGTCCTGGCTTGGCCTGAAGAGTCGGGTAGTGGGAAGTCGATAGTCCTGACGCAGCGTGACGTACGTGAACTACAGTTTGCTAAGGGGTCGATCGCAGGAGGAATCGACGTGGTGATGCAGGAGTTGGGCGTGGAGGCAGATGAACTTGTCGAGATATTCCTAGCCGGTTCTTTTGGCAGTTATATAAATCCCCAGAGCGCCCGCATCATCGGGCTTGTGCCCCCTGTTCCCGTTGAAAGAATCAAGGCCGTCGGCAACGCGGCCGGGGAGGGTGCCAAAATCGCGCTTCTTTCTTTCCGCGAACGGCAGGTCGCTCGATCACTACCCCAGATCGTCGAGTATCATGAACTTTCCGGGAGGGGCGACTTCAATGATTCGTTCCTGGCCGTGCTCCAGTTTCCTGAGCTGGACACCCTCGGAATTGAGCAAATGGTCGTAACTGATATGCGATGAGGCACAGTCCCTGCAGCATTCAGCCCTGGCTGGACAATCGACAGTTTTTCTGGTCCAGCACCTCCCCATTCACCAGCGTCTTGGGAACGCCCCCACGCAGCACGGTGACAACGTTTTCCGCCGCTTTGCGCGCCAGTTCAGCCGTGGCCGCTACCGAATAGAAGGCGGCATGCGGCGTCACGATCACATTTTCAAGAGACAAAAGAGGATTTTCTGCTGCCGGCGGTTCCGGATCGGTGACATCGAGAGCTGCCCCCGCGATCCGCCCTTCCTGCAGCGCACGGATCAGCGCCTCCTCGTCAATGACACCACCCCGACTCGTGTTGATCAGTATGGCCGAACGTTTCATCCCGCCTAGCGCGACATCGTCAATGAGTTGATCCGTTTCCTCGGTTAGCGGGCAATGGATTGACACATAGTCAGCCTCAGCAAGCATCTGCCCAAGGTCGTTGGTCACCTCAACCCCGTCCGGCGCGTCTTCTGGTTGAAGCCTCGGTGTAAATGCGATTACCCGTAGACCGAACCCCAGGGCCTTGGGAACAAGGGCGCGGGCGATATTTCCAAACCCGATGAGCCCCAGCGTCTGGCCGCTCACCCGCGGAATCGGGCGGGGCGTTTCTCGTGTCCATCCGCTTCGCTCAGGCGTGCGCGCCAATGGCAAGATCTGACGTGCAGTCGCCAGCAAAAGGGCCATGACGTGATCGGACACCTCCTCCAGACAAAAGTCGGGTACATTGGTTACCAGCATGCCAAGTTCGGTGGCGCGTCCGATCGGAATATTATCCAGCCCTATCCCATACCGGCTAACAACCCTGCAATTTGGCGCAATATCCAGCGCCTCAGCCGGTACATCCTTCCAGCAAGTCAGAATGGCATCTGCCTGAGGGGCAAGCGCGATGATCTCATCGGGCGATCCTCCTCCGGCCACCATGATCTCGCCCCCAACGGCGGACAGGACCTCTCTTTCTATTTCAAGGTCCGGCCATGCATAGTCGGTAATGAGTATGCGACTGGTCATATCTCAAACTCCACTCTGTTCCTGTCGAAATAGCCACGTTAGGCCCGCACGGGACAACCGGAATCGCGTCCCGGCCTTCTCGAGTCTTTCGGTTGCACTTAGTACGCGCCGACCATCTCCGCAGCAATCTTTTCGGCAATCATCATAACCGTTGCGTTGATGTTAGCGCGCACGCTGTCCGGCATCAGTGAGGCGTCGACGATTCGAAGGCCATCGATTCCATACACCCGTCCTGTCTGATCGGCAACAGCCATTGGGTCCGATGGTTGCCCCATTTTGCAGGTACTTGAACTGTGGTGACCCGTGTCTGCGTTGGCAAGCATCCAGCGATCCAAGGCCTGGTCATCCTGCAACGCATCGCCCGGTCCATCCAAAACGCCTCCGCAGATGCCGCGAAATGCTGGGTGCTCTTCTATCAGTTCGGTGCAGAGCCGGATGGCTTCCCGCTGGCGCTCGCGGTCGAACTGCTCCTCGAAATACCGGTAGTTGAGCCCTGGCTGGTCTCCGATGCTGTCAGTGCGCAAACGCAACTCTCCATTCCCTACTGCGAGGTTGAGGGTTGGGCGCACGAAAAGATGATCTACGCTGCCTCCAGAATAGCCCGGCACCGCACCGACATAGACGATCATATCATTGTATAGATGCGAATCAGTAGCCGTGAATCGCAAGCCGGCCTGATGCCAGTGAAAGAGGTCCGTAGGCTTGAACAACAGATTCCAGGTCAGGTTTACAGTCGGGTGGTCGCGTAGGTTCCCTCCGACACCTGGAAGGTGATGAATGACGGTTATTCCAACTTCCTGTATGTGTTGCGCCGGGCCGATACCGGAAAGCATCAGAATCTGTGGTGTCCCAATCGCACCCGCGCAGAGCACAGTCTCTTCTGCGTAGTACCTGTCCACCATACCATTGCATTCCACCTCCACACCGATGGCCCTTCCGTTTTCCAGAAGGAGTCGTCGCGTCGTGCAGTCGGCCACGATGTGGAGATTGGGACGGTTTCGGGCGGCAGCCAGGTATGTTATGGCAGTACTTTGGCGCACACCCGCTATGTTGTTGAGAGGATAGGGGCCAATGCCGGTCGAACCCGGCAAATTGGCGTCCGGACACTCTGGGAACCCGGCATGCCTGCAGGCTTCGGCCCAGGCCCGTTGATCCGGACCCCACTCCTCTTCGGGGTACCGGCGCACACCGATGGGCCCGTCGCTGCCGTGAAATTCTTCCGAACCAAAATCGTGGTCATTCTCAAGTTTGCAGTAGTAAGGTAGAACCTGCTCGAAGCTCCACCTGTCGTTCCCCATTTTGGCCCATGCGGCGAAATCTTCTGGCATGCCGCGCAGGAATATCTGCGCATTCACGGCGCTCGATCCGCCCACCAGCTTGCCCCGGGGAACTAGCATGTCGTCGCGCAGCGGTGAAGCCACCCCTGTATAACCCCAGTCGTGGCTCTCTGCGATAATGCCCGAAGTCGTTCCATAGCCCAGTCGAATGTCGGCTGGCAAGGCATCAGTTGAGGTGTAGTCTGGGCCTGCCTCAAGGAGAAGCAATTGACGGGTTGAATCTTCCGTCAAACGGGATGCAAGAATGTTTCCCGCCGACCCAGAGCCAACAATTAGAGTGTCATAGATCACGCTGCGACTATTCTCCAGAGTATGAGTCCCAATGGGCTATGTGTTAGCGGCCTTGGTCGGCCACAATTCATCGCCCTCTTCGCGCTCGCGGTAGCCGCTTACGATCAACCCGGCCCGTTCAACTCTCTGCCCGGCAACCTCGCGATTCTGCGGATCACGGTACCCCATGCGCACGAGCCGGCGGGGCTTCTTCGTCTGGTTGATGTAGGAGCCGTGAATCGTATCGATGCAGAAAACAACTACATCCCCGGCCTCTGCCGGAACGGCCACGGTATCTTCGAGGTAAAATCTGTCGGTGGGCAAATGAGGCGAGCAGGGGCCGTCCTCGGTCTCGGTGATATGTTCCAGGTGGCCCATCTTGTGCGAGCCATCCAGGAATCGGATCTCCCCGTTTTCATGGCAGGTGTCGTCCAGGTGTACAAGGACGTCTATGAAGCGGCCGTCCTGATGTGGATAGAACGGGTTGTCCTGGTGTAGCGGGAAGGGATGCCCAGTCTGCGGAGGCTTAATGTGGAGAGTGGTATGGTGCAGTTCCACATTGGGGCCCAGTAAGTCGCTCAGTGCCTCAGCGAGCCTGGGATTCGTCGCTGCCCGCATCCAGGCGACCGAGTAGTAGTGCAGGTCTTGCATCGCCGTCAGCTTGGACTTCCTTTCGGTTTCCGGGTCCATGTAGGCCTGACGCCAGGGCCCGGACCAGCCGGGGTTTGTAAAGGCCCAGTCTTCGACAAGTCGGTCCAACTCGTCGGAAAGCTCCGCCGTCTCTTCAGGGGTAAAGACGCGCGGGATGCGCAAAAAGCCGTGCTCGTGATAGAAGTCGATCTTTTGTTGCGTGAGCATTGGGTCCTCTCCTTTGCCTTTGTAGAGAAAAATGCGCCCATGCAGTAATGCGGCCCCGAGTTCCTCTTGATGCCCAGTCTGGGGATGAGGCCGCTGCTCACGTCCCCAATCAAGGACTGTATAGTCTGTCTAAGTTCTATGCAATTGGCAGCAATTCGTCTCCCTCTTTGCGCTCACGATATCCGCTCACCATTACGCCTGGCCGTCCCATGCTTTGACCATACTTTTGTCGGTTCTGCGGGTCCCGGTAGCCCATTCGCACCAGCCGCCGGGGATTCTTGGTCTGGTTGATGTACGATCCGTGGACCGTGTCTATACAGAAGAGAACGACATCGCCAGCCTTGGCTGGCACGGCCACCGTATCCTCCAAGTGAAACTGGTCAGTAGGTAAGTGGGGTGAGCAAGGTCCGTCTTCTGTCTCGGTGACGTGATCAAGATGGCCCATTTTGTGGGAACCGTCCAGAAAACGGATCTCGCCGTTCTCATGGCAGGTGTCATCCAGGTGGACAAGAACGTCAATGAAACGGCCGTCCTGATGGCCATAGAACGGGTTGTCTTGGTGCATAGGGAAAGGATGCCCCGTCTGAGGGGGCTTGATGTGCATTGTGGTGTGGTGCAACTCTACGTTTTCGCCCAGCAGTTGACTGAGCGCTTTGGCAAGCTTGCGATTGGTAGCTGCCCGCATCCAGGCAACAGAGTAGAAGTGTAGATCGTGCATAGCGGTCAGTTTGGATTTCTTTTCTGTCTCCGGGTCCATATACGCCAGGCGCCACGGGCCATTCCAGCCTGGGCTCGTGAACGCCCAGTCTTCGACAAGGCGATCCATCTCTTTCGATAGTTCCTGTGTTTCCTCTGGCGTGAACACCCCTGGGATTCTGAGGTAACCGTGTTCGTGATAGAAGTCGACCTGTTGTTGAGTCAGCATTGGTTCATCTCCTTTGGGCGCGTGTACCGGGTTCACACTCTTCGGGTTCGTAGGCAATGGGCAAGTGCCGGCAGCAAGACTGGCAGTTCGGCCGTAAGTTGCGAACTCTCCTGAAGCTGCTGCAAGGGTGTCACGTTAGTGAATCTATAGTTCAATTCCCAGAGTCGTCGGCGCAAACTTTGGAGACATGGAGAGAGACCACGCCTTCTTGCGGCCTAGTTTACCGAAATCAAAGTGAAAAACGCAACTGCAACTGCAGGCTCTACCACAGTTTTTCCCTCAGCTAGTCGGACCACATTGCTCTCCGTCGGCGTCCATCACGTTGCACGCCAGTTCGCGTTGAATTCGCTGAACCGTAGCTTCAATGAGGAGGACGTCTTCCGAGGGCAATGATTTCTTCAAGAGTGAGAAGGTCTCGCAGTAAAGCGACAGGCCGGCAGTCACTTCTTTGCGTAATGCAAAGGTCTCACCATCGGCCTCGGTCGCTACGCCAAAGGCCTGGTTCAATAGCTTGGCCCACCTGGTTTCCGGACCGACTACGCCAATTACGTCGCTGAAGAAAGTGTTGTCGCTGGTAGAAAACACACCCCTGTGCAGTCGCATTACCCAAGCCAGTCCCCAGGACAGACCAAAGCGGGCATTTAGCAGGCGCCCGGTGTCATTGCGGCGCAGCCCTTCCAACCCCTTGTGAGCCTCTTCGATCCAGCCTACCAGTTCTTTGCCAGCCAGACGGTCAGCCTTTTTCTGTAGCACCTCCGTCCACTTGAACTCCTTTGCACGGTGCTGAATGGCCGCAAATTGACCATTCGGATCCCATAGAGGGCGTCCGTCGCGAAGACCGGCGATGATGTTCAGCGCTTGCCCTGGTTCGGAGAACCAGCTCTCCACTTGGCTGGGGGTGACTGTGCTGCGCACGACAAGCCAGCGTTGGGGATTGTGCATGGCGCCTACGTACTCGTGCCGCCTCGTTCCGCGTTCTCTTTCGCCGACCAGAAAGGTTCGGGCTTCGTCTTCGTGCTTGTCGTCATCAACGAAGCGCACGACATCTACGTCGCTGTGAGGCCCGGCATCACCGCGTGCGTAGCTGCCCAATAAGGCGAAGGCTACCGTGTGTTCTGTCTTCCAATCTTCAAGATTGGCGAAGAGTTCAGCCGGGAGGTCCATATTGAGGTACAGATCATGGTTGGTGGCGGCGCACCAAGTCCGGCCAGATGGGAGCCAACTTGCCCTTGAAATTGTGTTCACCTACGTCCAGCGCCGGTCCTTCAACAGGGGCACCGTGCTCAATCAACACATCGAAATACGGTTCGCGGCTATCTGCCAGGAGTCTCAGCAACTTTTGGCGTATCTCCGCGCATGTCGTTGTGTCCGTCCCGGCCAAGTCGTGCATTTCATAGGGGTCGTTCTCAAGGTCGTAAAGCCGCTCGTGCCCCGTCTCGTAAAATGCATACTTCCAACGCGAAGTTACCAGCCCGCGCCAATCGAGAAAGTCCAGATTCCAGCGGGGATTGCCAGACATTTCAATCAGAACAGCGTCTGGCCCGGCAAAGTTCTGCTGCCCTCGCAATGCCTCGCCGAAGTCAAACCCCTGGCAGTGGACAGGAATTTCCAGACCCAACAGACCGAGAGTGGTCGGGAGAAGGTCGACAAGACTGAAAAGGAGCCCTTCCCTCCTTCCCTGGGCTGGAATCTGCTCCGGCCAGTGAAATATGGAGGGAATACGAACGGAGTTCTCGTGAGGGTTTTCCTTCCTGTTGATGGCCCCGTGCGTCCCCATATAGTCGCCGTGATCAGAAAAGTAGACCGTCAACCGGTTGCTTCTGAACTCCGGCAGGCCGTCAAGCGCTTCCCTCAGGCGGCCGATATTCCAGTCAAGGTTTTCCACCATGGCGTAGTACGTTGCGAGTTGGGCCCGCATCTCCGGCGTGTCGGCAAAGCTGGGCGGCGTCTCCAGCGTGGCAGGATCAAATCGCTCAAACGACTCAGGAGCTTCAAGGGGAAAGTGGGGCGGTTCTACGCTGAGAACAAGGAAAAGCGGCTCGTCACGATCGTAAGACTCCAAATAGTCGATGGCCAGATCGGTGAGAAAGTCCGTCTGATAGCCGTCCATCATGCGCGGATTGGCCTCGTCTTCGTGATAATAGAAGCCCTTGAATGGGGCGTTGTTGATCTCGAAGCCGTACCAATCCTGGAAGCCGGCTCGATGGTATTCCGGCGTGCGGTGAGGCCACCGCGTGTACTCCTCCCTTTCCGCCCTCACGACTGGCGGCTCCTGATCCTGCACTACGCCGCAGTGCCACTTGCCAAAGTAGGCAGTGTGGTATCCGGCTGCCCTAAGAGCCGTTGCGGTGCTCGGTGCCCCTGCCTTGTATACATCGAAGAAATACTGCACGGGGCCGGAATGCGCGTGACGACCCGAAAAGATCGTGCCCCTAGAAGGTGTGCAAATTGGGCAGTTTGCGTAGGCGCGGTCGAAGCTCACCCCTTCGGCAGCCAGACGGTCCATGTTGGGCGTGCGTACATTGGAATCGCCCATGTGGCTCATGGCGCCGCCAAAGTGCTCGTCGGATAGTATGTAGATTACATGGGGCTGACGAGGCATTTCGGCTCCTTATTGGGCTGGAAATGAAGATAAGTGGGTGCAAGTCTTTTCGTCCGCTAACGTGGACAAGGGACGCGCTGACGATCAGACGTTGCACAGTTCGAAGGCTTGGCGCAGCGCAGAGACGACATCACCTCGCGGGTGAAATTCGTGGCCGACGTAGCCGGCGTAGCCTGCGCTGCTGAGAGCCCGGCAGATGCCGCGGTAGTTCAGTTCCTGATTGTCATCCAGCTCATTGCGTCCCGGATTGCCCGCAGTATGGATGTGGCCAATGGCGTCCAGGTTTTCCGTCATCGTGCGGATCACGTCTCCTTCCATGATTTGCATATGGTAGATGTCATAGAGGAGCTTGACGTTGTGACTCTCTGCCTGTTGCAAAACAGCCAGCCCCCATGCAGTGTGGTCACACTGGTAGCCTGTATGGTTCACCTTGGAGTTCAGCAGTTCCAAATTGAGATTGACTCCTTTGGCCTCGGCATGCGGGGCAGCGCGGCGTAGACCGGCGGCTGTGTTGGAGATGGCCTCCTCATCACTCATTCCCGGTATGCGGTTTCCGCTGAAACATATCAGTCCGTCTACGCCATTCGCGGCCGCTACGTCAATCGACTCGTGCAACTCAGCCGCGATCCTGTCATGGTTGGCAGCGTTGTTGAGACCGTCCGGTAACGAGTCGTGCCCGCTGAAGCTGACCACGCGCAGACCGTGGTTGGCGGCGGCCTCGCAGAAGCCAATGAAGTCGTCGCCTCGCCCCCAGATTTCTATCGCTGGGTATCCGATGCCGGCGATCTCCAAGAAGAGTTGGTTCTGTGACATGGTACCTTGAGGAAAGATCGGGATACAGACTGACTGTTTGATGGGCATAGGACCATTCCTCACTTGCAGGAGCGAACTTTTTTCAGTTGAAAATCAGTAGATCACTTTATTTAGCGGGTATTCGATTATACCTGTGGCGCCTGCCTGCTTCAGATCGGGAATCAGGTCGCGAACGATTTTCTCGTCGATGATCACCTCCAGGGCGACCCAGTCAGGATCGGTCTGGTTGGTTATCGACGGCGTGTGCAGCGCCGGAAGTTGAGCGGTGATCGCCTCCAAAGAGGTTCGGGGCAGGTTCATCTTGAGGCCGACCTTGGCGCCGGCTTGCAGCGCGCCTTTGAGAAGCATTGACAGGTTCTTGATCTTCTGACGCTTCCACGCATCGGCCCACGCGTCATGATTGGCGATCAACTTTGTCGTGGATTCGGCGACTGTGTCTACAATGCGCAGCCGATTCGCCCGCAGCGAAGAGCCAGTCTCTGTGCCTTCCACGACGGCATCGACAAGCAGCGGCGCCTTGACCTCGGTCGCGCCCCACGAGTACTCGACTTCGGCTTCGACCCCGTGACGTTCCAGATAGCGGCGCGTAACCTGGACAAGCTCGGTTGCGATTCTCTTGCCCCTCAGATCATGAGGACTGTGGATGTCGGAATCGTCCGGAACCGCCAGTACCCAGCGGTAGGCCTGGTTGGTCGCCTTGCTGTAGACCAGGTCTTCCACTTCCAATACATCAGCTTCGTTCTCCTGTACCCAGTCCTTCCCGGTAAGACCGACATCGAGGACGCCCCTTTCGACATAGCGCGCTATCTCCTGGGCGCGAAACATCAGGCAGCCGATTTCCGGATCGTCAATGTATGGAGCGTAGGAGCGGCCGCGTACATAGACCTGGTAGCCGGCTTTGGCAAACAGAGCTATTGTCGATTCCTGCAGGCTGCCTTTCGGGATTCCAAGTGTCAAGCGACTCATTGTGGTCCTCAGTCAATGTTTGGGGTTTGGTTCAAGCTAGGGTGTCGGGCCGAGCAAGGGTGGAAGCTGAAGTGTTCCTGCTGTTAGGTCATACAAACGAAAGCTGCCAGGACTGGGAATGCCTCTCTTCGGTTCCTGTAGTTTTGCTGACGGACCGCTCGATGCGTCGATAGTAACAGCCATTACGCGCTCTGCCTTCCGCGTCCTTGGTGTGGCAGGCGCCTGCACCCAGAGGGCGCACAAGAAATAACAGTGAATTCTGTTCGCAATTGACGCGAGCGTCAACCAATTCCAGCATGTCGCCGGAGGTCGCGCCTTTCACCCACAGTTCGTTGCGGGAAGTGCTCCAGAAGGCGGCAACGCCGTGGGTGAGCGTATAGGCCAGTGCTTCCCGGTTGACGTAAGCAACGATCAGAACTTCCCTTGATTCGTTGTCCTGCACAGCTACAGGGATGACAGCGGCATCCCCTTTGCCAATGGCCTGCAACTTGCCGAAGTCCAGCCTCAACTCGGACCCCTCCTCCAAGTCGGGGGGCGAATTGGTTTCGTTCTTGTCAGATCTGTTCATCGTATTTCTCTAATGGAAATGTCGCAGTTGTCAGCTTAATTCGAGCTTATTCCAGTGCTCCTCCCCAAACTTCCATATCTACCTCCACATCAGCACGGTTGAGAACGTCATCCAAGAGAAGGTGGGCGTCGGGCAGGTCTTCGATTCTTTCAGCCACCAGGATGAGATCTGCGAGCGTAGCGTCGGTAACGTAGGCCTTTTCGAAGATCTTCCTCGGATTCAGCCAGTAACCGCCAGCCGCCAACTTGCCCCACTTCGTGAGCAGATAGAGGATAACATAGTCGCGTCCGCTATTGCTGGTGTCAACGATGCGTGAACCGCTGACACTGATCGGGTACAGAAACTCGATTCCAGAGCGCGTACGCTCTGCCCGAAAGTAGCGAATCTTGGACGTGCGCGCAAAGCGGTAGATTGCCTTCGGAATCAGCCCGCTTCGAGATGCTTCCTCCATCCCTCTCCTTTGGCGCCTGTCGTTGCCCTCTCGATGCCTCGTAGCCTAGCAGCCTTGTCGCATCTTGTCCAGATGCGCAGCCTTTGGTCTCACGTAGACTAAGTCAGAAGCGGTTGGGAATCCTTGAATCTCTTTGACCTGCTGCCGGAGCCATAACGGCGACGAATGGGACTCGGCCAAGCGAATTCAATCAGTCTGAAGGAATACTGACAGTCTGGACGGTTCCAGTGATCGAGTGGCATCCTCAACCTGGAAGCCGCCAGCTATTCTCGATGGGTGCTTCGGTCAAGGCGCTGACATCCCCACGGGCATGTTGGAGGATTTCAGGGCAACCGTCGAACCCTTGACAACAGAAACCAGCGTTGTTACTATCCTTGACACTCACCAGAATCGAACCAACCCAGGCCAAGAGGCGAGTCGTTGAAGATACTGTAAGGCGCGGGCTGCTAACCGTTCCGGTTCGAGTGCAGGTATGGCTCTTGTGAGGGGCTGCAGGGTCCCAAGCCGGGGTCTTCAGTGACGAGCAGGAAGAGACCAACAGGAGGAAATTCCACGATGTTAGACAGCACAGGTCGGCCCACATCAGCTTCTTCGCCGGTCGGGCCACTGGTTTCGACGGTTCTGGCTTTAGTTGGCCTTCTGGCTATACTCTCATTCACTTCCAGATTGGGAGACTATGAAATGTTCGGCTTTCTGGTGCCGTACGAGAATGCCATCTCAGTAGTCATAGTCGCCTTCCTGGGACATGTCGCCGTTCAGTCTGGAACAAAGTGGGTGTACACTATCTCCCAAAGGCGAACATCAGAAGATGTTGCTCGAACGCTACGGGTCATAGCACGCTTGTTGGGATATGGGCTGATTTTCTCATTCCTTGTTTCCGTGGTGACTGACAACGCAGTGGCCGCGTTGACGATGGGAAGTTTTGCGGGTTTGGTCGCCGGCTTTGCCTCACAGACCGTCATGGGTCATACCGTGGCCGGGGTCTTCCTGGCGATATTCCGGCCTGTAGGACTGGGCGAGAACGTTACCATTGGCAGGGAAACCGGTGTCGTGGCCGATATCACGCTGATGCACATTGTGTTGGACTCAGAGGAAAAGCGAGTGTTGATACCAAGTTCAACCGTTGTCAGCTCGATCCTGATCAAAAACAAACCGAGCGAATAACTGGGCACCAGTCCTGAAGCTCTGGCGAGAAGGTTGAGGAGCCTGGACTCCCGACTGCCGGCACGGTAGTTGCAGAGGCGAAGGCAATTTGGGCAACTATCGCTAGGTCCAAGTGTATGCCGGCAGACGCTACAGAGGTTTGCCAATCTGACTTGCCTGTCACAGAATTCGCCACGCCAGGCTTGTTTGCCACGATCCATCTCCAGCTACACATTACACTTCTGTTCCCTCAAAATAACCCTCTTGCAATTGAATGGCTGCCGCGACTCCGGTATCGCATCGACTAGTGTGAGAGACACCCTTCACCTCCTGCTGTTGCGAAGTCGTCCCGACTTGTCCAACGTTCCTGTGCTAAATTGCGATTGACAGTGCAGTAGCAGGCCTTTACAATTCAAGACATGCTGTGAACACAATCTGACAGGTTATTTCAAGTCTTGCTGGAAAGTCCGGTTCGAGACTTTGCATAACCGAGAGTGAAAGGAGTTTCCCCAATGGATATCTCAAAAACTGTCGCTTCTCAGTTTAACGCCGCGCTATCGATGATGGAGCAGACTGTCAGTTCCTGTCCTGAGGAGCTGTGGAATGTTCCGGGACAGGCCAATCCCTTTTGGCGCTTGGCATACCATGCGCTCTTCTACGTGGATCTATACATGCAACCCTCAGAAGACGAAATGAAACTGTGGGAAAATGCAAGAGACGGGTACCAATTTCTAGGTCCGACGCCTTGGTCTCCGCATGAGCAGCCACAGGCAGAGCAGCCATACAGCCCCGAAGATATTCTGGCCTATATTGAACATCTACGCTCGTTTGTAGCCAGCACGGTACCAACGGTTGACCTGAGCGCGCCGTCCGGATTTCACTGGCTGCCGTTCGATAAGTTGGAACTGCAGATTTACAATATTCGCCATCTGCAGCATCACATAGGCGACCTGAGCACTATCCTGCTTACGCAGGCGAATCGCGAAATCGACTGGGTAGGCATGGGTTAATTGAGGCCGACCGCGAAACTCTTAATCCGTCTCTCTTCTGAGCGCCGCCTTCACCTCGACACAATTCTGGGAGACAGTCCATGCACCTTTCGATGCACAATTGGATGCGCGCAGAACCGATTGATGTAACGGTTCGGCGGCTGGCCCGCTATGGCTACAAGAGCATAGAGATCAGCGGGGAGCCGGAGGTCTTTGATACTAAGGAACTGCGTACACTCCTGGCCGAGAACGGAATTGATTGCTGGGGGGCCGTTTCATTGATGTTCGAGGGACGGGACCTGATTCACGCCGATGAGTCGGTGCGCGCCTCCTCTATCGGCTACCTCAATGACTGCATTACTATGGCGAAAGAGCTGGACGGGTACGAGATGACTGTGGTGCCATCGCAAGTTGGTAAGGTTTCGCCCATGGATACGCCTGAGCAGGAGTGGGCCTGGGCCGTGGAGAGTTTGAAGGAGGTCTACGAGCATTCTCAGAAGGAAGGGATCCGCATCGCGCTGGAGCCGCTCAACCGATTTGAGACGAACTTTCTCAACCGCGCCGACCAGGCTGTGTTGCTGGCCGAGGAGGTCGGTCCGGACTGCGGGGTCTGTCTAGACACCTTCCACCTCAACATTGAAGAGGCCGATATGCTCGAGGCGATCAGGAATTCTAAGGCGCGGCTCGTAGACTTCCACGTTGCCGACAACAATCGCATGGCTTGCGGCATGGGTGCACTAGACTGGCCGCAGATTGTCAGTACTCTGAAGGAGATCGGTTACGACGGCGCGCTTACAGTCGAGTTTGTCGCCCCGCTGGATAGAACGCCTGCCAACCCGTACCAAAATGCCGTAGCTGCGGCCGAAGCCGAGCTGACCGCGGTACAACTGCAGTTCATCCAGGACCATGGCAGCGGTGTTCTGTCCGAAGAGTTCTACAGCTGGCTCGTCGAAGAGACGGCGAAAGTATTGCTGCCCCTGATTTGAGAACCGCGACATGCGGCGCAGCCTCTAGAGCGAGATCCTCCTGCCCTCGCGTGCCGAACGGTACGCCCCCAAGATCATTTCAACCGACTTGCGCCCTTCCTCGGCGCTGACGTGCTCGTCGCTTACGCCCCGAACGTAGTCTATAAACGGCCGGGGCACCGCCGCGATCCGTTCCCCCTGGCTCGCCGGGATCGGCAGATCAAATTCCTGCCAGTCTGCGTCGCCCTGCCGAATCATTCGTAAGGGGGCAGCGCCGGGCGGCCTGGGCACGGAGGTGGAAGGGCCGTCCCCGTAGTCCTGGATGATCGTCCCTTCTGCACCGTAGATCTCTGTCGTATTGACGCCTGCAACTGTTGTTGAGCCGTTAAAAAGAGTGCCAATAGCGCCGCTCTCAAAGCGGAAAAGAGCGATTCCGTTGTCGTCCGGCGCAACATTCGTAACGACATTGTCGATCTCAGCCATTACTCTCTTGGCAGGTCCAAAAGTCCAGTAGAACCAGTCGGCAGCGTGGATGGCGTCGTCGAAAAACATGCCGACGTTGGCGACGGGGTCGACGTGCCAGCGGGTGGGCCCGGTGAAAAAGCCCTCGTTATTGAGCACGCCGATACAGTGCCGTCGGCGGACGACGGCGATTTCACCGACAGCATTGGCGTCGACCAACTCCTTGATCTTGCGGTTGACCGGGTCCTGTCGCATCTGAAAGGCGACACTAAACTTGACACCAGTGCGACGAATAACTTCGATAATGCGGTCGCAGTCTTCCAGCGTCGTCGCCAGCGGCTTCTGACAGAGGATCGCCTTGCCTTCCTCCGCGGCCTGCTCCACGAACTCAGCGTGGCGGTTCGTTTCGGTAGTGATGATAACGGCGTCGATGTTAGGATCGGATGTGACGGCTTGGAAGTCGGAGCGGAACTCCATTCCGAATGCGGAAGCGGCCTCGCGCCCGCGTTCCTGGTTATCGTCCCAACAAGCAACCAACTCCACATCGTCGAAGTCCTGCATCTTCCGGCAGTAGGCATTGCTGTGTCCGTGGGCGTGGCTCAGGACGCCGATTCGTACTTTATCCATGTGAGAACCTCGGGAGAATACTGTAGGAAGGTGGTGGGGCTAGGCTTTGAGACCACCGGCAGTCAGACCCCGCACATAATGTCTCATGCCGAAGGAAAACAGAACTATCAAGGGTAAGGCAGCCAGAATATAGCCGGCCATTTGCGGGCCGAGGTCAGTTACCCCTATTTCGGAAGTGAATTGGGTCAGGGCCACGGCCACGACCTGACGTTTTGGGCTGGAGATGACAACCAGAGGCCACATGAACTGGTTGTAAGTTGTGACCAGACGCACGACCGCGACAGTTACCAATATTGGCGCAGAGAGAGGCACAGCGATCTGGGCGAAGCTCTGCAATTCGGTCGCGCCATCGATACGGGCGGCATCAAAAAATTCTTCGGGCAATGTAGCGAAGAAACTGCGGCAGAGCAGCAGGGCAAACACTTGCCCGCCTGATGTCCAAGGTAGAATCAGCGCCCAGTACGTGTTCTCCAGCCCCATATTGAGGATCAATACATAGGCCGGAATCAGCGTCAAAATCGGCGGAATCATCAGCAGGGCCAGAATTCCCGTATAGAGTACCTCCTTGCCGGGAAAACGGTGGCGGGCGAATACATATCCGCTCAGGCTTGCGAGAACGACCGTGGCCATTGTGGAAGTGCCAGAAGTCAGGATTGAGTTGACAACTGGCCGCCAGATTGCCAGAGAACCCAGGCCGAAGTTTTCCCACCGGTATGGATTGGGGAGAGACCAGAAGCGCCCGTATATCTGGCCGTTGTCCTTGAGGGCGAGAACAACCAGGTAGAGAATGGGAATAAAGGTAATGAACAGCAGTAGAAACAACACGGCATACAGGAGGATCTGCCCTCCCCCAAACTGGGGGCGCCGCAGGAATGCCGTAACAGGGTATTTTCTTAGCGCTTCGGTCTCGCCGATTTGGCCGCCGCCAGCGACCTGAAGCGCCTGTTCCGAATCTTTCTGTCCTCGTGCCGATACCATTTCAGGCCTCATATTCGGTGGAGGAACGGACGTATCGCATATTGATGATTGTGCCGGCCAGAATAATAACGAAGAGAATCATGCCAATTGCCGAGGCTACCCCCATGCGATCCATGCGCATTGCCAGATAGTAGAGTTCCAGCGCCGGTGTGTACGTGGCGGCTCCCGGGCCGCCACCGGTGGTCAGGAAGACAAGCTCGAAGGTCTGCACCGCATTGATGAAGTTGAGTATCAGAAGCAGTTTGATCTGGCCCATCAACAGCGGCAGGTCGATGGTCCAGAAGCGGCGCCAAGTGCTGGCGCCGTCAACGAGACTGGCGTCAATGATCTCATTGGAAATTGAAATGAGGCCGCCATAGAAGATTAGCAGGGCGAATGCGTTCACCCAAGGAACGCCGATAAAGATTATTGCGCCTAGCGACACGCTGGCGTCTCCGTACCAGACGCGGGTGTATTCTTCCAAGCCGAACAGTTTGAGGCTCTCGTTCAGTAGGCCGATGGCAGGGTCATAGATGTTGTTCCAGACCAGGATCTCGACCACAGCTGGCAGAACAATGGGCACGACGAAAAGCGTTCGAAACCAGTACTGCGAGAATCTGTTGCGCAGGTTAAATATGAACTCTGCCACCAACAATGGGAAGGTCATCGTCTTCAGAATCGAGACAACGACCAGGATGCCCGCGTTGCGAAAGCCGGAGAGGAAAAAACGATCCTCCAGTAGGAAGCGAAAATTGGCAAGTCCAACCCACTCGGTGCTGACACCGGGACTCCACTTGGTGAATGCGTGATAGAGCCCGGAGAAGGCGGGATAGTAGTTGAAGGTCAACAAGAGGACGAGTGTAGGCAGGATCAGCAAATAAGAGAGCCGCGCCCGCCACATTGTCTGCATGAGGCCCAAAGGTCCAGCGGCGCTACGCAGGTAGAATTGCTGGCCTGCGGTAGTGTTGCGGGCGGCCCAGACGGCCAGCACAACCAGCAGCGCTACGAGCCCGATTGCAGCGAGAATGTATGTTTGACGTTGGGCTGTCGACCGGGCCGCACCAGCCAATGCCGCGGCTCTATCGTAGTACTGTGCGGTGCCTGCCACGGTACCGACGGCCAAGCGGCTGGCATCTCCTGCCAGAGCGACGCTCAACACATCCGACTCCTGTCTGAAGCGGTGGCTGAGCACGCCGTCGCCGGCGAGCAAATAGGCGTTGCCGTCCTCAGAACCGACCAGCGCGCTGGTCCCGTCGGCAGCAAGGGCGACGCTGACGATGGAGTCTTCGGCCTCAAAGCGCCAAATCTCATTTCCATTGGCGCCATTGAGAAGGACTGCGCTGCCGTCTCCCGAGCCCGCCAGGATTCGGGCACCATTTGGCGTCACGGAAACCGAGAGAACTCTGTAGTCAAGACCAGTCTGGAGCAGCGCCCTGCCGGTTCGGCTATAGATAGTTATCAGCCCATCGTTAGAGCCAACTACGACTCGGGCCCGTTCGCCGCTACCGTAAATGTCAACAGCCTGGACGCCAATACCCAACTCCTCCTGCCACTGCAAGTTGCCCTCATTGTCGAGGACATAGACGGTCAGATCATCGGACGTGGCTGCGACGAGTGAACCGTCTCTTGCGACAGCGGCATTGTTCACAGGCCGAGAGGCTTTGAACTGCCACAGCAGATTGCCTTCCCCGTCGAGGAGATATACGAAGCGATCTTCTGACGCCACAGACACCCACTGTCCGTCGGGGGAAATGTCCACGCCCAGAATACTGTTTTCAGCCTCGAATTGCCAGAGTAAGGCGCCCAATCCATCGAACACTCGAAGCGTGTTGTCACGACTGCCTATTGCCACGCGTCCGCCGTCCTCGGTGAGAGAAATCGTCTGTATGCGGACACCGGTTTCCTGTCCCCACAACAGTCCTTCAGGCGACTGTGCTGCAAGCGGCAGATAGAAGGCCAACAGGAGGACAGCCGCGAGGGCAATACTGGATACGAGCACCGCAAAACGACGATGGGGACAATCTATTGGCCAACAGGACATGCCGCTCCTGTGAAGGAGCGGCATGCTTAGCGAACGATATGGTGAACGAGCTATCGCCCGAACGCGACACCAAGAAAGCGACATAGAACTCTATCAGCGCAAGCTGGGCATTCGTCCTCCATCTTGAACGGACGGAGGCCTATGCTCGTTAGTAGGGCCCGGCGGCGACCCACCCAGGTGGGCGTTTTTCCGGGTTGTCCAGGTCTTCATGCGTCAGGTTTAGGAATTCGAGCATTCCGTCAAAGTTGTCTTCGAGCAGAGTCTGGTACCTGTCTGCGAACTCTTCGGCCGTCATCTTGCCTTCAAAGAACTCCTGTACCATGATCGACCATTCGCGCTTCGTTTCTTCATATTTGAAGAAACCGCGTGCAACGGCGTCGCCGGGCGCGCCGGGTTTTTCATAGTTACCGATGAAGACGCTTTGAGCAAATATATCTTCCCATTTCCCAGGCAGGGTGACGTTCTTGATCAGGGGCGGGCCAGCGATGCCTCCCTGAAGGTTCTCCGTATCCAGCTTGTTTTCGAGGAAGATCCGCATGCCCTGCGGGCTGGTCCAGAACATTACAAAGTCAACTTCCAGATCGTTCTGGGCGCGGTCCTTAAGCGGCAAGGCCAGGTAGCCTGAAGTCAATTCGTTGGCGCGGGCAGTGCCCTGGACGCATGGTCCTTCGATCGTGGGGAAGGCAAAGCGCCCGTATTCGAATTCGACGGCGGCGGCCGAATCCTCTGCGGTTACTTCCGCCTGACCACCGTACTCTCCTTGTGCCAGCGAGCGGATATCCTTGGGCAGGCTGGTGTAGATACCACCGTGGACCATGCGCATGGCAGCTCTCTGCGTCAGGAAGAGCGGATAGGCATCGGTCATACCGGTCCAACCCTCAGGGACGAATCCGTTCGCCGTCTTGAAGACACGTCCGACCTGGGTCATCATTTCGACAGTACATTCGTTATTGAAATTAATCTCGCCATTGCGCAAGGCGGCCAGATGGCGGGCGATGTTAACGGAGACGCGGTCCGGGTCGTCGTTGCGTACGTCGGTGGGATCGTATGTCCAAACGTCGTCGATCCCCTCGCGGAAGCACCAGTCCCCTTCCTGGCACTGGATAATCTGCAAATCGTCGCGGTGGTACTGGTCCATTGCCGAGCGCATCAGCCAAGGCATGCGACCGCCGCCCCAAATCTGCTCGGTCGTTCCCTCAATGGCGATGGGAATGATGCCGGCGTCGCGCAGCTTTTCGTTCCACTCGACAAACTGATCCCAGGTTGGGCGCGGCGGAACATCGGTTATGCCGGCCTGTTCAAAGTGATCCTTGTTGTAGATCCAGAAGGTCTGAACCGACTGGTAGGGCATTGTAAACATCTGGCCGGTATTCGGGTCGCGCACCAGATTCAAGCCCCACTCTTCGAAGCTGTCCTCCCATTTCTCGCCCGTGTAGGGATTCTCTTTGTTGAGGTAGGGACCCCAATCAACAAGACGTCCTTCCTGTGCGAACTCTCGCAAGTGGGGCGACTCGATCAGGGAAACGCGCGGCACTTCCGAGGTGAATTGGGACCTTATCCACTGGAGATATGCGTCCACCCCCGGTGGTTTGAGCTCGACAAGGACATCTACGTTTGGATGCATTTCCATATAGGCGTCGGCGATCGCCTGATAGGTCTGGACATCGTTGGAGGCGATGCTGATCACGATTTCGCCGCTCAACTCCATTGCTTCTTCATCGGCTTCCTCGATCTCAACGACCTCGTCATCAGCGGGAGCCGCCTCTTCGGCATCGGTGGCCGCTTCTCCAGCCATCCCACCGTCCGCCGGGGCGCCGCAAGCCGCCAGGAGGACGAGCGATACCAGTAGAACGAGGCCGAGGATCGTTCTGTGAAGTTTCATCGATTTCTTCCTTTCACTATGGCTGAAACAGTTCGGAACTTCCGCTAATCTTGCTCTGCAAATGGAAAGGTGCCAGCGTACCCCAGAGTTTCCAGAGTGAACTGGGGATTGCTGACGAACTTGATGCCGGGGAACATGGGATTCTGCTGGTAGTGGAGCACGATATTGGCGCGAATCTCGCCTTCCGGATCCGGTCCTATCTTGGCACCCTGGTGGGGAATGTGGCTGTAGAAGACGACTGCATCGCCGGCCATCGGGTGCAGATGCTCCAACTCCTGCTTGTCGCACCAGCGCTGGAACGGGTCGCTGCGATCTTCTGTGTAGCGCAGGAAAGGGATCAACTCTTCCGGTACCGGGCGTTTCAGATAGTTCTTGACGAAAGTGAGACGCGCACGCTCAGGCGTGTTGTCGGTCAGATAGAATGTTGAATTGACGCAAAGGCCGCGCGTGGGATTCTGTGCCTCCGCTTTCTCTTCCTGATAGTAGAAGTCGTAGAAGTCCATGTGCCACTCCTGCAAATAGGCGGCAGGGTTGACGTGGGCGCGCAGGCTGCGCAACTGGCACTGCTTACCCATGACGGCATGCAGGAATGGGGCAACGCTTTCGTGCCCCACGAGCTCGCCCGCCAATTTCGGCTCCAAGGCAAGCAACTTCTCGAAGGCAACGTTGCCCACGCCGTTACTTATCTCGTAGGCGCCGCGGTCGTAGAGTGCGTACAGGACCGTCTTCCACTGTTCTACTCGTTCCGCAGACAGTGCACTGGGAATGAGAATGTAGCCATCACGATTGAGTCGCTCAAGCAACTCCTGAGTATCTGAGGAATTCTTCACTACAGTCCTTGCTCGCCTTTCAGTTTTACTTAGGCGCCAGTTTGATCCCGGCGGCATTTCAGGACAAGGCACTCAGGCTCATCGCACCTGCAACAATTCACAGAGTCCTCATACGGCCGGGACTTCCTCCGTTTTTCCACTATGGTGAGAACGGATTGCCGCTTCAATGATTTCCTGTACGGCCAGCCCCTCGCGGCCTGAAGCCTCAATTTCCTCCCTCGGTACGCCGTCGTCCACCTGCTCGATCCAGCGATTGATGCGGTTGGTGAATGTAGCGTCGAATCCGCTGAGGCCGCCCATGATGCTGTTGCGGACGACGGTCAGTTCTTCGCTCTGGCGGGGGTAGAGGGTCAACTCTTGGTAGAGATTGTCGAGAACAAATCGGCCGGCGGTGCCCATTACCTCGCACCGTTCCAGATTGTGCCGCGGGTTAGTGTCGTAACTGCCTGTCAAGTGTCCAACGACTCCGTTCGCGAATTCCAGGTTTACCTGGGCATTCGAGTAGCAGACGCGCCCGGGGGCCTGGTTGAAGAAGGCGTGGACTCGCTTCACGTCACCACAGAAGTAGCGCATGATGTCGAGGCTGTGGGGGTGCAGTGCACGAATGTGAAACCAGGGCGAGGTGTCATTTGGATTGCCGATCCACATCGTCATGTTCATCAGCAGCAGATCGCCCAACCTGCCTTCCTCGACCCACTGTTTGGCCTTGGCTGCCGGCGGCACGAAACGATGGTTTAGGTTGATGCCGAAGTAAAGGCCGGTCTCATCGGCCTTGGCAGCCATTTCGCGGGCATGCTCTATGTTGTTTGAGATCGGTTTTTCGCATAATACGTGCAGCCCTGCATCGAAGCACTGCATAACCGGCTCGTAGTGATGACCGCCATTTTCCGGCCCGGCGGTGGCGACACTTACGGCGTCCAACTCGACTGTGTCAAGCAGTTCCGTGACGCTGTAATAGGCTGGTACGCCAAAGCGCTCGGCGGCAGCGTCCGCAATGCTTCTGTCCATATCACAGACTGCAACAAGCTGCGCGCGTTCGCTGGCCTGGTAGACACCGGCATGCGTGCGGCCGATGTTCCCCATTCCAATAATTGCTACGTTCAGCACGGAGCCTCCTCCTCAGAGTGGAGTATATTCGTATAGTCTACGGACAACGGGTGGGAAACAAGAATGACGGGAATGCTAGCATAGCAGGAAAAAACTGTCAATCGACACCGGGCTGGCCTCCAGTGTAATCGTACTCAAGGCGCGGGGGCTCAAAGGACCCACGTGAGGCAGACTTCTCGGACTCAGGCAGCACTTCGCAGTCTTGTACAAAACCGATGCTTGTGTCCGTGTGCAGGTCGCGTTATGTCGCGCCAAGTCTACAAATGTCGCACAAAGTCTACAGAAGTCGCGCCAAAACCGGCTTTTTTGTGACGCGACTTCCGTATCAGTTTTGCAAACCTTAACTCAGTGACACTTCCGGAGTACGGGCAAATGCAATACTTGCAAATCGCAGACTTTCAACGGTACTCCTTTGCCTTCAGATTTCAATTGGCGAGAAGGACGTCTTTCTCACGATGATGCTCTTCAAGCAATGCTTCCACGATTTCCGACACTATCAGTCCCAGACATTTCAGTACAACCAAGTTGGCAGGTGAGTACTGGGCGGCAATCAGGATGATCAGCGCTGGGCCGTGGTCACGACCAGTAGTCTTGTGTCTGCTACTATTGAGCGATTCGTTCGGCTAGTTTCTCCTCATAGGGTTTGGAGCGGTGGAAGATGAGGGGGTTCTGCCGGTCGTCGTCGAGCAGGTCGCCAATCTCATAGCTGGCGAACTGTTCATCATTGAGGATGTTCTGTATGCCGTTGAAGGTGCAGCCGTCTGGCATGAAGCCGCAGGTCATGGCTCGTCGCCAGCCCGGGGTCATGTTGGCACCAGCGCCGTGGGCGATGAGTCCGTTGTGAAAGGAGGCGGAACCGGCCTTCATTTCGGCGGGGGCCGCCATGATGTCTTTCCACTGCGGGTAGACGCGGAAAATGTCGCCGATGTTTTCGCCGATGCTGACATTGTCGTAAGTGGCTGTCTTGTGGCTGCCGGGCAGGAAGTAGAGGCAGCCGTTCTGCAATGTGGCGTCATCGAGGGCGACCCAGAGACTAAGGGTCTCCCGGGAAGAGTAGGACCAGAAAGGATTATCGAGATGCCAGCCGGTGGGGTTGGCCCACGGCTGCTTGATCAACGCCTGGTCATGCCAGATACGGACGCCTTCCACCCCGGCCAGGTCTGCGGCCATCTTGCCCAGACGGGGATCCAGAATTAGCCTCCGCACGTCCAGACTGTCCTGCCACAGGTTAACACGCTGGACGAAGACATAATCGTAGTAGGATTCTTCACGGTCTTCGTCCACTTCCTGGTTGAACATCCTTTGCTTGCCACGCCGGCGCACGGCCCCATCAACCGCCTGCCGCCAAGTCTCCAATTCGTCCGGGGTGAGGAAGTCGTGCAGGACTACGAAACCGTTTTGCTGATAGGAGTCAATCTGGTCCTGGGTCAAGTCTGTGTTCATACTGCTCTCTTTCGTGGCGCAGGCGTCGTATCCTGTATTCTGGTCGGCGGGCCTGTCTGTTCCCCGGGGTTGAATGAGTAGGGCCGACACAGAGGTGCCGGCCCTGACTACATTCATTTTACCACAAAACTCACCCCACCGTATCGCCTATTCAGCCGGGCCTAGCTGTCCGGTCAGAATTTGGATGACGACGAAGGAGTCGGCGTAGGGGCTGTTGACGTAGATCGGGTCGCCTTCGGGCAGCCAACCACTGGCAAAGCGGCTGGGGACCGGGTTGTTGCCGTAGCGTTCCCAAAGGGGAATCTGCGGCAGCAGTTCGTTGTAGGCCATCGCGATCTTGTCGAGCGCGGCGATCTGCATGGCGGCGTCACCGCCAGAGCCGGCCTCCTTGGTCAGCGCCCACAGGTCGACGTCGCCAACGCTGTCAGTGCTGACGTTCAGGTCGAAGGACATGCCGGGCAGTTCGATGCTGCCGGCGCCCGACGCGCCCACGCCCGTGGCGGCGGCGTTGTGCGTACTGAAGTCATTCTCATAGGAGAAGGACGGGTGCGGATTGCCTGCGCCCCAACCGCGAATCGCGAGCTGGAACTTGCCTTCATTCACGTCGATCGGATGCTGCTGGAAGTTGACGCCTCGGAAGCTGGTCTGGAATCCGAAAGCAGTCAACTGCTCGGCCACGTTCTCAGCCGCGGCAGACCAGTCGGCGTACTCTGCCGGCGCGGTCAGCTCCCACTCCATGCGGGCGCCGGTGTCGTCAACCCAGACACCGTCGTCGGCGCGAGTGAAGCCGATGTCGAGCAACATCTGCTCCGCCTTTTCCAGATCCTGGCTGTATGGATCCAAGCTGGCGCGCGCCCCGTCACTCAGCCAGAGGGGCGTGATGTTGTCTGAGAATCCGCACATGCACTCCTGCGCCACGCCCGATTCGGCCAGCGAGATAAAGGCGTTCTCTTCAAAGTTGATGGCGTAGGCCAGGGCCTGGCGCACTTCTTTGACGTTTAAGGGATAGATCGTGTGGTTGAAATAGAGTGCCGGGCCGCCGTAGATGGGGGCGCGGATGATGCGGTAACCCAGAGACATGAACTCGCGCTCGGTCGCAGGCGGGAAGCCGTGCGTAGCATAGTCGACGTCGCCGGAGAGGACGAGCGG
This sequence comes from Caldilineaceae bacterium, assembly GCA_026914085.1. Taxonomy (GTDB): domain Bacteria; phylum Chloroflexota; class Anaerolineae; order Caldilineales; family Caldilineaceae; genus Bin5. Next base: position 7,399 of record JAPPKG010000365.1, on the reverse strand, counting down.
CGTAACCACCGGCGTCTCACCGTTGTAGTTGAGCATGCGGTCGAAGCGCACGGTGTCAGCCCAGTAGGAGGTCTCGACCTTGTTGAGAATCATCTGGGACTCGGTGATGCTGGCAGGGTCGATCGCATACGGCCCCAGGACGACCATTTCGTCCGGGCGCAACTCGTTGAACTCCTGCAGCAACTGCTTCCATTCGTCGTCCTCATTGGTCATGCCGGCCTCGACCAGATCGCGAGTGCGCTGGGCAAAGTCACCATAGACCGAGGAGGCTGTGATATGTACCTCGCGCAGTACACGGCGGGGGACCGTCGTGGACGGACCGCTGAGAACGAAGTCTACCGTGTGATCATCCACGGCCTGCACGTCATCGAGGAAGCGCCAGACCGTCTGGCTGAGCAGGCGTGAGATGGAGAAGGTGTCGACAACGTCCTGTGAAGTGTAGGCGCTGCCGTCACTCCACTGGGCTCCCTGGATCAGGTTGACGCGCAAGGTGACGTCGTCGACCCATTCCCAGGACTCCCCGGCTACCGGCATCCAACTGCCGTCGGCCCAAAGGAACATGAACAACGGCGGTTCCATCAGAGCGCGATAGATGCCAAGGGTCATGCCGTTCGTGACCCAGGTGTTGAAGTGGCCCGTTGGGGGCGGCGCGTAGGGCCAGGCCGGATGGAACTCAGCTACGCCGGTTCCTGCCGGAGCAGCCTCTTCCTCCGCAGCAGCCGGGGCCGCCTCGCCGCCGCCCATATCGGCCGCCGGCGCGCCGCACGCGCTGATGGCCAAGGCCGCAATGAGAGCAATTACAAGCCAAAATCTTCGGTTCATTCTGTTTCCTCCTTAGGACAATTGAGAAAGTGATATAGCAGGGAAATGAAGAGTGAGCCACACGCAGGAGCATGGTAAATGCGCTTGCTTTTTTTGTTTATCTCTCTCTCTTCTTCCCCCATTGCACAAGAATTACAACCAACAGTAGATATACAAGCCCAATCCCCAGTGTAAACTGAGTGATGACGTATTCGGCGGTTCCTTTCTCCAAGAAGATCAGTAGCGCGCCGGCAACGAAGGCTATGTAGAACCCGATGTGAAATGCCGCCCTACCAAGGAAGGGATCCATGTCAATCCTAATGTGCCCTAGACGTTCAAAGCGAAGCGGGCCGGCGGCGATTCTTCCCCTCACACAATCTGGCTCGGCTCCGCCATGCGAACGGGGCAGGCCACACTGCCCCCATCTGAGATCTGTTCCAACCCAGGAACGGCCAAGTCGCATTGCCCCGGCACAAAGTATGGGCAGCGCGGATGGAAAGTACAACCTGTAGGCAGATTCAGAAGACTGGGAATTTCGGCGCTGCGCAGTTCAATGTGGACTTTCTTCTTTGCCAATTCGGGATCGGCTTCGGGAACTGCCCCCAGAAGCGCCTGCGTATAAGGGTGGCGCGAATCGGTGATGAGGCGGGGCGTAGGCCCTTCTTCCACAATGCGGCCCAGGTACATGACAGTGATTCGCCCTTCCCAGGCAAAGTATTTCGCCAGCGCCAGGTCGTGTGTGATGAAGAGAAAGGTTACGTCAAACTCGTCTTTCAGCCGGTAGAGCATGTTGAGCAGACTCACTCGAATTGACACATCCACCATTGAGACGGCTTCGTCGGCGACGATGAACTTAGGCTCCACGGTCAAAGCCCTAGCTACTGAAACACGCTGGCGCTGACCACCGCTCAGCTGGTGAGGATACTTGTCGAGAAAGTCCGAAACCGGCGTCAGATCGACGATTTCCAACAGTTCGGCAGCCCGCCGCCCCGCGTCACGACGGCGACTTCTGCGGCCAGCGCTCGCTCCATTCTGACCCGTTCCCTGTGTTTGATGGCGCAAGAGTGGCGTCGTGATCATCTGGCGCACTGTCTGGGTTGGATTGAGTGAGGCGTAGGGATCCTGATGGATGATCTGGACGGCGCGCCGGTACTGCTGATAGTCGGCCTTTTCCATTGACGCGATATCCTGTCCCTGGTAGAGAATCTGTCCTTCGGACGGTGGCAGCAGGCCGACGACCATGCGGCCGGTGGTGCTCTTGCCGCAACCGCTTTCACCGACGAGGCAAACGATTTCGCCAGGTTCAATATCCAGGGAGATCGAGTCAACGGCCGTCACGCGCTCGCGGCCGCTACCAAAATACTTCGTTACATTCCGTAGTTCGAGAATTGGCGTCATCTAGTGCGGCCTCCACTGGCCGCGCCTCTGTTTCCTGAGGGGATTACAGGCCGGGAGAACGTTCCCTTTGCGTGCTCCTTTTGCCTCTCAACCCGCTGCGCTCTATGTCCTCCTGCACTGCATCAGTGTGCCAGCAGGCGGCGTAGTGATTATCGCCGACCCGCTCCAACCCCGGCTCTTCGCTACTGCAGCGCTCGCTGGCAAAGGGGCAGCGTGGATGGAATTTGCATCCAGTCGGCAAATTGATCAGGTCGGGAGGCGAACCGGGTATCGAGGAGAGTTCCTCAAAACCTCCGGTTACGGTCGGCACGGCCCGGATCAGACCCAGGGAATAGGGATGACGCGGGCGATAGAAGATGTCCTCGACCGGCCCCAGCTCGACGACCTGCCCGGCGTACATCGTGGCTACTCTGTCTGCCAGTTCAGCCGCGATGGCAAGGTCGTGCGAGATGAAGAGCATGGTGAAGTGCAGATCTTCCTTCAGCCGGCGCAACAGATCTATGATCGTCCTCTGCGTGAGGATGTCAAGAGCCGTTGTCGGCTCGTCCAGAATCAGAATCTGGGGGTCCAGCAGAAGTGATATGGCCAGAAGCGTTCGCTGGCGCATGCCCCCGCTCAACTCATGGGCGTAGGCGTTGATTACACGGTCAGGATCCAACTGAACAAAGCGAAGCAGATCGAGAAACCGCTCGCGGACCTCCTCGCGATTGTTCCACCTGTGGGCTTTCGCCGTATCCCAAACCTGGTCCCAAACTTTCAGCACGGGATTGAACGCGTTGAGCGCCGACTGGAAGACCATGGCGCAGTCGCGCCAGCGGAACTCGCGCAGCGGACCTTCAGCAAGTGAAAGCACATCCAACTCGCGGCCGTCGCGGCGATAGATAATCTTGCCCGGGCTGACTTCGGCGGTTTCGACCAAGAGACGTACGATTCCCAGCCCCAAGGTTGTCTTGCCGGAGCCACTCTCTCCGATCAGAGCCAGGCTTTCACCTGCCTGCAAGTCGAGGGTGACACCTCTGACCGCCTGGACGCTTCCCTTACGCGTGCGATAGCTGACATGAACGTTCTGCAGGCTCAGTGGGGGCTGGCTGCCGTTTTCTTCAATTTCCTGATGCCAAGAAAGATCAGTAGTCTGACTCATATTTGTCCAGAGAACAGATTTCTACTCGCTGGCTCGCAGTCGAGGATTGAATACAAGCTCAAGCGAGCGGGTCATGGAAATGATTGCCAGCTGAAGAATGGCGATGGCGACGATCGGCGCCATAATGTACCAGACACTGTCCTTGTAGAAGATCGCTCCTCGTACCCACGCCAGCTGAATCATCACGCTCCAGTTGCCAGCGGTTATCGGCACCAGGCCGAGGAAGACGAGTCCCGCCTGCTGGTAGACGGCAAAGGTCATGCCCAGGGCGAAGCTGACTACAATGTAGGGCATCATGTTGGGGACCATTTCGCGCAGGACGATATGCATAACGCCCAGATCCAGCGCCCTGGCTGCCTCAATGAAATCTCGCTGTTTGAGGGAGAGTGCCTGGGCCCGCAGCGCGCGCAAGAGCGTCGGCCAGTTCAGCAGACCCATCAAGATCCCCAGCAGGGTCAAGCTGTTCAGGGAAATAAAGGCTGCCAGGACCGCCAAGAGCGGGAACTGAGGAATGGTAAGTATGATATCAGTGACCGACATGATGGCGCTGTCCAGCCAACCGCCTATGAAACCGCTAAGCGTGCCAAAAACCACCGCGATTACGGTTGAAATCAGGGCAGCCAGAAAGGCAACGTAGATCACGTCTTTGCCGCCGTTGACGATCTGGGACCAGATGTCGCGGCCCTGATGATCGGTACCCAAAGGATGTTCAAGTGTCGGCGTTATATAGATCCTGTCGATCTTGGTCTTGGTATCCAATTCGATGATTAACGGGCCCGCGTAGGACAGGAGGACCATGAAGACCACGACGAGGAAACCGATAAAACCAACCCGATTGTAGGCAAGGAGGCGTACCCCAGTTCGGAATCCTTTCCATGCGCTGACCAAGATGCTATCGGTTTGTTGGCCTTCCACTACTTGGGCCGTCATCTATCTGCTCCTGCGCTTCGTGTGTATTCTGGCACTTTGGTCAGGCTCAATTGTCCTGCAGCTTTATACGGGGGTCGAGCCAGCCGTACAGGACGTCGGCGAAGAAGTTGGCGAAGATCACTGAGAAAGTAATGATGAGGAAGATTCCCTGCATCAAAGTATAGTCGCGCTGGTTGATGGCCTGGCCGAGCATGCGCCCAATTCCGCCATACTCAAAGATCTGCTCCACCAGCAAGGAACCGCCGACGACAAAGCCGATACGAATTGTTAGAATCGTAAAGAGGGGAAGGATCGCATTGCGGCCAACGTAGGCGGTGGTAATGCGCCACTCCTTCAGGCCGCGCGCTTTGGCAATCGTGACGTAGTCTTCACCAAGCGTGCTAATCGTGTTGCTCTTCATGCTCAGCATCCAAAAGCCGACGCTGGTCAGCACGTAGGTAGATATTGGCAGAGCCCCGTGGAAGAACGCATCGAGTAAGAATTCCAGATTCAGCCCAGGCACCATGCCGGATGAGTACGCGCCTCGCATGGCCGCGATCGGCAGGATCTTCCACTGCACTCCCAACCACACGACGATGAGCAGGCCGATAAGAAAGTCTGGGACGGAGCTTATCACAGAGCTTATGACAGTCAGGCCGTGATCAAGATAGCTGTCGCGGCGATAGGCCATGATGACACCGAACAGAACGCCGATTGTGAAACTGATCAGGAGACCCAGGCCAACGCTGAAGAGCGTCCACGGGAGGAACCGCAAGATTACCTCGGTAACGGTCGTTCCAGGCGACAGTACTGACTGACCAAAGTTTCCCCTCGCCAGATTCTGCAGGTAGGAAAAATATTGGAGGATTACCGGTTGTTCCAGGTCGATGGCAAACAGAGCGGCGGCTTGGTCCTTGGCCTCATGAACGGGCAAGCCGTAGGTGACAACCAGCTGGTTTACATAGATTTCAATTGGGTTGCCGGGCAGGAGGCGCACCAAAAAGAAGATAATGGTGGTAACAATGAAGATGGTGGCCAGGGCGCGCAGGAACTTGCGGAAGAAGTAGGATCCCCAGATCGCGCCGAGGATGGAAAGCGGGCTGGTGATGCGCCCGGTACTGACGTTGGATACGTCAGCCGCTGTCGCCATAGGATGTAGTCTCAGTCGTTAGTTTTGACAATCGTTGGGAATGCGCCCGCCCAGAAAAGAGCAGATTGCCTTCGATTCTACTACAGTGGCACCTTTACCGGTCTTCGGGGGCGAAGGGGGCGGCGGGGCGTAACCGGCGTGAGTATAGCATGAAAGGCACGCCAGTCAAATTTTTCTGCTTTGTGTGAGCAGTTAAGGAAGCCAACGCCACGGAGCCCAGATTCGCGTAGTCAAGGCCAGGAAAGTTGGCCTAATCCTGGTCAGAAGAGGGTCAATTTCGGCACCGCTTGCCCAGGGCAACTGCACCTTAATGGGGTAGAACTCTCCAGAGATAGGCAGTCTTCCAACCGGCTTGGTAACGTTTGGCAGGAATGCCGATTAGGGGGCATGTCCGTTTGCGCAAGTGTCTGAAGGTGGAAGTCAGGAGCATTACAGCCTGGGACGAAAAGATGAAATTCAGATGAGATGCATGTGCCTTGGGGACCGATGCGTGCCTTGCTTTCAACGTGGACCGTCAGTCTTCAAGGTTGGTCACTGGCTTTCTCGTCTGTGTGTTGGGCGAGTGTTTGTGAGCGTTTACGTGTTGAGTGACCTGCAACTAATGCAGTCTGTGTCGTGAGCTGCAGTCAGGGCCTCGCCGGCGTGGCGGGTCCGAACGAGTGTCAATATACGTTGTACGAGAGTTGTACAAGCTCTGAAATGGCGGGAGGTGTTTTGGCGGAAATATGGCGGAAATATGGCGGAAATATGGCGGAAATGGCGGAAATATGGCGGAAATGGCGGAAATGGCGGAAATGGCGGAAATGGCGGAAATGGCGGAAAAGACGGGATATAAAGTACGAGAGTTGTATGAGTTCTGAATCGGCGGGACGTGTTTTGGCGGGAATATGGCGGAAATGGCGGAAATAGCGGAAAAGACGGGCAAAAGCGGGCGGATTTCTATGTGGTTCTTGTTGTCGTTATGCTTTTGCATTAGTTTTTCCGTTTCTGCCGTCAGTTCCTGATTCCGGCAAAATCCCTACAATGCTCATCCACTACTCCAGCTGACGACAGACTCATGCCGGACAGCCGGCGGTGGGAGGGCATAGTGTCGTGTCCGGACCTTTAGGGTTGAGTCGGGTCAGGCCGGGCAGTTATCCATGTTTTGGATTTTTGCGCTCGACTTCGAGCACAGTTCCTCGCTGTCATCGTTAGGTTATGGGCAGATGGATAAAGGGCAGTTACCAGTCTTGGGAGGGGACCCTCCTCGCTTTCAGATTCCCTGCCAGCGAGAGTCGTGGCTTGATGTAAGTACGCTCTCAGTTATGCCGATTTGCATAATAGTTAGGTTCGGCAGGAAGTGAGTTGCTTGGATAAGCACTTGTCCCCCTGCCTGCCCGCGAACCGTGCGTGCGGCTTTCACCGCACACGGCTTTCCATTTCGTCTTGGTAGGTTCCCACTCAGACCTATCACCTATGGCTTTGAGAATCGACTACCTTTCCCGATGGTCATAGCCTTTGCCCGATGGAGACCAGGAGGCAAGCAGTATAGCTTTAGTCTTAGGTAGCAGGTCTCGCGGGAGCGGTTTCAGTGTAGTTCATTCGCCCTCCCGCTTTACTTCGCTGCTTTATGACCTTTCCTTTCGTGCCAGGCCTTTGAAGTTAACCTACGTGATTTCCCGCTTCACGTGCCCACTTTGTGAGCAAAATATTGTGCCGTCAGACGGCGCACGCACAGGGATATTATATCACTGTTTTTGGTGCATTTGCCCTGGAATTTCCAGGTTCGGTCCACATTTGGGATGAAAACAGTATGGCAGGTGGAATTCATGGCTACGGCGGCTGAAATGGTCTCCGGGCTTTGAAGAGGGCGAAGGGCAGGCCTGGGCACGCACAAGGGGTGGCCCTACGGGTATTTGGTGGGACTGGCGGGACGTGGTCTGGCGGAACCCCTTCGATTGGGGACCTGTTACGAATATCGACACCAGGTCGGCGAGGCATGTTGTTGGCCGGGGGCGTTG